>JBGSMU010000235.1:0-8199 GCA_041739955.1 Gallionella sp. | reverse complement strand
TTGTTCGTATTTGATTGCCAATAGCTTGAAGAAGATGTGTTTTGCCAAGCCCAACCCCTCCATATAAAAACAATGGGTTGTATGAAACGCCTGGCAACTCGGCTACTTGTGTTGCAGCCGCAAATGCCAACTGGTTTGCTTTGCCTATAACAAAATTATCAAAAGTTAGATTGGGGTTTAATTTCCCATACCCTCGAAAAGAGGTTTCTACTTTAGGTTTATTTTCGGCAGGAATAACGGGTTTTGCTGGTACAGCCTGAACAACAGGATTGTTGGGAGAGACGGCATCTAAAACCCGAAACTCAAAAGAGGGCGCTTTGGGATAGGCTATCTTTGCTTGACGCACAATTTCAGGAAGAAAACGTTCTTGTACCAGCTTTAAGGTAAAGCTATTGGGCGCAGTTAGAATAAGGGCCCCGTTCTCACTTTTAAGCAATAAAGGCTTTATCCAGGAATTATATTGTTGCGGCGGCAGGCTCTTTTCAAACGTGCTGAGGCATTTATCCCAGAAGGAAATATCCTGCATTTTTACGACAATCGGAGGTTGTGAATGATGGAAACTGAATTTATATTCTACATTGCCTCTACCAACTTATCCACAGGCAAATAAGTAAAATGGACTTGACACTTGTGCTATAAGGCTTTGTAATATCAAGTTGAACGAATTATGAGGATTAAATGAAATGAAACGCACCTATCAACCTTCAGTCACCAAGAGAAAACGTACGCATGGATTTTTGGTGCGTATGAAGACACGTGGAGGGCGCGCAGTAATAAACGCTCGCCGAGCTCGTGGACGCGCAAGACTCGCTGTCTGATTCATCGGGCAGATTTACATCTGCATACAGATTATTGCGTCAAGACGGATTTGACCATGTAGTTCACGCTGACAGTATAGCCAATAAGTATTTCAAAGTTTTTTTTGTTTCTAGCAGGAGAAACAATGGCAGACTTGGCATAATTTCAAGCAAAAGAATCTTACCTAGTTCTGTAGATCGGAATCGCGCTAAAAGAGCGGTAAGGGAAACATTTCGTCGTCACAGCATTAAGGCGCGTAATATTGATGTCGTTGTAATGGTGAGATTTGCAAGTACTGAAAATCCTCAAAAATATAACGATAATTTGACGGCATTATTAAGTCAGGTAATGAGTAAATGCGCAGAATTGTGATCTCTTTGATCCATGCCTATCAATACTTGATTAGTCCATTAAGTCCACCGACATGCCGATTTACTCCCAGTTGCTCGCATTACGCAAGCGAGTCCATATCCAAGTATGGTGTTATCAAAGGCGGTTGGCTAGGAATAAAACGATTACTGCGCTGCAACCCCTGGAATTCGGGCGGGTATGATCCCGTGCCTTAACACTTAGGTTAAACATGGACCTTCAACGACTATTTTTGTTTTTAATCTTCGCTTTTTCACTGGTGTTGGTTTGGGATGGCTGGCAGCGCTACCAACATCCGGAAAGATATATTCAACAGGATGTTTCTGTAGTTAAAGGGTTATCGACGTCGAAAACCCTTACACCAACGCAAACGTCATCCTCAAATGCTGGGATATCCGCAATAGACGGTCAAGGTGTGAAGCCGGTTGAAGGCAAAACGATACGTGTTAAGACGGACTTAATCGAAGCTGAAATAAATGCCATCGGTGGAGATATCAATCATCTTGAGTTGTTGAAGCACCCAGACGGACAAGATAAGACCAAGCCTGTAATATTGTTTCAGCACGGTGAGGGCTCCCACAATTATGTCGCACAAAGTGGTCTGCTTGGTACTGGGTTACCCAATCACAATAGCGAGTTTGTTGCGGAGCAGGATAGCTATGAACTTTCGGGAACTGCCGAAGAGGTGCAGGTAAAGCTGAAAGAAATTGGTGGGAGTTCAATTAAGGCAACAAAAATCATTACCTTCCACAAGTCAAACTACTTGATTGATGTAGCATACGAGCTTGAAAACACGGGAAATCATCCAGTTTCAATTAGTGCGTATTTTCAATTGGTTAGAGATAGCGAAGCACCCGAGGGTAGTTCGAGATTTTTGCCAACCTACACGGGCGCAGCTGTTTATACAGACAAAGAAAAATTCCAGAAAGTCGACTTCGAGTCGATAGAAAAGGGCTCAATCAATTATCCTAAGCAAGCGGATGATGGTTGGATTGGCATGTTGCAACATTATTTTGTAACAGCTTGGTTGCCTAAAGAGAATACTCCCCGTGAATATTTCACCCGCAAACTGGATGGTGATATTTATGCCGTGGGCGTAGTACAGCAAGAGCAAGTAGTTGAACCCGGACAAAAAGCAATCATTAGCTCAAGGCTGTATGCTGGGCCAGCTCAGACCCGCTTGGATAAAATAGCTCCTGGTTTAGGTTTAACCGTTGATTATGGTTGGTTGACCATTGTTGCTACACCACTTTTTTGGCTGATGACACTGTTTAACGATTGGACCCACAATTGGGGTGTAGCCATTATCCTTCTTACTTTTATTATCAAGCTGTTGTTCTTCCCGCTGTCTGCGGCAAGTTACCGCTCTATGGCCAAGATGCGGCTAGTAGCCCCAAAACTGGAGAAGATCAAACAGCAGTATGGTGATGATCGCGAGCAATTGAATCGTGCAATGATGGATCTTTACAAAACCGAGAAGATTAATCCCCTGGGTGGATGTTTGCCGGTTTTGATACAGATTCCAGTATTTATTGCCTTATATTGGTCGATTTTGGCGAGTGTTGAGATGCGTTATGCGCCATTTTTCGGCTGGATTACCGATTTGTCAGCCGCAGATCCATACTACATATTACCGGTGGTAATGGGTTTGAGCATGATTGTACAAATGCGTCTTAACCCTAAACCTGCCGACCCAATACAGGCCAAGGTGATGCAAATCATGCCAATAGCTTTCAGTGTAATGTTCTTCTTCTTCCCGGCAGGGTTGGTGCTGTATTCCATTGTTAACAATTTGTTGTCTATCGCTCAACAATGGTATATCACCAAATCTGCAGAAACTGAGAAAAAAGGTGTCGCTGCGAAACGTTGATACTATTGCGGCCATTGCTACTGCACAAGGTAGGGGCGGGGTCGGGGTAATAAGGGTCTCGGGAAATCACATCGAAGCATTGGTACGTGGAATAATAGGCAAATTGCCTGCCGCTCGGCAAGCAGTTTACAGTAACTTCCTGGACGCAAATGGCGATACTCTTGATCAGGGTATCGCTTTGTATTTTCAGGCTCCCCATTCATTTACCGGTGAAAATGTGCTTGAGTTGCAGGGCCATGGTGGTCCAGCGGTTTTGCAATTGCTCCTGAATCGGTGTTTGGAATTAGGCGCACGCCTGGCTCAACCTGGGGAATTTACCAAGCGCGCTTTCTTGAATGACAAGCTTGATCTTGCACAAGCGGAAAGTGTTGCCGATCTGATTGAAGCGAATACGGCTGAAGCTGCGCGAAGCGCGATGCGCTCATTGCGTGGAGATTTTTCTGATGCAATTCGCAATCTGCTTGATGGACTGATAAGGTTGCGCATGCTGGTTGAAGCGATGCTGGACTTTCCGGAAGAGGAGGTTGATGCCGTTGATATCAGGCAACGCGATGCGTCAGTAGTCGACTTGTGCGGTCGACTGCAACAAATTCTCGATACGGCAAAGCAGGGCTGCCTGCTACGGGAGGGAGCTCATGTCGTCATTGCAGGGCAACCCAATGTTGGCAAGTCCAGTTTGCTTAATCGACTATCGGGAGATGAGATAGCGTTGGTTAGCGATGTGCCGGGCACAACTCGAGATGTGATACGCCAGACGATCCAGATCTTTGGTGTGCCATTACACATTATGGATACTGCGGGATTACGTGAATCTGACGATGTTGTTGAAAACATGGGGATAGAGCGTACACACCAGACACTGCACAAGGCGGACTTGATCCTGCTTTTAATTGATGCCTCAAAAGGTTTTACCAAGGAAGACAGGAAAATATTGGAGAGTTTACCAACCGGTATTCCACTTTTAGTATTGATGAACAAAGTCGATTTATTGAAAGGAAAGAACTACGACCAATCTTTCTTGTTACCCCTCATTGAATTTTCAGCCAAAACGGGGGAGGGAATTGAAGAGTTGCGATCCAGGCTGATGGAAGCTGTGGGTTGGCGTGATCAGGAAAGCGGGGCTTTCATGGCAAGGGAACGGCATTTGCGCGCGCTACAAATAGCGCATACACATTTATTGTGCGCTGGGGAGGTGATAGGTAGCGCAGAATTGTTTGCCGAAGAGCTGAGACTGGCCCAGAGATCATTGAGCGAGATAACTGGCGAATTCACTCCCGACGATCTGTTGGGCGAAATATTTTCCAGATTCTGTATTGGGAAGTGATTGTCGTTGTTTCACGTGAAACAATTGGTTTTGGTTTCTGTTTGGCCTGTTGTATGATGCGCCTCCATTTAGATGTGGTTGCACAATGAAATTCCCAAATATTTTCGATGTGATTGTGGTGGGTGGTGGACATGCCGGCACGGAGGCAGCCCTTGCCAGCGCGCGCGCGGGATGTAAAACTATGCTGCTTACCCACAATATTGAAACTTTGGGGCAGATGTCTTGCAACCCTTCTATCGGAGGGATAGGGAAGGGGCATCTGGTCAAGGAGGTGGATGCTCTGGGTGGTGCGATGGCTGTGGCTACAGACGAAGGTGGTATCCAGTTTCGAATCTTGAACTCAAGTAAAGGGCCTGCAGTGCGTGCCACACGTGCGCAGGCTGATCGTTTGTTATACAAACAAGCGATACGCTCAAAATTGGAAAACCAGCATAATCTTTGGCTATTTCAGCAGGCTGTGGATGATTTGTTGCTAGAGCAGAACAGGGTGTGCGGAGTCATTACACAACTTGGTCTTCGCTTTAGTTCTAAAACGGTTGTGTTAACGACCGGCACATTTTTGTCAGGACTCATACATGTAGGTCAAGCAAGCTATCCAGCCGGGCGAGCTGGTGACCCGCCTTCCATTAGTTTGGCTCATAGGTTGCGTGAGTTGAGTCTCCCGGTGGGGCGGTTAAAGACTGGCACGCCTCCGCGCATAGATGGTCGAACTATCGACTATTCGGTAATGCGCGAGCAGCCCGGTGATAGTCCCTTGCCTGTATTTTCCTTTCTGGGTAATGCCGCACAGCACCCCCGACAACTTCCATGCTGGATAACTGAAACCAACCAGCGAACTCACGACATTATTCACGAGGGCTTGGATCGTTCACCATTGTTTACTGGTGTAATTGCAGGCGTGGGCCCTCGATATTGCCCATCAATTGAAGATAAGATTACACGTTTTGCCGAGAAGTCGTCCCACCAGATATTTCTCGAACCCGAAGGGTTAAGTACGAACGAGGTGTATCCCAATGGAATATCGACCAGCTTGCCATTTGATGTGCAGCTGAATCTGGTGCGATCGATCAGTGGCCTTGAAAATGCACATATCCTGCGGCCTGGTTACGCAATCGAATACGATTATTTCGACCCGAGGGGTTTGAAAAGCTCGCTGGAAACGAAAGCGATTAATGGTTTGTTCTTTGCGGGACAGATTAATGGAACAACGGGTTATGAAGAAGCGGCCGCACAAGGATTGTTGGCGGGAATCAACGCTTCTCTCTATGTGAAAGAGCGGGAGGCATGGTGTCCGCCTCGGAACGAGGCTTACTTGGGTGTGATGGTCGATGATTTGATTACTTCTGGAGCATCGGAGCCATACAGGATGTTTACCAGCCGTGCCGAATATCGATTGCAACTACGCGAAGACAACGCCGACCTTAGGCTAACTGAAACTGGACGCAGGTTGGGTATTGTAGACGATGTACGCTGGCAGGCATTCGAGCAAAAACGAGAAGCAATCGCTGTGGAGCGGGAGCGATTGCGTGGTACTTGGGTGAATCCTCGAATTCTTCCGGTAGAGGAGGGTGTAAGGGTTCTAGGCAAGCCTATAGAGCGAGAATATTCGCTGTTTGAATTGTTGCGACGTCCAAATGTAAGTTATACAAGCCTGATGACATTGCCTGGAGCCGGTGAGGGAGTTATTAATAATGTAGTATCGGAACAAGTTGAAATACAGGCAAAATACCAAGGATATATAGATAGGCAGCATGACGAAATCGGGAGAAATGAACAGCATGAAAAGATGCGATTTCCTGAGGAAATCGATTATTGCAAAGTGCGCGGCCTGTCAATTGAAGTTCAGCAAAAGCTGAACCAGCACAAACCGGAAACAGTAGGGCAAGCCGCCCGAATCTCTGGAATAACGCCTGCAGCGATATCGCTATTACTGGTGCATCTCAAGCGCGGATTTAGCGATGACCAATCAAAAAAGAAACTAGCGTGAGCAATAGAGAGATACTGCAGCGTGGTATCGATTCGCTGGGTGTGTGCCTAGATATGAATGCGCAGGAAAAGTTGCTGGAGTATTTAGTTTTGCTTGAAAAATGGAACAAGGTATTTAATCTTACGGCTGTACGTGATCCGAGGCAGATGGTGAGTAATCACTTGCTTGATAGTCTTGCCGTAACAACACATTTATGGCCCGGTAGATGGCTCGATGTCGGGTGTGGTGCTGGTTTGCCCGGCATAGTGATTGCGATAGCCAAACCGGATTGGCAGATAAGCCTGCTGGATAGTAACAGCAAAAAAACCAGCTTCGTTCAGCAGGTAATTATTGAACTTGGATTGAAGAATGTGAGCGTTCACTGTGATCGAGTAGAGCATTGGCAGCCAAAATACAAATTTGATGGAATCATTTCTAGAGCATTTGCCGAGCTTGGTGATTTCCTGCGCCTTACTAGACATTTGATTTCATCTAGCGGGCGGTGGGTCGCAATGAAGGGTTTGCCAGAACATGAGTTGGCAGGGGTGCCGGAAGGCTGTCTGGTTGAACAAGTAATATCACTGCAAGTACCGGGTTTGCAGGCGGCCCGAAGTTTGGTTATAGCAACATGCAGGGGGTAAAGAAATATGAATAAGATACTGGCAATAACCAACCAGAAGGGCGGGGTCGGCAAGACCACTACTACCGTGAATCTTGCCGCGAGTCTTTCAGCGGCAAAGCAGCGCGTACTTCTGATTGATCTGGACCCACAGGGTAATGCCACGATGGGTAGCGGTATAGACAAGCGAGACCTGCAATCTAGTATCTACGATGTTCTTCTAGGTAGCAAAACGATAGCAGAGGCGCGTATCTATGCAGATAGTGGGAAATACGACCTATTGCCTTCAAACAGGGAGCTTGCGGGAGCGGAGATTGAGCTGGTAGATCAGCCTCGGCGTGAAACAAGACTGAAAGAGGCATTGCAACTGGTTGCGCATGAATATGATTTCATACTAATCGATTGTCCTCCAGCGTTGAATTTACTGACACTGAACGGTTTATGTGCTGCCAAGTCAGTGATGATTCCAATGCAGTGTGAATATTATGCGTTGGAGGGCTTGAGCGACCTGGTAAATACCATTCGAAAGGTAAGGGCAAGCCTAAATCCGGAATTGGAGATTGAAGGTCTGCTACGCACCATGTTTGATCCGAGAAATTCATTGGCTCAACAAGTTTCCGATCAATTGCTGGAGCATTTCGGTAGCAAAGTCTATCGGACAATCATCCCGCGAAACGTGAGATTGGCAGAAGCGCCCAGCTTTGGGGTGCCAGTGTTGTATCACGACAAGGCATCCAAGGGTACTCGAGCATACCTGGCATTGGCCGGAGAATTATTGAATAACGCAGCAAAAAAAAACGTTACGGAGTAAGGGGATAGGATTATGGCAAAACTACATAAAGGGTTAGGACGTGGATTGGACGCGTTACTTACCGGGGGAAAAAGTGAAAAAGACGAGGTGATGAGGGACTTGAACGTTACCCTCTTAAAGCCGGGGAAATACCAGCCACGGTCACACATGGATGAGAATTCTTTGCAGGATCTGGCAGCCTCTATCAAGTCTCAGGGAATTATGCAGCCAATACTGGTACGACAGTTGGCTGATAATAGTTATGAAATCATTGCAGGGGAGAGGCGTTGGCGTGCTGCACAATTGGCAGGACTTACACATGTGCCGGTATTGGTACGTAGTGTTCCGGACAATGCTGCACTGGCAATGGCGCTTATAGAAAATATCCAGCGAGAAAACCTGAACCCCCTGGAAGAGGCGATTGGAATACAGCGCTTGATAGTCGAATTTAAAATGACGCACC
>JBGSMU010000228.1:0-8118 GCA_041739955.1 Gallionella sp. | reverse complement strand
GTCGTTGAAACTCCGGCAGCGAGCGCGGGAACGGCAGATCGTCTCGCTCAAGTACGTCGATAACCATGATTATTCCACTTGGGGGCAGATACTCAACATACTACCGCTAGTGGATGTCTGTGACAACCGGATAAGCACGATTCGTTCTACCTGGCCAACATGCCGCGCTTCAAGGCCGCGCTACAGGACGGCACGCTGGACGACATCCCCAGGGACAGCCAGACGCGCGACGACCTACGCGCGCTGCGCGTGATCGACGGCACGCCCAAGCTACCCAAGACCAAAACACAAAGAGGCGACGGCCCGCAGCTACAACGCCACGGCGATGCGGCGATCAGCCTGTTCCTTGGCCACTACGCGATGAAGCGGGATGTTGTGCCTATCGAATATCAATCCGCAGGCCGTCGCGTCGCCGCATCCGGCGGCATGGCCGGATACATGTGAGGTAATCAATGGCTAAGAACTTAAACAAGGATCAGAAGGACGAGATCGCCACCACGCGCGACGGGCGCGACATCACGCGCGGCTACGTTGACGGCCTGCCGCTGTTGCCGTCCACCGACCGGCTGCTGGCACTCAAGGGCAACGGTGACCTGCTGATCTATCAGGAAGTGCTGCGCGATGACCAGGTGAAAGCCTGCTTCGGCCAGCGCGTGCGCGCGGTGACTTCGCGCCCTTGGGAAGTGATGCCTGGCGGAAAAAAACTGATCGACAAAAAGGCGGCGGAATTCATCGACGAACAATTGAAGAAGATCTCGTTCGACGATGTTACCGAGAAAATGCTGTACGGCGTGTTCTACGGCTATGCCGTGGCCGAGCCGCTGTATGCGGTGGAGGATGGCAAAATCGTGCTGGACACCACGCGCAACGGCATCAAGGTGCGCGATCGCCGCCGCTTTGGTTTTGCGCCGGATATGTCGCTGCGGCTGCGCACCTCGGCCAACCCGATGGGCGAGGAATTGCCCGAGAAGAAGTTCTGGCACTTTGCCACCGGCAGCGATCACGATGACGAACCCTATGGCCTCGGCCTTGCGCATTGGCTCTACTGGCCGGTGTTCTTCAAACGCAGCGGCGTTAAATTCTGGCTGATCTTCCTGGAGAAATTTGGCAGCCCGACTGCGACCGGAAAGTATCAGCCTGGGACATCTAAAGAAGACCAGGACAAGCTGCTCAATGCGCTGCAAGCGATCCAGACCGATAGCGCCATCATCTTCCCGGAGGGTATGACCGCCGAGCTGCTGGAAGCCACGCGCGGCGGAACGGCAGATTACACCTCTCTGTACGACCGCATGGATGCAGCCATCGCCCGCATCACACTGGGGCAGACAGCCAGCACGCAAGGCACACCCGGCAAGCTGGGCAATGACGAACTGCAAGGCGACGTTCGCGCCGATATCGTCAAGGCCGATGCCGACCTGGTGTGCATGAGCCTGAATGCCACCGTCATCAAATGGCTCACCGAGTGGAATTTCCCCGGTGCCGCGCTGCCGCAAGTGTGGCGCAAGTGCGAAGACGAAGAAGACAGCAACACCACCGCCGAGCGCGACAGCAAGATCAGCCAGATGGGATTCAAGCCCACGCTCAAATACATCCAGGACACCTATGGCGGTGAGTGGGTGGAGGCTGCACCTCCGGTCGGTGCGCAGCCGGTAAAGCCGGATACAGGCGCGGCACAGTTTGCCGAGGCAGGTATTGCCCTCGACACCGAATCCGCCGATGCCTGGGCGGCAGTCATGACCCATATCGAGGATCTGGTGAACAACGCCGAGAGCATGCAGCAGCTGCAAGCCGCACTCACCGCAGCCTACGGCGCGCTGCCGCTGGACGATCTGCGCAAGGTCATGGCGCAGGGCTTCCAACTGGCCGCGCTGGCTGGGATGGCCGATGTACAGGATGAAAACGCTGTTTAATTTTTAACGAAAGGAAACATCATGACAGTCGGACAGAACCCGGTTTTACGAAATGGAAAGATGGATTACAAGACATCATTTGTTGGCGGAGGCGCATTACTTCAATGTTATAGCGCTCCAAGGCCAGCGACAGGCGCGGCGATCACCACGCAAATCAAGTTGGGCACATTTGTGTTGGATACGCCTTATGCACCGCCTGCGGTAGATGGTGTATTAACTCCGGGGCTACCGGCAGCAGCCGCAACGATTCACGCAACAGGCACAGGCGCTTGGTGGCGCAAAATGAAGGCTGATGGTGTCACTCATATAGAAGATGGCGACTTGTCTGTGACTGGCGGCGCTGGAGATATCACCCTAAATTCACTGGCATTCACGCCAACCTCAAACATCGTGATGACCTATATGGGTGAAGCGGACGGAAACCCATAATCATGGAGCTGCAAAGCACAGAGGCGGGTGGGATACCAGCGGCTCCGGTCGCGGTTCCTGTCACTGTCATTCCGTTCATCATCGGCGAGTACCACCTGCGCGAATTCAGGATGCGCACTCGCAAGCTGAAAGTCGGCGAGGCGATTCAGTCCACGATAGCAGTCCTCGGGGATTCCTACACGCAGAACAACGGACGTTATATCAAGGCGTTGTGCGACTCACTCAATGCTGAGTTTGGTGTTGGCTCTGCTGGTTGGTGCGGCTTTGGCAGCTACCTGCCGACATCCGGTTTTAATAGCAGCGTGGATGGTTCGCGTATAGACGGCTCTACCCGAACAGGCACATGGTCTGCGGCGACCTACTACACCAGCACATCACCAGACCTTGCACAAGTATCAAGCTCCACCGTTGGCTCGAATATACAGTGCACGGGCGAAGCCGGGATGACAGGGGTTGACCTGTTTCATATCGCTGGTACAGCAGGGCAGATTCGTTATCGCTGGGATGGCGGTGGTTGGACAGCCTTGAATGTCGGCACTGGCTCCGGCTTAACTGTTACCGCCCTCGCTGGCGTTCCTGCAACAGCGTGGACACTCGACCTTGAGGTTGTCTCCGGCACCGTTAAGCTTTGTGGGTTGAACGGCAAGACCTCAACTGCAAACGGCGTGACGGTTCATAAGCTCGGCTGTTCCGGTGGTCGTGCGCAGCAGTTCGCGGCAGTCAACGCGGCTGAATGGCAAACCGGATTAGCGGCGCTTGCACCAAATACCGTCATCATGTTCTTGGGGGTGAATGACCAAAACCTGAATCGCACACCAGCGCAGTACAGCGCAGACATGCAGACCATGATTACGCGAGCCAAGACCGCCGTGCCGACAGCCGACATTTTACTGGTTGCAGCCCCCGCGAACGGACTGTCACACACCTACCCGATGAGTGATTACACCACTGTCCTTTATGACTTGGCTGTCCTTAATTTCACGGCATTCATTGATATGCAGTATGTGTTCGGTGAGTCGTATAGCGAATACGGCTATGGCTCAACGCGCAACTGGTTCTTGAGCGATAACATTCATCCAGACGGAACCACAGGCGGTCGCGCGCTGGCAGACGGACTTGTGAGGGTGCTGACAAAATGACAATTTCTATTTTCGATACGCTTACCGAAGCATCCACGGTTTCAGTCGATGCGCATACCGCCGACACCGGTGGTATATGGGGTGCAGTAACTCCTGTCCTGAATTTTGATGTAATAGGTGGCGCAGGGTACGCGCAATCAAACTACAAAGGAGTGCAGTTGATCCGTAGCACTCACTCCGCTGTTCTCCCAGCCAGTGAGGGTATCGTTGAAGCCACCGTCAAGTACCCTGTTCTTGACGCGAATCTGCGGATGTATGCTGGCTTGGTTGAGGAAACCGGATTAAACGGCTATCTCGCAATGGTCACAGGTGCAGGCAAGGTAACTCTTTACAAACTTGCTGCTGGCGCACTCAACTTGCTAGTGACTGGCTCGGATGCAGTTTTCCTCGCAAACACAGATGTAAAGATAACGCTTGAAGTTACCGGAACGAGCTTCCGCATATTAGTGAATGACGTTGAGCGTGTTCCAGCGAGCGTTGATGCGACCTACATAGATTTAACACACATCTACATGGGTGTATTCAACAACACTGCCTCCGCTGCTAACGGAGTCAAGGTTAATAGTATCGGATGGGGTGCACTGGCCAACCCAGCGGTTCAGGATTATGTTGAGGGTGGTGAAGTCCATACATCGACAGCGACAAATACCGACCCGAATATGTTTGCAGTTCAGGATTTTATTGAGGGTGGTGAAGTCCATACTTCCACGGCGGTGGTTTCTGCGCCGGAGACACACAACTTCAGCATGACGCTTGTTTATAACGGTATGCCTGTCACTGGCGTTGTGCCGCAACTTACCTTGCATAGATTGGATGACAACTACATCCTTGATCACGTTACCAAACTGTTTATGGACTCATCAACCCCTGCGCTTCCAGACCTTGAGCTTGCAATGGTCGAAGATACCACCGGATATGCTGATGGTGACTATGTCGCTCCACCTGTCACGGTCGGGATGTTCAACGATGGTTACTACAAGGCGCGCGCCAAGGTTTTTTACACGCCGCCTGGTGAGACTGGCCGGTGGATCATTAAGACGGTCGAGTTCTATGTTGCTGGCGGCACGATCATCAACGACTGGTACTACACGCGCCAGCGGATCGTGGCGATGGATGCGCGGCTGGAGAAGCTGGAGGCCGCGAAATTCAATGATAGCGGGATCGATGATGTCACCGGTATTGAGATATTTATTGATGATGCAGGCAGCAGGATCGGCAGGGTTCAGTATTTCAATACCGCTGACGGGACGGGCGCATACAACCCGAATCAGCCCATAAAAAGTAAACGGAAGTTGTCATTATGGTAAGCGTAAACGGCTTAGGGTTTGGTGCTGGCCCGGTATCCATTAGCGGGCTTGGCGGGTGGATCACCCTGCCGATCGCGCGGCTTGACTTCAACGGCCCGATCACCCGCCGACTGGATCTCGCCGCACCGATGACGCGCAGCCTGGCGTTTGATGGCGCGCTGGTACGGCGGCTGGATCTCGCGGGGAGTCTGACGCGGCAAATGGATTTTGACGGGCCGCTGGTGCGCGAGCTGGCGCTTGATGGCCCGATACGAGGGAGAATGCAATGAGTGATGATGCACCACATATTTATTCGCCCGGCACGGGAATGCTGATCGGCATCAATACCCAAAAAGGCCAACTGCCGGACGATCTATCGGCTGCGTCGGCCTTGGAGATGAAGTTCCGCCGCAATGATGGATCGACGTTTACGCGCACGGCGACGATCAGCGGGACAGATCCACATAAAGCCGAATATGTGATCACCTCTGGCGACTTCGATCCCGGCACACCGGGACACTTCGGCGATTGCATCGCTTGGGTTGTGGCGACGATCGGCGGGAACCCATTACCGGGCGATCCGATCTGGTTCACGGTGCGCGAGGAAGGCGTGCGCGCGGCGTAGTGCCTTGTCATGCCTACCCATCCACCCTTCAACCAACCCTTTGCCGAGCAGCTTGAGTTCTTCCGGCAGAAATTAAACCTGCCCACCGAGGCGTGGGACGACATCGAGCGCGCGGCACACGACCGCGCCTTTATCGTGGCCGGGGCGCAGGGTGCGGATCTGCTGCAGGATCTGCGCGGGGCGATGGACGAGTCGCTGGAGCTGGGCACCGGGCTGGAAGCCTTTCGCAAGAATTTCAAACGCATCGTGGCCGAACACGGCTGGACGGGCTGGACTGGCGAAGGCACCAGGGGCGGCGAAGCCTGGCGCACGAAGGTGATCTACCAGACCAATATGGCCACCAGCTACGCGGCGGGCCGCTGGAAGCAACTCAACGACCCGGCCCTGCTCAAGGTGATGCCCTGCTGGCAATACCACCACAACGATAGCGTGACCACGCCGCGCCCGCTGCATGTGAGCTGGGATGGTTTGACGCTGCCACCGGAGCATCCCTTCTGGCAGTCGCACTTTCCAATCAACGATTTCGGTTGTGCATGCTGGGTGACGGCAGTGACCAAAGAAAAGTACATGATGGCTATTGCCGCTGGCAAAGGTAAACCCCCGGATGGGTGGGATGCCATTGATCCGAAGACCGGTGCTCCGGTCGGCATTGGCAAGGGCTTCGATTACGCGCCTGGCGCAAGCCCAGCCGGAGTCGTGCCGCCCGAGCTGCAGCAATTCGCGGTGGCCAAGATCAACAGCCTGCCGCCCGATCTCGCCGCCGCGCTGGCGCAAGACCTCGCCCCGCTGCTGGTCGACGTGGTGCCGGATACCATCGACAAACTCATCACCCTGCTGCTGGCGGGCAAGCTGGCGCTGGATAAGGCGCGTGAGCTGGCCAAGCTGCTGCCGGGCTATACGCCGGAGATCGCCGCACGCATCGAGGCAGCGGGAGTTGCGGCCACCGGTACAGCAGCATGATCAAGGTCGAGATCACCGACGGCGGCGTATTCGAGGCATTCGACCGGCTGATCGCGCAGGGCGAGAACCCGCAGGGCGCGCTGATGGGCATCGGCGAGGTGATGCAGGAATTCACCCGCGAACGCTTCGTCAAGAGCGAAGACCCCTACGGCGAGCCGTGGGCACCCAATGCCGACGCCACGCTGCGCGCTGCACTGCACGGCGGCAGCCGCAACTTCACCAAAAAAGGCGCGCTGTCGAAAAAGGGCGTATCGTTCCTGGCGAACAAGAAGCCGCTGATCGGGGAATCGCGATCGCTCTCCACCCAGTTTGCTTCCACCGTGCTGGGCAACGATACCGTGACGCTCACCTCGCTGATGGTGCAGGCCGCAATGCAGAACTTCGGCGGCACCAAGGCAGAATTCCCCCACCTGTGGGGCGACATCCCCGCCAGACCGATCGTCCCGGATGAACAACGCGGCCTGCCGCAGGGTTTACAGGCCAGCATCAGCGATGTGTTGAGGAGCGCGCTGGAGGGTGCCTGGAATGGCTGAATTTCCCCGATTGCAAAAAAGGCCCCCACAGCCGCCACACCCCCTCGGGTGCGCCCCTGCCTAGCAAAAAATCCCGTAAGGCGTTTTTAACGGGGGTCTAACGGGGTCGTTGGGCGCTGTTTAGGGGTGTTGTAACTTGTGGTTTGCTGTATTGGGTGAATTGCAGTGATAATGAACATCAGGATATCCCAAATTATATAAAGATATTGAGGGGGTGGGATGAAAGCAAAGAAAGCCACAAGCTCCAAAGCAATTGGGTACCGTCGCTGTATTATCAATCCAAAAAATGGACGGACGTTGCAACAACTTGTGAGTGCTGCGCTTGGGAGCTTGCACACAGCCAGTCAGCGTATGGAACCTATGGATCCCCAAAGCACTGAAATCCGCGTGATCGGTAAACACAAGGTTGTTGATAAAATGCTCTGTGGCTACCTATCAACTTATGAGCGTGGAAAATCACAAGCTGTTATTACTGACGATCCCCAAGCAACGAGTCTTTCGCTTGGGGCAATACCACCCCAGCCAAAGAAGGGCGGAAAAAACCAAGAATACATCCCTGGTGTGCTGTTCTTCGCAATTTTTGACAATCATGTAGCCTTGATACAGAACCCTTCTTTGCGTGGATCTTCTCTGGAGTCTCATATTGCGTGGCTTTTGAAAAGTAAAACATCAACCCTCCCGCCAACCACAAGCATGGTTTTATCTGATGATGCTCAAAAAGCAACTAAAGAACGCATCCGCAAGTCGCATGTAAAGAGCATTGCCTTTGGTCAACCATTAATGACTGAATTCAGTTCGCCTACAACCAGTACTCCGCAATCCGCAGCTAATGTGCAGCAATCAGAAAAAACTAGATTCCGCCCAGCGGGCCCCGCTTTCGATTTAATCAAACAATATTTCGAAGATCAGAAATTTGAAAAGCTTGGCCTAGACAATATATTTGATGGGAACCTCGAGGTTTGGATTGAATTGCGCTACCCAAAGTTCCAACGCTCGCATGCTGAAGATACGGTGAAGCTGATGGATAATCTTGGAATTGGTTTGCGAGACATTGAGGGTGACAGCGTTTCTCTTCAATTGGCTGATGGGCACACAGTGTCAGGCAGTGAATTAAAAATTTCTGGGAAAATTGAAGTTTCCATTAATGCACATAGCCAGCCAGATGAAGAAGATGTATGAGCTTCCCTCGGTTTTTCGTCTTCCAAGAAGTGGCGTTCATGCTACCAGCTTTTCTTT
>JBGSMU010000061.1:0-15762 GCA_041739955.1 Gallionella sp. | reverse complement strand
GCGCCCGCAAGCTGATCCTCAAATCGGCGCAACCGGAAAGTAACACCCGCCCATGCTTTCGTCAACACGATGCATGACTTCCCGTTTGAACCTAAAAAGCTCATTTCACCACGAGGTGACACGATGATCACGAAGCATTTTCATTGTATTTTCACTACTATTAACAGGTCACCAAAAAGTGAAGCTGAAATACTAAATAACCCGATTTTTTTCTTCGTGTACTTCGTGGTGCAACTAAGGATATAAGGTTCAATACAAAGGCAAGACAAACTGCAAGGAATGCAGGTTCAACAAACAAAATATCCTTCGGACAGTGGCAGCTATTACATCGAGGATGCGCTCATCGCCAGATTCAACTCCATCTGGTCATCTTCTATCGCCGTATCAGCCATGTCAGCTCCTCGCGCCGCCTCGATCAGGTCAAGGTATTGTGGTGTGATATCACAGGTGATGTATTTTCCATCAAAGCATGACGCATCAAAATCGAGGATGTCCGGATTGGCCTTGCGCACAGCAGATTTAAGGTCCTCCAAATCCTGGTAGATCAGACCATCTGCACCGATCTCAGCGCATATCTCATCGTCACTGCGCCCGGTGGCAATCAGTTCGTTCCTGCTCGGCATATCGATACCGTAGACATTCGGAAAGCGAACCGGCGGCGCCGCAGAAGCAAAATAAACTTTCAATGCACCGGCATCGCGTGCCATCTGCACGATTTCACGGCTGGTCGTGCCGCGAACGATGGAGTCATCGACCAGTAATACATTTTTCCCCTTGAATTCGACGCCTATGGCATTCAGTTTCTGGCGTACAGACTTCTTGCGCATACTCTGCCCCGGCATGATGAATGTGCGGCCGATGTAACGGTTTTTCACAAACCCCTCGCGGAACGGGATGCCGAGTCGATTGGCTAGCTGCAATGCACTTGGGCGACTTGAATCCGGGATGGGGATCACCACATCGATATCCACCCCGTCCCATACCCTTTTAAGTTTCTCCGCCAGGAACTCGCCCATGTAAAGACGGGTTTCATATACCGATATGCCATCAATCACTGAATCGGGGCGGGCAAAATAAACGTATTCAAAGATACAGGGATTCAACTTGGATTTTTCGCTGCATTGCTGGCTATGCAACTTGCCGTCGAAATCGACAAACACCGCCTCACCGGGTGCCACATCACGCAGGTATTTGAATCCCAGTGTATCCAAAGCGACGCTCTCGGATGCAACCAGATACTCTATCCCCTGCCCGGTCTCATTCACGCCGATCACCAGAGGCCGGATGCCGTAGATATCGCGAAATGCCAGCAAGCCATAACCGGCAATGATCGCAACGACCGCATATGCACCTTTGCAACGCAGGTGAACGCCTGCAACCGATTCGAATATGGTCGGCACATCAAGCCTTAGCCCCTTGGATTTAATTTGCAGCTCGTGTGCCAGCACATTCAGCAGCACTTCGGAATCGGAGTTGGTATTGACGTGACGCCTGTCATCGACGAAAAGTTGTTTCTGCAGCTCGGCGGTATTGGTCAGATTGCCGTTGTGGCCGAGCATGATGCCGAACGGGGAATTCACATAGAATGGCTGCGCTTCATTATGATCCACTGCCGATCCTGCTGTCGGATAGCGAACATGAGCGATGCCCGCATTCCCCTCCAGGGCCCGCATGTTGCGGGTGCGGAAAACATCACGTACCAGACCGTTGCCCTTATGCAGATGGAATGTACGCCCATCCAGAGTGGCAATACCGGCAGCATCCTGACCCCGATGTTGCAAGACCTGCAAACCTTCATACAAAAGCTGATTGGCAGGTGATTGCGCAATCACTCCTAGAATACCGCACATGATATTTCCCTAATTAATTAGCCACGATTTCCATAATGGATACGCTGGGCAACGATATCCGGAAGCCATGACTTGGTAAAAAGCGCAACCGTTTCAAGACTTCTGCCCGTCATCGCATCCCGCCAGTATTTATGTTCAAACAGATTCGTCAACCCAATCAACCACACCAGAACAAGCACGACTAAGGCACCGCGAAATACCCCGAACAACGCACCCAGCACCCTGTCTGTCCAACCGGCACCGACCACCTTGATCAACTTTGAGATCAGCCTGGTCAGGATCGCCCATGCAATCAAAACTGCTATGAACATAACCGCATAAGATGCGGCAACGCGGAGCGGTTCCTGCATCGAAGGCAACCGCGTAGCCAATTCACCTGCAAACAACTTGCTTGCAATAAAAGCGATTGGCCAACCCAGCAATGCCATCACTTCATAAATCAAACCGCGCCACAAACCCAGCAACATCGAAACCAGCAATATCCCGGCTACCGTAAAATCGACTCCCGTCATTTGGCACTGAGGATAACCGGATGCAAACCATGCTTCTCCAGCATCTTGCCCACCTTCTCCGCCTTTTCACGCTCGGTGTATGGTCCGATACGAACACGTATCGTATCTCCGGACTTTTCGGTATACGCCTTGAAACCCCAGCTTTTAAGCAGGTTTAACTCGCTTTTTGCCGTACTGGCATTTGAATATGCACCGACCTGCGCCACATAACTTTCAGCACCGGGTGTACTGGCCGGCTTTTCAGGCGTTATCTTGTTTTCCGCAACGATCTTGGGATTAGCCAATTTCGGGTTGGGCAACTTGCCGGATACGGTTTCCGGCTTTGCCAAAGTAGCATTGTTGTCACTGCTATCAGTCGCCATGCCAACCTCGGTTGTTTCCACTGCTGGTTCGGCAACGGGCGGCAATGTCGATTTTTCCGGTATCGCTACACTCGTCACATATTCGCCTATCTTCTCCGGATCGGGAATACGCAGATCGATATCGGGCTGGGAGGGCTTGGGCTCACTATCCAGCACCATGGGCAATATCACCACCACCGCCAGGGTAAGGGCAATCGCCCCGATCAAACGACGGCGTGCCCTGCGCCTGATGTTTAATTCGTCATCCGAAATTTGCGTTGCCATTCTGTTGTTCCGTTAGTCCGATTCTGCTACGTGATGGATAGGCCACGGGCTTGCATTACCTCTGCCACTGTATAGAACGATCCGAAGGCCGCGATTCTATCATTTTCATCTGCCGCGTTATAGGCATAAGTCACCGCATCGGCAATGGTATCAAAGGTCAGCATCTCACCGTGGATCCCGCCCTGCTGCAACACCCGGACCAACTCGTCTGCCCTGAAGCCGCGCGGCGCGTCGATAGACGCAACCAGCCAGGTATCCACAAAGGGCGCCAGTGTCTCGACCACTCCCACGACATCCTTATCCCTGAGCATGGAAAATACCGCAAAAGTACGGGGGCATGCAGGCATAGCGGCGAGGTTTTGCGCCAGTGCGCGGGCCGCATGAGGGTTGTGTGCGACATCCAGTATCAGTGCGGGCTTGCCGGGCACGACCTGGAAACGGCCGGGCAACTGCACCTCGACCAGGCCGCGACGTACCGCTTCCATGTTCACCGGCAATCTATCTTTTAGAACATCCAGCGCCGCCAACGCGGCACTGGCGTTATTCAGTTGATATTTGCCACGCAAAGCAGGATAAGGAAGGGAGTGGCGTGCTACCGACTTCCCGCGAAAATCCCACTGACCATCACGGGCAGTGAAATCGATCTCGTCACCCATACACCAAAGCTCTGCGCCAATATTTCGGGCGTGGTCAAATATCGCCCGGGGCACATCGCTGTCAGAACAGATTGCCACCCTGCCCGACCGAAAGATACCCGCCTTTTCGAACGCGATCAGTTCGCGTGTATTTCCAAGATAGTCTGTATGGTCTATGTCCACGCTGGTTACCACTGAACAGTCGGCATCGAACACATTCACCGCATCCAGCCTGCCGCCAAGTCCCACCTCGAGGATGGCGACATCGATCTTGTGCTCGATGAAGCACTGCATCGCGGCAAGCGTGCCGAACTCGAAATAGGTTAATGCGACATCGCCACGCGCCTGTTCTATCTTTTCAAAAGAGACACACAAACCCTGATCGCTGGCCGCTTTTTTGCCTATGCGCACGCGCTCGTTGTAATGTAGCAAATGGGGCGAGGTATAGCAGCCGACCTTGTAACCTGCGGCGTGCAATATGCTCTCCAGCATCGCGCACACAGAGCCTTTGCCGTTGGTTCCGCCGACTGTGATCACAGGGAAATCAGGGTTAAGGCCAAGCTCAAGCTTGACCTTCGCAACCCGATCAAGACCTAGCGCGATGGTCTTGGGATGTAGTGATTCCAGGTAGGTCAGCCAGTCGGCAAGGGTGTTGAACATGCGTATCCTAAGCTGACGGCTATTCCATGAAACAGGTTCGGTTGTGTGAACCCTGCTAATTCAGGTCAGGCTGCCTCGATCTCCGCGACCGCAGATCTTTTGGTCAGTAGCGTGATCAGTGTTGCAAGTTGATTGCGCATCTCGCGCCTGTCGATGATCATGTCAACCGCACCGTGCTCAAGCAGGAATTCGGCACGCTGAAACCCTTCGGGCAATACTTCACGCACTGTCTGCTGAATCACGCGGTCACCCGCGAACCCGATCAGCGCTCCCGGTTCGGCAATCACCACATCCCCCATGAATGCAAAACTTGCGGATACACCACCCATGGTAGGGTCGGTCAGGACAGAGATGAACGGCAGCTTTTCTTCGCTTAGCTGGGTTAACGCCGCGCAAGTCTTGGCCATCTGCATCAGGGACAGCAAACCCTCCTGCATACGCGCGCCACCGCTGGCGGCAAAACACACGAACGGGCATTTCTGCTCGATAGCATCTTGTACCCCACGCACAAAGCGCTCGCCGACCACCGAGCCCATCGAGCCGCCCATGAAGGCGAACTCGAATACCGCAACGACTACCGGAACGGCATGGATACTGCCCTGCATCACCACCAGTGCGTCGTCTTCATCGGTGTTTTTCTTGGCGATGACAAGACGCTCTGAGTATTTCTTCTGATCCTTGAACTTGAGCGTATCGATCGGCAGCACTTCGGCTCCAACCTCGAACCGCCCTTCTCCATCCAATAGCAGGTTCAACCGGGTGCGGGCGGAAATGCGGTGGTGATGGTTGCACTTGGGGCAAACACCGTGGTTCTTCTCCAGATCGGAATGATACAAAACCGCCTCACAGGACGGGCACTTGCTCCACAGCCCTTCCGGTACGTTTTTTTTGGTATCGCCTTCACGGCGCTTGATCTTGGGCGGCAACAACTTTTGAAACCAGCTCATGGTATATCCTCCTTTAAGCCTTATCGACAGCCTGCCTTAACTGTTTGACCAGTTGGCTTACATTGTTTACGACGTTCTGCTCGTTCGAATTCTCGATCTCCTGCACGATACGGCTGCCAACCACAACGCCATCACACAGCCTGGCTACCGCCAGTGCGGTTTCAGCATCGCGGATGCCGAAGCCGACGCCGATGGGCAGCTTGATATGCTTGCGCAGCTGCGGCAATTTCTGCTCGATAGCCGACAGGTCGAGATTACCCGAGCCGGTCACTCCCTTGAGGGAGACATAATATACATAGCCGCGTGCAAGTTTTGCCACACGCTCGACGCGCGCATCATCCGTGGTCGGCGCAAGCAGGAAAATCGGATCGATACCGTGGCGTTGCAGATGCTCGAATGCTTCATGGCTTTCTTCCGGCGGGAAATCGACTGTCAACACGCCATCCACGCCGACTTCCTCACATCCTTGAGCGAAAGTCTCCCAGCCCATCGCCTCAACCGGATTGCCATAGCCCATCAGTACCACCGGGGTGTTCGAGTCCTGTTTCCTGAACTCTGCCACCAAGGCCAATACACCGCGCAACGACATCCCGTTTTTTAGCGCGCGCTCCGAAGCACGCTGTATCGTCGGCCCATCGGCCATCGGGTCGGAGAACGGCACGCCCAGTTCGATTACATCCGCCCCCGCTTCTACCAAGCCGTGCATCAACGATACAGTCAGTTGCGGCGAGGGGTCGCCCGCGGTGATGAACGGGATCAGTGCTTTGCGCTGCTTTTGCCTGAGCTTGTCGAAGGTTGTCTCTATGCGGCTCATAGCGTGATCCCCTTGATGCGCGCCACCGTATTCATATCCTTGTCGCCGCGACCGGAAAGATTGACCAACAGCACCTTGTCCTTGCCCATTGCCGGGGAGATCTTGATTGCATGGGCCAGCGCATGGCTGGATTCCAGTGCGGGGATGATACCTTCAAACCGGCAAAGCGCATCGAACGCTGCCAGCGCTTCGTCATCATTGATCGCGACATATTGCGCACGGCCGATGTCTTTCAGCAAACAGTGTTCGGGGCCGACACCGGGATAATCCAGCCCGGCGGAGATAGAGTGAGTCTCGATGATCTGACCGTTCTCGTCCTGGATCAGGTAGACCTTGTTGCCGTGCAGTACGCCGACCTTGCTGTTCGCCGTCAGCGGGGCTGCATGTTGCCCGCTGGCTATGCCATGACCGCCTGCTTCCACGCCGATGATCTGCACATTCTTGTCTTCGATATAGGGATGGAATAACCCGATCGCATTGGAGCCGCCGCCGACACAGGCGATCACGGCATCCGGCTGGCGGCCGATCATCTCGGGCATCTGAACCCTGGCTTCGTTCCCGATGACACACTGGAAATCACGCACCATCATCGGATAAGGATGCGGGCCTGCTGCCGTTCCGAAGATGTAGAAGGTGTTCTCGACATTGGTGACCCAGTCGCGTATCGCTTCATTACAAGCATCCTTGAGCGTCCTTGAGCCACTCTCAACCGGGACGACAGTCGCGCCGAGCAATTTCATCCGGAACACGTTGGGAGCCTGCCGTTGTATGTCTTCCGCACCCATGTAAACGATGCATTCCATTCCGAAGCGTGCCGCCACAGTGGCTGTTGCCACGCCGTGCATGCCCGCGCCGGTCTCGGCGATGACACGTTTCTTGCCCATGCGCTTGGCGAGCAGAGCCTGACCGATGGCGTTGTTGATCTTGTGTGCGCCGGTATGATTAAGGTCCTCGCGCTTCAGGTATATCTGGGCACCGCCGAGATCATCGGACAGGCGCTTGGCATGATATACAGGGCTGGGACGACCGACATAGTGCTTCAATTCGTAGGCGAATTCGGCCTTGAAATCCGGATCGTCGCGAAAGCGCAGGTACTGGGTGCGCAACTCTTCGACCGCCGGTATCAGCGTCTCTGCCATATAGATGCCGCCAAAAATGCCGAAATGGCCGGTATTATCTGGATAGTTGTACATCGATTCGATTAACCTCGTTGATGAATGAGGCGATTTTCGCCGCATCCTTTATGCCCTTCAGGGTATTGATTCCTTTTGCCGCTTCCACGCCGCTCGACACATCTACAGCATATGGACGCACCTGCATGATCGCTGCTGCAATATTCCCCGCATCCAAGCCGCCTGAAAGAATCACCGGCAAGGGTAATTTCTGCGGTATCAGCTTCCAGTCAAAAGTAGCCCCGGTTCCACCCGGAATTCCATCCACATGCGCATCCAGCAACATTCCCCTGGCGCCCTTGAATTCGGACGCGCATTGTAACAAATCCACCCCTGCTTTGACTCGAATCGCTTTCAGGTAGGGACGGCTGAACTGCCCGCAGTATCCGGGAGTCTCTTCGCCATGGAACTGCAACAGATCAAGCGGGACTTTTGCGAGTACCTCATCAACAAAAGCCGCTTCGGCATCGACGAACAACCCGACGATACTCACGAATGGCGGCAGTACATTTGCCAATTCTCTGGCCTGCATAATACTGACATGGCGCGGACTGCGATCATAGAACACCAACCCGATAGCGTCGGCGCCGCATTTGGCAGCCGCCAGAGCATCTTCGACGCGTGTGATGCCGCATATCTTTGTGCGTGTCACAGCAATCCCCCAGAAACCGTTTCATTATTCATTTGCGGCAAACCCCACTTGGGGTCGTATTGAATGTGACGCAAGTATAAGCCATCAGGTGAAAAGGTTGGCGCGGCAAGGCTACGCTCACGATTTTCCAGCACCTCAGCCAGCCATTCCGGTGCGTGCTTGCCTTTACCGACATATACCAGACATCCGACGATATTGCGCACCATATGATGCAAAAAAGCACCCGCACTGAAATCGAGAACAATGATGTCGCCCTGTTGGCATATATCCAGTTGGCGAAGTATCTTGACCGGTGACTTGGCCTGACATTCCGCCGCACGAAATGCGCTGAAATCATGTTCGCCCAACAGGTGTTGTGCGGCTGCTTGCATCAACCCCACATCCAGTGGCGCATGGAACCAGCCCGCTCTGCCAGCGTGTATAGCCGAACGTGTAGCACGGTTTAGCAGCAGGTAGCGGTAACAACGTCCGTGAGCGGAAAACCGGGCATGGAATTCCTCAGGGACCTGGTGCGCCCAAAGTACTGAGACTGATTCCGGTAATAGCGCATTCACTCCTCTCACCCAGGCGGTCAACGGCCTTTCCACATCCGTATCGAAATGTACGACTTGCTCGAGTCCATGAACACCCGTGTCTGTCCGTCCGGCCGCAACGATGGAAGTCGGCTTACCCGCAATTTGTCCCAGGGCAAGTTGCAACGTGTCCTGGACGGTTTTACCGTCCGGTTGGCTCTGCCACCCGTGAAACGGGCGCCCGTCATACTCGACCCCCAGAGCTATCCTCATACTTCAATCCCCATCACGTCATCATCCACACGATCATTGATGCCGAACCCAGCAGGAGCGCGTCACTTGATCCAAAGCGATATATCGATAGTTCCATTTGCTTCACCGGTTCTTCATGCGGCTCGAACAATCCCCGCAACAGTGCTTGCCAATCTGTCGCCCCCCGCAACATGGCTGCCTCGGCATAATGCAGTGTCAATGCCAGTCGAACTGCCAATCTCTCGCGGGATATCCCCAAAAATTTCAAGGGTGAAAATAAAGTATAAAGACCCGCTATCAATTTTTGTCGATGCAATCGTTCAAGCAAAATCGCCAATGCCGCCAGTGCGCTCAGCAAGCGTGTCAGCTGCAACAACCCATCAATCAATCCTTCCCGGGTCGGCCCAAACTTTCCCGCAAAACCAACAAGCTCCGCACCTGGCGTACTAAACGCATAAATCAGCAACAATGACAGCATGACCCAACGGGTGCGGCGCAACAATAAGTTGAATTTGTGTGCGGAAACCACCAAAGCCGCAAACAGAATGAGCAATGACACAAACAATAATTCAGCAGTCGCAGTTGCCTGTAGGGCTACAACTAACATGCACCATGTCAAGATTTCCGAAGAGGGATGCAGTTTCATGGCTTACTCAAAAGAAAACGGCAGCCCGGAAAGGGCTGCCGCCTCGGCATTTCCAGCTGTTAACCGAGTTGGTCAAGCAAGGTTTGCGCAGCTTGCTTCTGCTCTGCATCGCCCTCGCGCATCACCTCGCCAAGGATCTCGCGCGCGCCGTCCGCATCACCCATTTCCTGATAAGCCTTGGCCAAATCAAGTTTCGTGGCGGCTTCCTGCCATTGGTCTCCTTTTTCTTCTGCTGAAGACACGCTTGAAACAGGCGCATCATCCAGATTCAGACTGATACCAGAAAAATCGGAGTTCGATTCCGCAGCGGGTTTGCTTGCTTTCTCAACCGGGAAATCCAGCGTGAATTCCATCGAGTCATCGCTATTCTGAACAGGCATGTCCGGCTCGGCCTGAACCCCTGACAAAATACCACCCCCCGTCACATCGAACATCATATCGCCAGAATCGTCCGATGATGCGCCCAGCGAAGTATCGGCAGATGTAATATCAAAATCCATTGAGGACTCTTGCTTCGAAAGATCTTTGGGCGATGAAAGAATAGTCGTTGATTCCATATCACTCAGGAAGTCCTTTTCCGGTGACTCGGTCGCTCCACTTCCGCCATCGCTTGAATTAAAGTCGAAATCCAGAACTGATGGCTGGTTTGCCGGTGAGACTTCAGCAGATGACTTGGCAACATTGACGGCTGCCATCTGCACTGTCGCACTTCCGGTATCCTCCATTGAGGCAGATCCGCCATATAGGGCATTGCCAGGATCCAGCTTCAGCCCCATTTCTGCGGCCTGTTGCCAAGTGTCGTCATCGGCGACATCCTTCAACTTACGGGCAATATCGGCGAATGAACCCGCATCCTGACGATTTGAGTATATTCCCAGTAACTTGAGATATATCTGTGGATTGTTCGGTGCATTATCCAGAGCGTCTTTAAGTATCTCTTCAGCTTGAACATCACGCCCAAAGCTGAGGAATAGATCGGCTTCACTTATCGGATCAACGCTATCCTGATCTTGACCAGACTTAGATAGCGCAGCCGCAGGAGTTGAGGAAGACTCTATGGTTTTAGTAAAGTCGCCTGTTTCAGGTGAAGGCGCTACCGGAACAGCTATACGGCTGCTTGCCTCGCCGACATCTTCGTAACGACTCTCAACCTCTTCAGATGATGAACCCCTTCTTCTGCGTACCAACACATAACCCAAGCCGCCTAGACCAACCAAAACCAGGGCACCACCAGCAAGGTAAAGCGGGTCTTCCAGTATCTGGTCAACCAGTTCTGGCTCGGGCATTGATTTTTGAGGTTTTGGTGCTGGCTTGGGTGCCGGCTTTGGTGCTGGCTCGGGTGCCAGTTTTTCTGCCGGCTTGACAGAACTTTCCACCTGCACTTTATTTTTCTCAGCGACGCCATCCTTATTCTCGGCAGCCGGGCCTGATGATTTGGCAGCAAGTGCCGCAGCCTCTGTCTTCAGTTCGGCCAAGCGCTGCATATCCTTCAGGTTCTTCTCCAGCAGCGCGGCTCTTGTATTTTCCTCTTTGGTCGATTTGGCTTGGGCGATTGATTCCTCCAGGACGGCATTCTTCTTGTCTAGAGCAGAAATTTTCTTGCCGCCGGTTGCCGCCTGATCTCCCGGCGCCTCGCCTTTCGAAAGCCTCAGAACTTCTTTCGCTGAATCCCTGACAACAGGAGCCTGGTCGATCACAGAACTATTAACCCTTCCAACTGCCACTTGCTGGGCTTCCAGCGCAGGGGCTCTCTCAGGAGACGCACTTGCCAACTTCTGACGGTATGAATTCCAATCCCTTGCCTGAACACGAATTTCTTTTTCCGCCTCAGCTTGTGTAACACCTAACAGTTCATCGCCCTGGGGTAAACGTAGAATCTTGCCCGCCCGGATACGATTCATGTTTTTGCCGCCGAATTTATCGACGTTTGCACGGTACAACGCAACCAGCATGCGCTCAACGCTCACATCCGCCTGCTTGTACTTTTCAGCAATCTTGAACATTGTGTCGCCGCTTTTAACTTCCAGCGTCTCTGGCACCACTGGAACCGGCGGGAGATCCGCCACTTTGGGTTCCGGAAGTTTTGCCAATATCGAATCAATGTCCTGTTCGGGTATGGCCTCAGTGATAGCCTCAAATTTTTCCTGCTCGACTGGCTCAGCTTGTTTCTCTGGCGCTGATGTCACCACGACCTCTGGAACAACTGCTTCTTGATCGGCTACGGTCGATTCTGGTTGCGCTTGAGTTGATTCTGGTTGCGCTACAGGCTCAACTGCTGCCTCAACAGGGATCATGATCTCTTCTGGTACCGGTTGTTCTACTTTTGCCGAATCCATAACTTCCGGCATCACGGTTGCGACAGGTGCAACAGCCAGAGTTGGCGCAACGACTTGAACTTCCGGGAGTGCCGCTTGAGCAGCGACATAGCCTGGGGGATCAAGCAAGAAAGTGTACTCACGGAGCAATTTCCCGGAAGGCCATGTAATCTCGACCAGCAGGCTAACAAAGGGATCGTTAATCGGCAGATCACTGCTTACTTTCAGATAAGGTTTCCCATCTGCCCGATTATCAACCTGAAATTTGAATTTGATTCCATGGGGATACTCCAGCCCGGAATTTCTGTATGCATCTGAGGGTGCAAGACGAACATCCAAGTTATCCCGCTCGGCTTTGGTTGCCGCCACGATCTCAATGTCTGCCTGGAGCGGCCTCCCCAATGCTGAGGTCACATTTATGCCACCAACACCCAAAGCATGGGCAGTTGCTGTAGCCGCCAAAGTGGCAGAAGTAAAAAGAAGTTTCAATAGTGATTTTCGCACGCCATCACCTTCATCTAGATTATTGAAGAATATAAAATAACATCATGGAGTTATCAGCACAAGCTAATAATATGCTTCGCATTATGTCCTAACTTAGGTATTTCGCAACCAGAATCTCTGCGATCTGGACACTGTTCAGCGCAGCACCCTTGCGTACATTATCGCTGACGACCCAAAGATTAAGGCCTAATGGATGCGAGACATCCTCGCGGATACGGCCCACGTAGGTCGCATCGTTGCCCGCAGCATCGATCGGGGTCGGATACCCGCCCGGCTCACGCTTGTCCATGACTATCACGCCCGGCGCCTTTTCAAGCAAGGCTCTAGCCTCGGCTGCGGTGATCTTCTTGCGGGTCTCAATGTGTACAGCCTCGGAGTGGCCATAGAATACCGGCACACGCACCGCGGTCGGATTCACCTGTATGGTTTCATCCTCCATGATCTTCCGGGTTTCCCACACCATCTTCATCTCTTCTTTGGTATAGCCATTTTCCATGAACACATCAATATGCGGCAACACATTGAAAGCGATGCGCTTGGGGTAAACCTCGACTTCCACTTCCTGGGAATTAAACAGGGCACGTGTTTGCCCAGCGAGCTCGTCGATCGCCTCTTTGCCGGTTCCTGACACCGCCTGATATGTAGCCACGTTGATGCGGGATATCCCGACCGCGTCCTTGATCGGCTTCAATGCCACCAGCATCTGGATGGTCGAGCAATTGGGATTGGCGATAATGCCACGGTTCTTGTATTGGGCAATAGCGTGGGGATTCACTTCCGGCACCACCAGAGGAATATCACTGTCATAACGAAAATGCGCGGTGTTGTCGATAACGACACAACCCGCTGCCGCTGCAATCGGTGCATATTTTTCCGACACACTTCCGCCGGCTGAAAAAAGGCCGATCTGTGTCTTTGAAAAGTCAAAATCTTCCACATCAAGCACAGTCAACTCTTTGCCGCCGAATGTCACCGTGGAGCCTGCCGAACGGCTGGAAGCCAATGGATAAAGATTGCGTACTGGA
The DNA here is from genome assembly GCA_041739955.1 of Gallionella sp. Lineage (GTDB taxonomy): Bacteria > Pseudomonadota > Gammaproteobacteria > Burkholderiales > Gallionellaceae > Gallionella. The sequence continues at coordinate 2,640 of JBGSMU010000061.1, read as the reverse complement.
AATTTGCGTTGTTCCAGTATCGACAACATCGCCTCACCCACGGCTCCGGTTGCCCCCAGGATACATACATCGTATTGCTTACTCATCGAATTTCTCCAAAACCTGAAAACTTATAGTGCAGCGACTACAGCATCGCCCATTGCAGCACAGCCGACCTTATTGTGGCCTTCCGTAAAGATATCCGCTGTACGGTATCCCTGAGAAAGAGCTTTCCTGACCGCATTCTCTATGCGCACTGCATTTGATTCGTCGCTGAATGTATATCGCAACATCATTGCAGCCGAGAGGATAGTAGCAAGGGGATTCGCGATATCCTTACCCGCGATATCAGGGGCGGAACCGTGGCTGGGCTCATACATGCCCTTGTTATTCTTATCCAGTGAGGCAGACGGCAACATTCCGATTGAACCTGTCAGCATCGAAGCCTCATCGGAAAGAATATCGCCAAAGATATTGCCGGTCACCATCACATCAAATTGCTTGGGCGCACGTATCAATTGCATCGCCGCATTATCGACATACATGTGGCTCAATTCGACATCCGGATATTCACCGGCAACCTCTATCATCACTTGGCGCCAAAGCTCGGTCGTTTCCAGCACGTTCGCCTTGTCTACCGAACATACTTTTTTATTGCGCTTCTGCGCGATCTGAAATGCGACATGCCCGATACGCCGGATTTCCGATTCGTTGTAGCGCATGGTATTGACGCCCTCGCGTTCACCATTCTCGAGGGTCGATATACCTCGTGGCTGGCCAAAGTAGATGTCGCCGGTAAGCTCGCGCACGATCATGATGTCCAGTCCGGCTACCACTTCGGGTTTTAAAGTGGAAGCGGACGCCAGTTCCGGATACAACAATGCCGGTCGCAGATTGGCGAACAGGTTCAACTCCTTGCGAATGCGCAACAGGCCCCGCTCAGGTCGCAAGTGGCGATCCAGTTTGTCGTATTTCCAGTCTCCCACCGCTCCCAACAGGACGGCATCAGCCTGCTTCGCAAGATTCAGGGTCTTTTCCGGTAGTGGGTCGCCTGCAGCATCATAGCCAGCACCGCCTATGGCTGCCTCTTCCAATTCCAGCTTGATGTTCAACGCGCGCAAAACCTTTACGGCCTGCGGGATAATTTCCGGCCCGATGCCATCACCCGGCAATACAGCAATCTTCATGCTTTTTTCCATTCCAATAAGTAATCAAACAAACAGCCAGGGTTGGGATGCGCGGTGGCGCTCTTCAAAAGCCTTGATATCAGAGACATGCTCCAACGTCAGCCCGATGTCATCCAGCCCATTCAGCAAGCAATGCTTGCGAAAGACATCCACTTCAAAACCGATCTCCTGGCCATCCGGTGCAACGATGACCTGGCGTTCCAGATCGATTTTCAGCTTGTAGCCGGCATTCTCATCCACCGCCTTGAACAGGCGGTCCACAACGGCAGCTTCCAGCCTGATCGGTAACAAGCCGTTCTTGAAGCAGTTATTGAAAAATATGTCGGCGAAACTCGGCGCGATGATGGCCCGAAAACCGAAATCCTCCAGCGCCCAAGGCGCATGCTCGCGCGAAGAACCGCAGCCGAAATTCTCGCGCGCCAGCAAAATCTCCGCGCCTTGATATCGCGGCAGATTAAGCACAAACTCCTTGTTAAGCGGGCGCTTGTTGTTATCCATTCCCGGCTCACCCTGATCAAGATAGCGCCATTCATCAAACGCGTTCGGTCCGAAACCCGAGCGCTTGATCGACTTCAGGAATTGCTTGGGAATGATCGCATCGGTATCAACATTGGCCCTGTCCAACGGCACAACCAAACCGTCAACCTGAGTAAACTTTCTCATTGCCATTCCTTCGTACTCACATCTACAAAATGACCGGCTATAGCAGCGGCTGCAGCCATTGCCGGGCTAACCAGGTGCGTCCGTCCTCCCTGGCCCTGACGCCCTTCAAAGTTGCGGTTTGAGGTCGACGCGCAGCGTTCACCCGGCGCAAGACGGTCATCGTTCATCGCCAGGCACATTGAGCAACCCGGATCACGCCACTCGAATCCCGCGGCAATAAATATTATATCCAGACCTTCCTGTTCCGCCTGCAATTTCACCAGGCCGGAGCCGGGCACCACCATCGCCAGTTTCACGTTCGCGGCCACTTTCCTTCCCTTGGCCACAGATGCCGCTGCTCGCATATCTTCGATGCGTCCATTGGTGCACGAGCCGATGAACACCTTGTCGATATTGATCTCGGTAATCGGTGTATTTGCCTGCAATCCCATATAAGCCAGTGCACGCTCAAGGTCGCTGCGCTTCACAGCATCGGTTGCCAGTGAAGGATCCGGGACGCGATCTTCGACAGACCCCACCATCTCGGGCGATGTCCCCCATGTCACTTGCGGTTTTATCTGTGCGGCATCGATCTCGACCACACGATCGAACTCCGCGCCGTCATCGCTGCGCAAAGTGCTCCAGTAAGTTACCGCCTTATCCCACAGTTCACCTTGGGGGGCGAACGGGCGGCCTCTAAGATATTCGATTGTAGTGTCGTCCACGGCGACCATACCGGCACGCGCGCCGGCCTCGATTGCCATGTTGCATATCGTCATGCGCCCTTCCATCGAAAAACCGCGAATCGCGCTGCCCGAGAACTCGACCGCAT
>JBGSMU010000208.1:0-4115 GCA_041739955.1 Gallionella sp. | reverse complement strand
TATTCAGACCTTCCTTAGTTTTGGTGTCACCCCGTTCTGAGGTGATGTACTTTTGTCGTGTGGCACGAACAATCCTTACATGGGTTTTTTTGCAACTTCATATTGGCAGTGTAAGGAATGAGGAAGTTTTTCGACTAACACTCATCTGCACTTTTAATAACGACGAATAAGGAGATTCCGATGAAAAAGATTAGAAACTTGCTGGCCCTGTTGGCCATGCTTTTCCCTATGTTCGCGCATGCGGTCGGCGAGCCTTATACACAAGATAAGCTGGACGCAGTGAACAAGGCGGGCAACCCGGCGCTGGTATTCATCTATGCAGACTGGTGCCCAACCTGCAGGGCGCAGGAAAAGATTCTGGGCGAGTTACTGCCGACGAATGAGTTCAAAAGCATCGCCACCCTGCATGTTAGCTTTGATGAGCAAAAATCAGTGGTGAAGTCATTTGGTGTGAGATATCAAAGCACGCTCATCGTGTTCAAGGGGGGTAAGGAGGTCGGGCGACTCACCGGCGAGACCGACCGTGATCGCATCGCCGAACTTTTACGTAAAGCTTTGTAGGCGGAGATATGGAGCTGTCTGTCGCCAGCTACGGCCTATCGTTCTTGGCAGGCGTGCTGTCCACGCTGTCGCCCTGCGTACTACCGCTGATACCTATCCTGATGGGATCGGCGGCGAGTACTCACCGCTTCGGCCCGGTCGCATTGGTGGGCGGCCTGATGCTTTCTTTTGCCTTGATCGGTGTGGTGCTGGGTTCGTTAGGCGGCTCCATTGGAGTGGAACAGGAGACCTTGCGTGTGGTTGGAGGCATGCTGTTGATCGTGTTCGGGGCAGTTCTGATTTCGAGTGCGTTGCAGGAGCGTTTCAGCGGCGCTATCAGCCGACTGGGTGTGGGGCAGAGTTTGCTGGCGCGCTTCAACTTGACCGGACTACACGGCCAGTTTCTGCTGGGTCTGCTGCTTGGCATAGTTTGGAGTCCGTGCGTCGGACCGACTTTGGGCGCGGCGATTACACTCGCCAGCCAAGGTCAGGCGCTGGCGCAGGTTGCTGCGGTGATGATGGCTTATAGCCTGGGAGCGGGTCTGCCGTTACTGGCGATCGGCATGCTCTCAAGACAGGCGATGGGTAGATGGCGCAACCGCATGTTGGAAGCCGGACAAAAGGCCAAGAAAATATTTGGAGTCGCTTTGCTGCTAATCGGTATTCTTGTTTTGACTGGAGCAGATAAGTCTTTTGAGAGGTGGGCAGTCAATGCGATGCCCGATTGGCTGGTGATGTTGACCAGCAGTTTCTGATTTTCATTGCAAGGGGAATTTCATGGCTGATAAAGAAGCGTTGCTGAATTCCCTGTTCGGTCTGGCGATGATCGTCGAAGCGCGTGATCCCTACACCGGTGGACATCTATGGCGCGTGGGACAATTTTCAAAATTGCTTGCGCTGCAAGCCGGGTTGTCACAGTACGATGTTGCTCTGTGCGAGATTGGCGGGTTTCTCCATGATCTTGGTAAAGTGGGTGTGCCCGATGCCATCCTTAACAAACCCGACCGGCTCACCGAGGCCGAGTTCAACATCATTAAAACCCACCCCGCCGTCGGCGGACGGTTGCTGGTCACGCATCCGCTTTCCAAACTTGCTATGGATGCCGTGATCGGACACCACGAACGCCCCGATGGAAAAGGCTACCCTTACGGCATCATTGGTGAAGTCATTCCCGAAATTGCACGCATCGTCAGTATCGCCGATGCCTTTGACGCCATGACCAGCACTCGCGCATACCGAAAAGGGATGCCAATGGAAAAAGCATTTGGCATCATCGACAATGAGCTGGGTGCGCAATTCGATCAGCAGCTGGGCAACCATTTTTTGGCACTGCAACCGTCCGTACATTTGGCGCATATTGTTGGTCATAGTGAACAGGGCATGCCGTTGCAAAGCTGCCCAACGTGCAGTGCGCCGATTGCATTGCGCCGCAATCAGTGCGACGGCGACTTCGCCTATTGCCGTGTCTGTAGCGGTGAGTCGCTGCTGCTCAAGGTCGGCGACACATTCACGCTGGAGATGACAGGCCAGATGGGCGATGCCAGCGTGCTGGCTCCTGATAGTGACCCGGATCTGATTGGCGACATGGTTGAAGTGCTAGCACCTGTCGTGTTGTAAAAAACGGAGGTTTAATTATGGCTGTGCAATCGAGTTCCGTTTAGATCAACAGCAAATTGGCAACCGCAGAATGTACACAAATCAGTTGTGAGCAAAAATGTACGAAAAATGGCGCCAAGACTGAGCAAAATAGATTTCCTGGGAAACAACTAGCAAGGTAACAACTGGATATGAGTCAAGTTGTGATGCGGCTTCTACCATTCTTGCGAAAGGCCTAACAGCCAGACGAGTTTTTACCGTTTTCTTGTACTGGTGGGCAGGGCACGCTGCCATAGGAGCAATACACACAGCAATCCTCAGCTTTGGGTTTTAATAGTGTATGGTAGTGGTTGCATTCGTAAAACCACTGGCAAGAATCCACGGGCATGGTTTCCAGTTTCTGGTGTCCGCAGTGCGGGCAGGTGAGCAGTGATTCCAGTACGGGTTTGAATGACGCCATGGTCAGGTTTGCCTTGATGTGATCTCCTGTTCGATAGTACTCAGAATTTCTTCCACTGAAATGGCAATCTGGCTGGTGATGTCCAGCTTGCGATCTTCGAACACATCCTTGCCGGGAAGGGCAGCAGCCCAAGCCCGGACAGTTTCGTCACGCTGTTTAAGCAAGGCTTCGATGTGCGGGCGGTACAGCACGAACATCGCGCTGATCCAATTGTTCACCGGCAGTGAGGGAAAGGCGTGGTCAATCACAAAGCGATCCAGCATGCGAATCACTTGCTCGGCTGGATACCAGGCTTCAGCGGTCACCCAGCGGTTGGTGGTGAATAGTCCGGTGGGGTAGCCGTAGCTGTCCATGGCGATGGCGATCAAATGCGATAACGCCTCGTCGCCTTGCGGCCATGGATCAGTGGCCGCGTGGTCGATTGGAGCCACACCGTCAGGCATGCCTTTGGGGCGCAGGAAGCAGTGGAAGTGACCGTGCTCGCCGATTTCGCCGCGATGGGCGTGGTAGTAATACTGTGCATGAGTCTCTCGGTCATACACATCGTCATCGGGGTAGTGATTGAATTCGTAAAAGGTTTCACCTTTGTTCAGGCTGTCGCGCAGCACTTCGCCAACGACATTCATCCCGGCTTTTTTTAGCACGCGATAACACTCCATGATCTCCAGCCCGGCGCGCTGCATGGTTTGCAATTGGCTCAATGACAGCAGTGAAAAATCAGGCGCAACGACCAACCCCGTTGCGGGGGCGGTCGCAGGCGATGCTTGTGGCTCGATTAGTGTTTTTTTGCTGCGCATGGGCTCTTTACACTGCAGGGGTTCTTGGCGTCACAGGGATTCTTCGCGCTGCAGGGGTTGGCGGCGGCACAGGGGTTTTTAGCTGCACAGGGATTTTTGGCCGCGCATGGATTGGCCTTATTATTTTTGTGTTTTGCCTTGCATGGATGTTTGCCTGCGCAGGGGTTTTTCCCGGCACATGGATTAGCCGAAGCTTCCATTTTTGAGCGTGCCGCGCAGGGATTTGCAGCACCACATGGAGCAGCAAGTGCAACTCCACTCATGGCGGCGGCAAGAGCCCCAGAAGAAATTAAGGTTTTGGCGATTTGGTTAAGTGTCATTCAAGCTCTCCTTAGAATAGTTGCTTTTGCTAAGCACTACCGAAATGGTGGATGCAATCGTTAGTCGAAGCAGAGCTCAAGTTCTTACAAACTCAAAGATGAGGGCATGTTGATTCGGCGACATTTGCTAAAATTGTGAAGGCCAGCTTCTTGGCGATGACTTTGGAAATTCGAGTGACTATTATGTATCTAAAGCACTTTCCTAACTTGAATAGCGGACATTCAAAGCCAACAAAAACAGCGTATTGACTAGCGTCTGCATAGGTTAAGGGTTGTCGGATGTCAGCCCCCACGCGCCGCACGAACGAATGCAGCCGCCCGTTCCGGGCTGACGTCGGACAACCGCTCCAAGGAGGAAACCGCGTGGGGTGCCGCTGAACTCAGATCAGCGTGCAGGCTATG
>JBGSMU010000169.1:0-8084 GCA_041739955.1 Gallionella sp. | reverse complement strand
AGAGATTCGCCTTTCTGCCAGCGATCCCACATCAGGGCTTTCTGAGTTTCGGTGTAATAGATCCGAGGTCTCTGTTTCATTTGCAACACTCCTTCTGCTTACGCAGTTTCTAGTGTGTTGCATCCACCGGTTGAATCCAAGCAGATAGGGGCGCAACAAGCGCGAGGTCTCGCCGAGCAGCGTGGCGTATGCCTGCGCATCGCCATCTAGTGCCTGCCGCATCAGTGCCGCAAGATCGTCGCCGCTATCTGCCACCCGTGTCACCTCGATTGATGTACGGGTGAATGTTACCCTGTCACCGGCTACTATCGCAGCCCCTATTTAAACGACTTCTCCAGCCAGGCATCCAACGACCACTTGCCCATGCCGTGCAACATCAGTACGGCGAGCAGCAGACCCCAGTAGATATGCTGATTCAGCCCCGCCTCGCTCAACTCGTTATAGTAGGAATACGCGGCGACCGCATTGAGGATGGACAAGCCCAGTGCGGCAAAGCGCCCGAACAGACCAAACACCAGCAATACCGGCAGCGCCAGCTCGGCACCGGTTGCGAGATATGCTGCGAATTCCGGCGGCAGCAGCGGCACGCGGTATTCCTCATTGAACAGATACAGGGTGCTGTCCCAGGTCTGGATCTTGGTAAGCCCGGATTTGAAGAACACGTTCGCCAGGAACAGGCGTAGCCCGACATCAAGCAGCGGCGCTATACATGCCAGCTTTTGACTGACGCGAAAATAAGACCGCATCGCTTTGGCGATCACGTTCATGGTTGCTCCTCTGGTGATAGATAAAAATCGGTCAATACGCCCTGCGCCAGCCAGTGTCGCAGCGTGGTTGCGAGATCGAAACCCGTATGTACGCCCAACGTCGCCTCGGTGGCCGCACCCATCGCGATGCCTTGCTGCAACTGTGCAAGCCAGTGCAGGCTGCCCGGTTCGATGCTGAAGATCTCTGTGCTCAGCCCGTTGCGGAAAACTAAAAGACTGTCGCCGCCGCTAGCCATGTTGATATTGAATTCTTCCGGCTCGCCCTGCTGATGCGCCTGCCAGATCGCCGCGACCGGGTGCTCTGTGACAATCAGGGCGCAGCTCGGGTGCAACCGCCAACGTAACGCTGCATAGGCTTCGGGCGCGACCGTCGCGAGGCGGTCGAATTCTAATCCGGCTGCATCGTCGGCCAGATAGGCGCGGTGATACGCCCACTCCAGACGTGCCATGTCGGGCAGATAGGCAAGCTGTCGGGCGGGCTCGAAGTCCGCCATGAACGCTGCCAACTCGCTACCATAGTGATGCAGGTTACCGCTGCGCGATGCGTGCTGAGCGATATAGTTTTTGGCCAGCATGCGAAAGAATCCATCGCCCACCAACCGGTGTATCACCGGATAGGCACCGGCTAGCGCATCGTGCAAGTTGCCGCGATAGTTGTTGCGATAGACCTCGATGCCGCGCTCTGCCGGATAACGGGTTGCCGCCAATGCTTCGGCCGGCATTTCTGCTCCGGTTCGGATCGCCGCCGAGAATTCCTCAAGGGTTGCTATCCAGTCTGTCATAGCGTATCCATCCGCTGCTGTGCCTGCGCTGCTTCGCCCTGCAAGATTGCCAGCGCGGGGATATCCATGTCCCATTCGATCAGCGTCGGGCGCTTGCCGACATGGCGCAACGCCGCCTCGTAGAGATTCCATACCTCGTCCATCACCGGCGAGCTGTGGGTATCCACCAGACAGCCGTCGATCACGCTCGGCCCGGCGAGGTGATATTCGCCCACGGCCTCGACCGGGATACCGTGGATGAAAGCCTCCGCATCCACGCCCAGGTTCACGGTGTTCACATACAGGTTGTTCACATCGAACAGGATGCCGCAGCCGGTGCGGTCGACCAGTTCGGAGAGAAAATCCTCCTCCAGCATTTCGCTGCTGCTGAATGCGACATAGTAGGAAAGATTCTCGATCAGTATCCTGCGCCCCAGTGCATCCTGCACTTGCCGGACGCGGTCGGCGACATGGGACAGTGCATCTTTGGTATAGGGGAATGGCAACAGGTCGTTGATCGTCTGCGGCTCACGGCTACGCTGGTCGGTCACCGTGTTCCAGCACAGGTGCTCCGAAACACTGGCGGGATTCACTGTATCGCACAAGCGACGCAGCTCGCGCAGATGTCCGGCATCCAGCGGAGCCGGCGAGGCGAGGCCCATGCCGACACCGTGCAGACTGACCGGGTAATGCTGTGCCACCTCAATCAGCGTGCGCAACGGCGCTCCGCCGCCAAAAAAATTCTCGCTGTGTACCTCGACCCAACCCAACCCGGGGCGACGCTCCAGCACCTCGGCATAGTGAGGCGCCCGCAAGCCTATGCCTGCAACTACAGGTAACACTCGGCTTGCGGGAATACCCATTACTTCATCATCATCGCGCCGGCTGGCTCGGTGCTGCCCATGGCGATCTTGTCGCAAGTACCCTTTGGAACCGCGACAAAGTCGGCGGGATCATTGTTCTTGCTGGCCTGACCCGCGCATGAATGGCCTGCTGCCTTGCTGCCACAATCGTTTTGGCCCGCCTTGGCGATGCCGTAGCATTTTTCCATTTTGGCATCCGACTTCATGTCTGCTGCCACTGCGTTGCCCATCAGACCTGCTACCAAAAGACTACCGATGGCTGCCGAGAGAATTCCTTGAGTATTTTTCATGATGATTCCTTTTCAAAAGTTGATGGTGAGGAGAATGCGTCTCCGTCTGTTGATTCGGGGATGCGGAAAGAAAGGTTACAACAGGAACGATATTTTTTCGCTGCTGTTTTGCAGTGTGGTTCGGAGGAGCGTTTTTAATGTATCTAAAAAACTCAGTTCACCACGAAGGACACGAAGGGCACGAAGATTTTTGCGAGTTATCGACCACGGTCGATATCCCTGCCAACACCGATTCATGGGTTGCATGATATTGCATGCTCACCAGCAAGATGACTCAACTTCTCTTGGTAACAATTTGTTTTTTCTTCGCGTGCTTCGTGTTCTTCGTGGTTCAAATGAGGGATGTTGGATGAATGAGGTGTTTGGTATGAATGAAAAGCTCAGTCCCTGATCACATGTATGCCGGTGACATCCGGCCTGTACAGGTAGGATTCCCGCTTGGAGAGTATCCTGTTCAATTTGACATCGTAGTAGACCATTTTCCTGGTGCGGCTGTTCATCAGGCACAGCACCTGATCCTGGTTTACATTCTTGAATTGGGTGTAGACATGCTCCCAGTCCTTGTCCAGCTTATCCAGTTTGCTCATGATTTTTCCTTTCGTTCAAGGACGATTGACGGCATCGGTTGCAGGGATGATTTACAAAAAACCACCGTAGCGCAATAGCCGTACATTACTTTTGTTTGCCGCAAGACAACAGGCAGGAATCAGCGGGTGGGAGGTATGAATACGGGGACGAAAGGATGCGATATTCCGGCCTCAACCAGGATCGGTCAGTCGAATTAACCTGAATGAAACAAATCAATAATTATTCTGTAACACCCCGCCCCTAGATTGCCCTATGTCAATCAAGACAAATGGAGGTAATGGATGTACGAACAGAACCAGAGTGATGATTTTTATATTCCGGCCAACTTTTTGAATCTTCCGCCACAGCCTGAAACCCGCAATTTGTATACCCAGGCAGAAGATTTCCTGAAGAACGCTTACCGCTGGATCGATATATTTCCGCTGGAAGAATGTCCGGAATGAACCTAAATTCTGCATTTGAACCACGAAGAACACGATGACCGCGAAGAAAAACAAATTGTTACCTTGAAAAGCTGATTCAGCTTGCTGGTGAGCATGCAATATCATGCAACTCCATGAATCTGGGTTGGCAGGAAAATCAACCGTGATCGATAACTCGCAAAATCCTTTGTGATCTTCGTGTCCTTCGTGGTGAACTGAGTTTTTCAGGGTGAATATTCAAAAGGAAGAAAGCTCAAGCAGAACCGTTGCCGGGATAAACTAAACCGGTTTTTTAGCATCACCCCGACAACAATGGCTCACTTGAGCGTTGTTGCGACCCTAAAGCCGTATGAATAACTCCTGAGTTTGGGAGCGAACCTGAGGCTGACTTCAGAGCGCAGCAATTTGGAGTCATACATCCAGCCGCCACCCTTAAGCTTACGGTTTGCGCAATCGGCATCACCGCAACTGTCTGTCCATTCCCATACGTTGCCGCTCATGTCAAAAATACCGTAGGCATTCGGCTGTTTCTCCCCGACGGGATGGGTCTGGTCCTGGCTATTGTCCTCGAACCATGCGACCGTCTTGAGCCTGTCGCCGCCGCAGTAACTGCTTTCAGTACCCGCATGACATGCGTATTCCCATTCTGCTTCATCAGGAAGGCGGTAGCCCTTCCCGGTCTTTTTTGACAGCCACTGGAGATAGGACTGGATGTCTTCCCAGCTCACATAGATCACCGGCCTTGCTCCCCGCCCCCATGTTTCCGCTTTTTTTCCCACAGCCGGCTGGTAACCGTTACAACCGCCATCTGCGAGGCAGGCATCCCATTGGTCGAACGTCACTTCGTATCTGCCGATGGCGTAATCCTTGTGGGGGATCGGCACCATCTCCGGGCAATCATCACAATCCTTGAATGTTTCCGGTACACCGTCTGCAGCATAGGCACTGGCTGCCAAGCAAAGCGTGAGCGCAAACAACCCTTTCAAGTACCCAAGATTCCCGATCCCCATATTTCCATCTCCCCCGCGAATGTGCCGTCTTATCTTTTTCGAGTGAACCAAGCTTATATATCAGGGTCTGCCTGTAAGCCCTTACAGCGAATATCAGTCCATGCCCGTATCGAAATGATATTACGCGCCGCAACAAGGCAATTGATATATATCAAGATGATGCCCCCCGGCTGCATAGTCCGGTAACCATGTAACCATTTTGGCGCTCGGACCGAATCAAGCTGCATACCGGAGTAATTATTCTCTCATTCAGGAGGCATCATGGACAGGCGATCATTCATCAAACTGGCAACGGGCAGTGTGCTGCTGCTCTCGGGGGCAGGCAAACTGGGTACCGCGCTGGCAACCGAGCGTATCCAGCGGCTGCAACACACCGATGCGGAGTGGAAGCGTTTGCTCTCCAGCGAGCAATATCATGTGTTGCGGGAGGAAGGCACGGAGTACCCGTTCACCAGCCCGCTCAACAAGGAAAAACGCAGCGGCATGTATGCATGCGCGGGATGCGACCTTCCGTTGTTCCCTTCAAAATACAAATTCGACAGCGGCACGGGCTGGCCAAGTTTCTTCGACGCGTTGCCGGATCATATCGAGACCAAGTCGGATCACCTGCTGCTCGCGCCGCGCACGGAATACCACTGCGCACGATGTGGCGGGCATCACGGTCATGTGTTCAACGACGGCCCGAAACCGACCGGCTTGCGCTATTGCAATAACGGGGTGGCACTGAAGTTCATCCCCGGTGGTGATGCATGAACCTGGTTGAGCCCGGACTGGCTTTTCTGGAAGGATTGGCGCTGATCGTTTCGCCCTGCATCCTGCCGGTGTTGCCGCTGGTGCTAGCCGCCTCGGCGGATGGGGGAAAACGCCGCCCTTACGGCATCATCACCGGTTTCGTGTTTTCCTTTGCGTTGTTCGCCATCGCGGCGCGCCATATCGTCACGGCACTGGGTATCGACCTGGACATCATCCGCGATGTCTCGCTGGTGTTACTGGCTTTGTTCGGGCTGGTGTTGCTGTCATCCAAGCTGTCGGCAAGCTTCAGTAGGCTGACGCAGGGTGCGGCGAACTTCGGCAACCAGATGGCGGCCTCGGGCGGTGACGGACTGCTCAGCGGCATGATGATAGGCGCGCTGATCGGGCTGGTCTGGACACCGTGTGCGGGCCCCATCCTTGCGGCGGTGCTGGTGCAGGTGATCCGCCAGCAAAGCGATCTTGCCGGATATCTCATCATCTTCTCGTTCGCCATCGGTGCGGGTTTGCCGATGTTGCTGATCGCGATGACAGGGAGGAAGATCATGAACAAGCTAGGATTCTTTACCCGGCATGCGGATGCGGTGCGCCGGGGTTTCGGAGTGTTGATCCTGCTGTCGGTGGCTTACATCGCATCGGGGGTGGATGCACAGACGCTGTTCACCTCAGCCGAAAATCGTCCCGCCCGGAACGGCGCGCTGGCATTGCACGATGCACCGGAATTGCAAGATGGACTGGAGCAACCTTATGAAGCACCCCAGATAGCGGGTATCGAGGCATGGCTGAATTCAAGTCCGCTAGATATGCAGGCCTTGAAAGGCAAGGTGGTACTGATCGATTTCTGGACGTACTCGTGTATCAACTGCGTGCGTACCCTGCCCTATCTCACCGAATGGGACCAGAAATACCGCGACCAGGGTCTGGTGATCATCGGTGTGCACACGCCGGAATTCGAATTCGAAAAGAAGCGCGCGAATGTAGAGGCGGCGATCGCCCAGCACGGTATCCGCTACCCCGTGGCGCTGGATAATCGTTTCGGCACCTGGGACAGTTTCAAGAACCGTTACTGGCCGGCACATTACCTGATCGACAGGGATGGCCGTGTGGTCTACCAGCACTTTGGCGAGGGAAAATACGCGGAGACAGAGAACAACATCCGCTACCTGCTGGGCCTGAAGGGCAAGGTCGCCGAACGCGACGCAACGATCTTCTCGCCGATGCAGACGCTGGAGACCTATCTAGGTTACCGGCGCGCGCAGAACTTCGGCAGCATCGGTGCCATGCAGCACGACACCCAAACTATCTATCGCTTTCCCGGCACACTGCCAGAAGACCATTGGGCCTTGAACGGCAAGTGGCAGGCGGATGCGGAAAAGATCGTCGCGGCCGAAGCGGGTGCCTCGCTGCGTTTCAACTTCAATGCGGCCAGGGTTTTCCTCGTGCTCGGCACACACAGCGGGAAGCCGCTGAAGGCGAATCTCAAACTGAATGGCAAGCCGGTCGGCGAGTATGCCGGCAGGGATGCACCGGGCGGCGTGGTCAGCGTCGATCGCAACACACTGTATGAGTTGATCGACCAGAAGCAGCAGGGCACGGGGTTGCTGGAGATCGAGTCGCAGGAACCGGGGCTGGAGGCTTACGCCTTTACTTTCGGATAATCACAGGAGAATCATCATGGGATCATGGCATAAAGTTTTTATCAGTCTGTGTCTATTGTCGGGCATCGCATTTTCCCCGCTTGCCGCTGCCGCCACCGAGACTGCAGTGTTCGCGGGCGGATGTTTCTGGGGGGTGGATGCGGTGTTCAAACACGTCAAAGGCGTGGAATCGGCCACTTCCGGTTACTCGGGCGGCAGTGCGGATACGGCCACCTACCCAAGGGTGAGCGGTGGCGACACCGGACATGCCGAGGCAGTACAAGTGGTGTTCGACCCGGAACAGGTTTCCTACAAACAATTGCTGGAGGTGTTCTTCAAGGTTGCGCATGATCCCACACAACTGAACTATCAGGGTCCGGACCACGGAACGCAATATCGCTCTGCGATCTTTTACACCAGCGCCGCGCAGCAGCAGCAAGCCCGGAAACAAATCGGCGAACTCACCGCCAGTCGCGCCTACCGCGACGATATCGTGACCCAGGTGGTGCCGCTGGAAAGATTCTACCCGGCGGAGGATTACCACCAGAATTATCTGGAACTGCATCCCTACCAGCCGTACATCGTGTTTTACGACAAGCCCAAGCTGGTCGAATTGCGCAAGCAGTTCCCGTCGCTGTATCGCTAACAGTAGCCGGGCGTTGACCTGATGGGCTGAACATCCGGTAACGTGCTGTGATAACCTTCACACCGTTACCAGATCAAAGCCCATACCCGTGACCCGCCTGCTCAACCTACTCGCCAACCTGTTCCCTTTCTGGGTATTGTCATTCAGCGGACTTGCGCTGTACTTCCCGCAATGGATCGCATGGTTCGGCGGCCAGATGATCGTATGGGGACTGGCCGTGATCATGATCGGCATGGGTATCACGCTGTCATTCGACGACTTCAAGCGCGTCGCCAAACTGCCACGCGCGGTAATGACCGGCGTACTGTTGCAGTTCACCATCATGCCTTTTCTCGGCTGGGCGATCGCAC
>JBGSMU010000121.1:0-3099 GCA_041739955.1 Gallionella sp. | reverse complement strand
CCTCTTCTCCGGGATGTTCGTCGGACCGACCAGCCAGGCGCCGCGGGTCGATGAGGCTCGTAACGATGCGCTCTATGAACTGGAGATCGCCTTTCAGCAGATGCCAGACGGTGACGTTCCCAAACCGTGGATCGTCGACAGGCTGCTGCGTAACCTGCTGGTGGACATGACCGGCAATACCCACCGCAGCGAATTCTGCATCGACAAGCTCTATGCGCCCGGCTCCGAGACCGGCCGCCTGGGCCTGCTGGAACTGCGCGCTTTCGAGATGCCGCCGCATGCCCGGATGAGCCTGATGCAGATGCTGTTGTTGCGCTCACTGGTCGCCTGGTTCTGGAAACAGCCGTACAAAAAACCGCTGGTACGCTGGGGCACGCAATTGCATGACCGATTCATGCTGCCGCATTTCATCGCCGGTGACATACATGATGTCGCGCGCGACCTGCAGGGCGCGGGTTTCGATTTCAGGGCCGAGTGGATCGCGCCGTTCATGGAATTCCGCTTCCCGCACATGGGGACATTACAGGTCGACGACCTGCAACTCGAACTGCATCAGGCCATCGAGCCGTGGCATGTGCTGGGCGAGGAGATCACCAGCACCGGCATGGCGCGCTACGTGGATTCATCTGTCGAACGCCTGCAGGTCAAATTGACCGGTGCGATGGGTGAACGCTATGCGCTCACCTGCAACGGGCGGCGCGTGCCATTGCGCGCAACTTCGACTCCGGGCGAAATGATCGCGGGCGTCCGCTATCGCGCATGGAATCCCCCCTCGGCGTTGCATCCCACCATAGACGTGCAAGCACCTCTGATCTTCGACATCGTCGATACCTGGAGCGACCGCGCTATCGGCGGCTGCACCTACCACGTCAGCCATCCGGGCGGGCGCAGCTACGACACGCTACCGGTCAACGCCTACGAGGCCGAAGCCCGACGCGTCAGCCGCTTCTGGGATCACGGCCACACCCCGGAAGAAGATCCTGCCGGGTTGCCGCCGGAAACAGCCAACAAGGACTTCCCGTTCACCCTGGATTTGCGCTGGCACGCGCGCAAGTGACTTGACGATAAAACAAAGAACGTCGGGCGCGCCCGGCCTTTTGATTTATCCTTAAAACCTTGGTTGCACCACGAAGAGCACGAAGCACACGAAGAAAAACATTGGGTTATTTAGTATTTCGGCTTCACCTTTTAGGTGACCTATTAATAGTTTGTAGCACCATGAAATTGCTTCGTGATCATCGTGTCCTTCGTGGTGAAATGAGCTTTTTTGGTTTATTGGGCAACTACGTGCCATGAGTCTTCTCTCACTCAACGCATTTTCAAGTTCAGGTTCTCGGCCATTGCGCAATCAAATGCGGAGAATAACGACCTTAATCTCCGCAAGAAATACGTAGAGCATTCTTGCGCATGCGGAGATTATTGCCCATAATCTCCGCATATGTTACGGAGATTATGGGATGTACATCTGGGAAAGAGCAGGCTGGCCGGCTTTCACATGGGACGAAGGAAGCCTCGCGAAAACGCTCGCGAATGTTTCACGGGAACAGGGACGCCTGCTCGGCAAAATGGAGAGGCTGGGATTTGAACTTCGCAGTGAAGCAAATCTAAGCATACTCACCGAGGACGTAATCAAATCAAGCGAAATCGAGGGCGAGAAACTACCGCGTGATCAGGTCCGGTCATCAATAGCGCGGCGTCTTGGTATGGATGTCGGCGGACTTGCTTCCGCAGACCGCAATGTCGAGGGTGTGGTCGAAATGATGCTGGATGCGACCAGCAACTACGACAAAGCGCTAACCAAAGAGCGGCTATTTGATTGGCATGCGTCACTGTTTCCGACAGGACGAAGCGGCATGACCTTTATAAAGGTTGGAGACTGGCGCGATGACAGTAGCGGCCCCATGCAAGTCGTCTCCGGTCCGATTGGCCGCGAGAAGGTGCACTATGAAGCGCTACCGGCGGCGCGTGTACCGGATGAAATGGTGAAATTCCTGCGCTGGTTTGAAAAGCCGGGAGATACCGATCCCCTGCTCATCGCAGGCCTTGCTCATTTTTGGTTCGTAACCATCCACCCCTTTGAAGACGGCAATGGCCGCATTGCCCGTGCTATCGCGGATATGGCGCTTGCCCGGTCGGAAAAAACCGGCCAGCGCTTCTATAGCATGTCCGCGCAAATTCGCCGTGAGAACAAAGAATACTATGACCTGCTGGAATGGACGCAAAAAGGCGAACTCGATGTGACGCGCTGGCAGGACTGGTTTCTGGACTGTCTGCAAGGCGCGATCGAAGGCGCCCAGGAAATACTCAGCGTTGTTCTCAACAAAGCGCATTTCTGGGAGCGCTTTGCCAAAGAGCCCTTGAACGAGCGACAAATCAAAATGCTCAACAAGCTACTCGATGGCTTTGAAGGTAAATTGACAACATCAAAGTGGGCGATGATCACGAAGTGTTCGCAGGACACTGCCTACCGCGACATCCTTGATCTGGTGGAGCGGCATGCGCTGCAAAAAGAGTCCGGCGGCGGACGCAGCACAAACTATTCCTTGGTTATCGAATAAACCTTAAAACCTTAATTGCACCACGAAGAGCACGAAGTACACGAAGAAAAACATTGGATTATTTAATATTTCGGCTTCACCTTTTAGGTGGCCTATTAATAGTTGATAACACCCTGAAATTGCTTCGTGATCATCGTGTCCTTCGTGGTGAAATGAGCTTTTTTGGATAAATCATTTACCCATATTATCCATTAGACCCGTCATTCCCGCCTACGAAGCCGAAGCTCGCCGCGTCAGCCGCTTCTGGGATCACGGCCACACCCCGGAAGAAAATCCTGCCGGGTTGCCGCCGGAAACAGCCAACAAGGACTTCCCGTTCACACTGGATTTGCGCTGGCACGCGCGCAAGTGACTTGACGATTAACAAATACAGCCGGGCATGCCCGGCTTTTTTCTTTTGTGTGACCCGTCCTGAAATAAGTTGACACTTTTTGTAATGACGAAAGGAGTGTCAAATGGAAACAGGGGGAAGACGGAGTCAACGAGACTACACGCTGGCTTTTAAATTGAGCGTCGTAGATCAAGTTGAAAAAGGCGAGAT
>JBGSMU010000044.1:0-25575 GCA_041739955.1 Gallionella sp. | reverse complement strand
CGAAAGCCTGATCCCGGAGAGCGAGCGCCGAAATGCCGAACAGACCTACCTGACTTACCCGGAATGGTTTTTGGTTCATAGCCCCGCCGAATATGCGGGCCTGACCAAAGATCAACCCGCGCATGATTTTCCGTTCATCGGACATATCGGTCAGCTATGGCGCAGTTATGCCTACGTGACCATGGAGCAGATCAAGTCGAACTATCCTGCAAACTTGGGCTATCACGTGATGATCCTGGTTATTTCAAGCAGCACCACGCTGGAATACATGCTGCGTAGCCTGTATGAAAACAGCATGGGTCGACTCAGTTACTTCCTCAGTTCTGGAAAGATGACCGAAGAGGAAATCATGGGCGCGGAGGTTGCCCAGCAATATGTGGATTTCATCCGCCGCGATCCCTGGTACATGTTCGACTTCAACGCTGCCCTCAAAAACTTATGGGCAGATATTCCCGTCTTGGGTAGCCAGCCACTTCGCAAGCTGGAAAGGCGTTACGCACTGACCACGGAATATGTCATCAAGGCTATCTACGCAAAACTGATCAAACAGGCCACTCGCACGGCCTACGATGAAGCCAAGATGACGACATGGGTGGTCGTGAACGGATTTGATTTTCATGCTCAATTACCTGCCGACATAACACTCCAGCATGACCTCGGTGATGGGCGTGCAATACTGGTGATGCCACGCTATGAAGCATTTGCAAAACAGGCGATGTGGCTGGCGCAACATGGTGAAAAGTTCGTTGATATCGCGGGCAATCACAGCAAGATATTGGTTACAATCGTTGTGCCGCAAACTTGGGCGCCTGACACCGCTGAAGAAATACTGTTTACGCAGCCGATACTGACACGTCCCGGAGAAAAGCGCGTCGCCTTGGTTGTTCCGGTTGAAATGCTGGCATCACGCCTGATTGACCTGAGTCGTTCCAACTGTAACGTAGAGCATATCTACGATTACTGACATCATGCTAAAAATAATATGCCACCGCGTCTTTCGAGGGATGCTAATACTCTCGGTTGTAGCCGTTGTGTTGACTGCAATGACACTGACTTACTTTCATTGGCAAGCACAGAACAGGGAGACTCAACTTGCCAGCGAGGCGGCCCCCAAGAGCGGTCGCTGGGTCAATGCCGGCGATGTGCAAATATTCATACAGGAAGCGGGACCTGCTGATGGCCCCGTGGTTCTCTTTATTCACGGGACCGGGGCTTGGAGCGAAACCTGGCGGCAATCCATGAAAGCAGCGGGAGACATCGGCTATCACGCAATCGCGTTGGATTTACCTCCCTTTGGTTATTCGCAACGCCCGGATAGTGGCGATTATTCAAAGGCCGCACAGGCACGCCGCATCATTGCGATGCTGGACGCAATGCAAATCAAAACAGCCATATTGGTGGGGCATTCATTCGGAGGCGGCCCCACAGCCGAAACTGCTTTGTTGGCTCCTTATCTTGTGCGTGGGCTGATTCTGGTAGATGTAGCATTAAGTATCCAGGACGATGATACACAAACTTCTCAATCGGCCGTAATGAATGGCCTCTTACATATATCGCCATTGCGCAACAGTATCGTAGCAGCGTTTTTAACCAACCCGAATTTCACAAGAAACTTGCTGCAAGCATTCATTGATGATCCTGCTGCGGCTACCGACGAGCGTGTAGCGATTTACCAGCGCCCCTTAAGCGTGAAGGGCAGCACTGAAGCGATCAGCGCATGGTTGCCGCATTTGCTTGCACCCCCAGATCGATCACTAAGCGAAACCGCTGACGCTTATCGAACTATGCAGATACCCCTGGTCGCCATTTGGGGTGAACGCGACATGATCACCCCGGTTGTACAAGGCCAAAAGCTGACAAGCCTGGTTAAGGGCTCGCACATGGTCACGCTTCCAGAAGTCGGGCATATCCCGCAGCTTGAAAGCACGGTAAGATTTAACGACGCCCTGCTAAAGACATTACAGGAGTTTGATAAAGAAAATAAATGACATCTGGCGGATATGTTCTCCACCAACCACTCACCCGATTCGCAAGCATCCAGCCTGTCCGAACTGCTGTGTTGCCTGCCAAAAATAGTCGAGGAACCGACTTTACCCGCACCTTACTCAATCGCCTAACTCCGCAATCGAATCACTTCTTTTGCAGCACGATCCCGCGAAACCAGCCACCGGCGAGCAGCGGCACATCGCTTATCACCTGCAGCTCGGGCACTTCTTTGAGCACATGCTCGAACACAACATCGGTGCGGGTGGCGATTCGCCGCGACAGCGGGTTGAGCGCGCGGCGCAGCAGGGAGAGTGTGTCCGGCTGCAGGAACTTGTCGAACAGCACGATGGTGCCGCCGGGCTTGAGCACACGTGCCGCATCTCTCAGGCATTGCGCGGGCTGGGGTACCACCGCGACGATCAGGTGTAGCACGACATGGTCGAAGTGTGCGTCCGGGAATGGCATGGCCATGCTGTCGCCCAGAACCCAGTCCACCTGCAATTCGGCACCACGCGGCCTGGCACGAGACAACATCGCGGCATTGAAATCGAGCGCGGTATAGCGATGCATTACCGGCAGTAACGGCAAATCAAGCCCTGTACCGATACCGCTGAGCAATACTTTGCGCGGTGCATCACCGGGCAAGGATTGCAGTGACCGGGTTCGCGCCGCTCGCATGGGAGATGAGATGGCAAGATCATAGAAAGGCGCGATCAGGCTGTAACTCGACCTGAGGAAGCGGTTCTCGCGATAGGGCTGTGTGGTCTGTTTCATGGCAAATGGACTATCCCGTTGATACTGGTTTTTGCGATGGCCTTGGCCAGCACATCGATCGCCTGTTTGCGCGCGAAGCTCTTGCGCCACGCCAATGCGATACGCCGTGACGGTATGGGTTTGGCGAACGGGATGATATGCAACATGGGATTGCGATAACGCGCGCTGTTGGCCGAGGCGGGTAACACGGTGATACCCAGACCTGAAGCGACCATGTTGCGTATCGTTTCCAGAGATGTCCCATGCTGGATGTCGGCTCCCTTTCCGACCATTTCCGGGCAGGCTTCCGCGACCTGATTGCTGAAGCAATGCCCCGAATCCAGCAGCAGCACTTTTTCACCTGCCAGTTCCTGTGCCTTGATACTGCGCCGCTTCGACCAGTGATGCTCGTTGCTGACCGCAACTTCGAAAGGTTCGTCGTAAAGTGTCCTGGTAAGGATGCCGCTATCAGCGAACGGCAAGGCAATGATGATGACATCCAGTTTTCCATTGCGTAACAGCGTGTCAAGATTCGCGGTGATATTTTCCTCGATCTCCAGCGGCATATCGGGCGCGAGTTTTTTCAGCGCAGGGACCAGATCGGGGAGCAGGTAAGGGCCGACACTATGGATGATTCCCAAGCGCAGGTTGCCGGCCATTTGGTCCCTGCCCTGCCTGGCGATCTCGCGGATGCGTTCTGCCTCTTCAATCGCACGTTGCGCCTGTTCGACAATTTCCAGTCCTACAGGGGTAACCGTAACCTCGTTCTTGCCACGCTCGAAGAGTTTGACGCCCAACTCTTCCTCGAGCTTCTGTATCCCGAGGGACAATGCCGGCTGGCTGATGAAAGACTTCTCGGCAGCACGCCGGAAGTTGAGCTCCTGGGCCACGGCGATGATGTAGCGCAATTCATTCAGGGTCATGCTGTGATATCCATGATCGTTGTCAGTGATTTGAATAATAAATCAATTGGATTGAATAATCCAATTTGCCCTATCAGCAAGACGGGTCTATATTGCGACTGTGGATGAACAAACCACTTGTTGTAAGCTTTTTCGAACATCAATCTTTCAAGAAGGAGAATGACCATGGAACTCAAAGGATCCAAGACACACCAGCATCTGAAAGATGCCTTCGCCGGTGAATCACAGGCGAACCGCCGCTATCTTTATTTCGCAGCCAAGGCCGACGTGGAAGGCCAGAACGATGTGGCAGCAGTGTTCCGCTCTACTGCAGAAGGCGAGACCGGTCATGCGCACGGCCATCTGGAATACATGGAAAAATGCGGTGATCCCGCCACCGACCTGCCTATCGGCCCTACCCGCGCCAACCTGAAATCCGCAATCGCCGGCGAGACCCACGAATACACCGACATGTATCCGGGCATGGCCAAGACTGCGCGCAGCGAAGGCTTCGACGAGATCGCCGACTGGTTCGAGACACTGGCCAAGGCGGAACGCTCGCACGCTAACCGCTTCCAGAAAGCGCTGGACGCGCTGGCGGATTGATAGTGCAAATTGTTGCCGTTCGTGGTGAGCTTGTCGAACCATGAACGGCTTCTGAGATTGCCGCCCCCTTCGACAAGCTCAGGGCGAACGGTAAAGTGATAACTTGGTTGCAGGAGGAGCAGACATGAGCACACGCGAAGGAAACCTCGAGCCGCCACAGCGACATCCGCTGGATTGGCAGAACCCCGAGTTCTACAACGAAGCCTCGCTGATGGATGAACTCCATCGGGTCTATGATATCTGCCACGGTTGCCGTCGCTGCTTCAGCCTGTGCAACGCTTTCCCTGTGCTGTTCGACGCGATAGACGAAAGCCCGTCGATGGAACTCGACACCGTCGATAAAAAGGTCTACTGGAAAGTCGTCGACCAGTGCTACCTGTGCGACATGTGCTTCATGACCAAATGTCCCTATGTACCGCCACACCAGTTCAACCTGGATTTTCCGCACCTGATGCTGCGCGCCAAGGCGGTGAAATTCAAGAAGGGCGAAACCAGTTTCCGCGACAAGCTGCTCTCCAGTACCGATGCGCTGGGCAAGCTCGCCTCGATTCCCGTCATCACGCAGACAGTGAACGCGGTGAACAACACCGCCATTACACGCAAGGTGATGGATAGTGTGCTGGGCATACACCAGGATCGCAAGCTGCCCGAATATTCCAGCAGCACTTTCCGCAAGCATGCCGAAGCAAACGACAGCTTCGCGGTGAAGAGTGGCGAGCGCACGCCCGGCAAGGTGGCGATCTATGCCACCTGCTATATCAACTACAACGAACCCGGTATCGGCCACGACCTGCTGGCGATACTCGCGCACAACGAAATACCGGCGCGACTGGTCGACAAGGAAGCCTGCTGCGGCATGCCCAAACTCGAGCTGGGCGATCTTGAAGCCGTCGCGCACCTGAAGGAAACCAATATCCCGCAACTCGCCAAACTGGCGAAGGAAGGTTATGCGATCCTCACCGCGATCCCATCCTGCACGCTGATGTACAAACAGGAATTGCCGCTGATGTTCCCCGAAGACCCGGATGTCAAAGCGGTGGCCGATGCGATGTACGACCCGTTCGAGTACCTGATGCTGCGCCACAAGGACGGCCTGCTCAAGACCGACTTCAAACAGAGGCTGGGCAAGGTGTCCTATCATGTGCCCTGTCACCTGCGTGTGCAGAACATGGGACTGAAGACCCGCGAGACACTGCAACTCGTGCCGGAAACCGAGATCACCACGGTGGAGCGCTGCTCCGGCCACGACGGCACCTGGGGCGTGAAGAGCGAATACTTCGCCGAGTCGATGAAGATCGGCAAGCAAGTGTTCAAGCAGATGGCCGCACCCGAGCCCGACTATGTCAGTTCCGATTGCGCGATCGCCGGCAGGCATATCATGCAGGGGATCGGCGATACCCAGAGCGTCGGTAAAAGCGCACAGAAACAACACCCGCTGACGCTGATCCGCATCGCCTACGGCTTGTAAAACAACCAAAAAAAGGAGAGCTACATGGCAAACGAGGGATATCACGAACCTTTAGAAAAACTTTCCGCCGCGACAATGGACATGCACCGCGCGATCGTCTCGCTGATGGAAGAACTCGAAGCAGTGGACTGGTACAACCAGCGTGTGGATGCCGCCACCGACCCGGAGCTGAAAAAGATACTCGCCCACAATCGCGACGAAGAAAAAGAACATGCCGCGATGGTGCTGGAGTGGATACGCAGGCAAGACCCGGCCTTCGATCACGAATTGAAGGACAACCTGTTCAAGGAGGGGCCGATCACCGGCCAGCATAAATAATATGGCAAAACTCACACGCGACAGCCTGATGACACTGGAAGCCTACGCAAAGGTACGCAATGAATTCCGTGCCAAGGTCATGGCCCACAAAAAAAACCGCAACGTCGCACTGGGTGAACACGTCACGCTGATCTTCGAGGATGTGCTGACGATCCAGTACCAGGTGCAGGAGATGTTACGCGTCGAAAAGATCTTCGAGGAAGCCGGCATCCAGGAAGAACTCGATACCTACAACCCGCTGATACCGGATGGTAGCAACTGGAAAGCGACGATGATGATCGAGTATACCGATGTGGAAGAACGCCGCCGCATGCTCGGCGAGCTTGTCGGCATCGAGGATCGCGTGTGGGCGCAGGTCGATGGCTTCAATCCGGTCTACGCAATTGCCGACGAAGATCTGGAACGTTCCACCACAGACAAGACCTCAGCGGTCCATTTCCTGCGTTTCGAGTTAAAAGCCGACATGATCAGCGCATTGAAGGATCAAGGTGCCGGATTAAGTATGGGGATAGACAACCAGCGCTACAAGGTTACGCTAGACCCAATCCCCAAGGCAGTACATACCGCGCTGATGGCAGACCTTGAAAACTGATCAAACAATGATTTATACGTTCACGACCTCTTTCAAGTACTGGAAGGCGGCATGAAAGTCTGGCAATGCGTTATTTGCGGTTTCTTATACGACGAGGAAGCCGGTCTGCCCGAAGAGGGCATCCTCCCCGGCACCACTTGGGAGGACGTCCCCGGCGACTGGTCATGTCCTGAATGCCAGGCCAAAAAATCCGATTTCATGATGGTGGAAGTCTGAACCGTAACCTGCAGTACGACCTTGCAGGCGCGCTACGACTGCAACTCTCTGCAATGCAGTATTCACTAAGCTATATAATGGGCAGGTCACCATAGTCATCGGGCTTGATCTCTACCCTTACTGGCTTCCCACTTGTCAGTTTCCCGCTCAAGACCCGAAAATTCCGGTACCGGATGCTAGCGAAAATATATGCCCAACCTGCACAAACTTTCATTGATAGCGCTCTCGGCCTGCCTGATCTACTTTCAGGCGACACCGGTGATCGCCGGGGACTCGATAGATACTTGCCCTTCAAGTCTGGCGGTGGAAGCATCACAACGCATCGCACAATTGGAAAACACCCGGCAACTCCTCAAGGACTTCATGTCAGGCGGCACGATACCCGACACTCCCCTTGCCGCACTTTTCGTGGTCGACCTTGGCAACGAATCCGCGATCCGGAATCGCATCACGGAACTGCAGACGCTTAAAACACAGGGCCATGCTTCAGCCGACCCATCAGCAGCCTATCTGGAATGTGCAAAGACCGACTCCGCATTGGCCAGACTCGCCGATCAATTGAAGGGACAGCAACTATTACTGGACCAGCAACGACTGGACTTCCTCACGCTACCCCTTGACCTTCGGAACGGCCTGGTAAATACACATATCGACCGCCAGAAACAGGCAAGCAAAGTGGTGCAGCTTGCCGAAGAGCGCAGTGCCGCAGACAAGTTGCAGACTGAGGCCGCGATATCAAGCGCAACTGCCGAAGAAAGGGCAAAGAATGCATCCAGCCTTGACTTGCGCGAGATTGCCGCGCAGCGGGTGTTGCTGGAAAAGACGCGCGAGACATTGGGTCGCCTCCAATCCGAAATGGTCACCGAGTTGCAGGATCGTGCGCAGTTTTACCAGCAGACCTCGGAAAAGCTTTCCGCACTATCCGCTGTTTCGTTGAACGGCGATGTGAGCAAACCCCTGCCCGAAGCTTACCGTGAGGTAGTGGCTATCTGGCGGGAATTAGTTGACAGGATATTCGAGCGGATCGCTACTCCGGCCAAGATCGCCCCGGCACCCGACATCCCCAGCGCGCCCAACGACCTGCTATCTCGACTGCAAGACACACAGGAAGCAGTGCAATACAGGAACGTCTATCAGGAAACCGCAACCCTTAAGGCACAGCTTGAGTCTTCCCGATTGCAACGATTCGAAAAAGAGCGCAACGACCTGTATCGCCTGTTGCTGGAAGCGGGACAGTTACGTTCTGCGCTGTTGAAAGAAAACCTGAGGATCGGGAATGCCGCAATACTTGACATCTCGATGGATTACTTCCGGGATATCGGTCGCGAGATGCGCATCGTTCCCTATCAGGTTCTCGCCATCTTCTACTCCAAGGCGGTCGATTTTCAGCAGAAAGCCAGCTCTGGCTTTAACGGATGGCTGGACATAACCAGGCAATCGTTCATCTTCCTGTTATTTGTGGCCGTATTGTTCACCGCGTTCGCCTGGCTGCACCGTATCAGCCACTATCTGGACCGGTTGCGCAATCGTCTGGTCAGGGAAAAATACAACCAGGCTTATGCCCGCAGGCTGGCACTGTGGATCAGGCGCGGCAACCCTTATGTACCCTGGGCTGTCATGCTGCTGGGCGTAGGGGTCGCTCAGGATCTCGTTGCAGGAACGGATATCGCCGAAATCAGCATGTTCCTGCCGTACATCGCTTTTTATCTCTGGTACCGTGTGTTCCTGAACTTTGCCTTGTCTGTCTTGGGCATGGTGGCTTTTTCTGGCGTCATCCAGTCCACCATGGTGGAGAAAGCGCGACTGTTGCACACCGTTCGCATTGTCGGCATCTTCTTCTTCGTATTGCTCGCCATACTTCATGCCACTGAAGATGTTGTCGGTGAAGCGCTGGTTTACCGCATCGTTTACGGGTTGGTGGTTTATGCCGGCGTGCTGGTCTGCGCCTATGCGGCGCACGAGTGGCGGAACGAAATCACCGGCGTTGCAAAACTGTTGTTGCCGGAACGGGTCTATCTGGCGATCAACACATTATCCGGCAACAAGTTCCTGTCATGGTTTACCAGCCTTCCCGCACTTTGTTTGGTGATACTCACCAAATTTGCAGGCCAGATCAAAAAGTGGGCGGGGGAATTCGACTTCTTCAAGCGGATAAGTGCCACGATCTTCCTGCGACGCATTGAACACGCCAACAAGGCAAGCGGTGTCTCAGAGACCAAGACGATCCCTCAATTACCCGAGGAATATCTCAAGTGGTTCAGGCTTGACGAAGTTGAAGACAAATCGTTGTTGATCGAACTTGACAACAAAATCCTGCCCCAGATCGAGGCAGTGTTGAGCGCATGGGAAGACAACAGCTCCCTGGACCACTCGCTGGCATTGTTCGGCGAAAAGGGAAGTGGCAAGTCCTGTCTGCTCGAAATGATCGAACAGCGTTATACGAAAATCGCAGTCCGTCGAATCGACATCCCCCCCAAACTCATCACTCGCGATGCTGTGCTGGCATTTTTCGGCAAGGAACTGGGCATGGATCTGTCCCAGGGGGATGTATCACTGCTGGAAGCGGAAGCCGACATGCCCGACACGGTACTGCTTATCGACAATGCCCAGAACCTGTTCCTCGGCGAACTGGGTGGGTTCGAGGGCTATCGCACATTTGCCGAACTGATGAACAGCGGAACCGAGCACCTGTTCTGGTGCGTTACATTCAATCTGCGCTCATGGCATTACCTGAAAGCGGTATTCGGTGGCATGCCGTTGTTCAGGAGCGCGATCGAGATCGAGGATTTTTCCGAAAAAGACATCATGAAACTGATCATGGCACGCCACAGTCAAACCACTGCCCATCTGGCCTACGACGACATCATCCGCGCAACACAGGCGGAGGATGACTATATCGGCGAACATCAGGTAGAGAAGCAATTCTTCCGCCTGCTGTGGGGGCAGTCGAATGGCAATCCCCGTGCGGCGTTGATGTTATGGACGACCTCGCTGAACCAGCTTCCTGACAACCGGCTGAAGGTCGGCCTGCCGAAATACCCCAAAATTTCCATCAGCGAAAGCTGGGCGGACGAGGCTCTGTTCGTATACGCGGCAATCATGCGCCACGAGAACCTTACCGAAGATGAAGTGATCTCCGTCACCAGCCTGCCGGAAAACATCGTGGTCATCGCGCTGAGTACCGGATGCGACAATAACCTGCTGATCTGCGGCCCTGACGGGCGCTATCGCATCACGGCGACGGCACAATTCAGCCTGACCCAGTTGCTGCTAAGAAAGAATTTCATCTATGAATGATACCAACCTGAACCAGATCACCGAGATCGCAACACTGTTCCAGCTGGATCGTATCTTCGTGCTGGCATTGGCTCTTGCAGCCCTGGTGCTGTTCGTCAAGGGCATCACGCATGTGGCGGATACTCTTTACCAGCGCATTCCCAGACGACGCATCCTGATCTCACAGGTTGCCACCACGCTGAACTTCTCCATCTATATCTTCTGCGGCCCTTACCTGTTCTATGCCATCTTGCAACCGCCGAAAGAAGTCATGCTGGCGGCTACCGGCAGTATGGCTGTCGCGCTCGGGCTGTCGCTCAAAGACCTGGTCGCATCGGTGATCGCGGGTTTCATATTATTGTTCGACCGCCCGTTCCAGGTCGGCGACCGAGTCTCCTTTGGCGATGTCTATGGCGAGATAGAGAGTATCGGCCTGCGTTCGGTGCGGCTGGTCACACTGGATGACAATATGGTCACTATCCCTAACAATCGGTTCATGTCGGATGTTGTTTCCTCCGGCAATGCCGGTGCACTGGACATGATGCTGGTTTTCGATTTCTACATCGCGCAGGACGCCGATATCCGCCTGGCGCGTGATTTGCTTTTCGAGGTAGTCGTTACCAGCCGTTATGCCTACCTGAGAAAACCGGTGAATATCGTGATGGTCGAGATGCCGGTAGCAGAACGGCTGGCAATACAGCTCAGGGCCAAGGCCTATGTGATTGACGTGCGTTTTGAAAAGGCATTCCAGACCGATGTGGTATTGCGCGCAACCGAAGCTTTCAACCGCAACAATATCAAGCGTCCCCAGCGGGAAGGGCCGTTGCGTATCTCCTGAACCTTCTTTGAACCTAAATTCCGCACTTAAACCACGAAGGACACGAAGTCCGCGAAGAAAAACTAATTGTTGCCATGAGAATGTGAGTCATTTTGCCGGTGAGCATGCAATATCATGCAACTCCATGAATCGCGGTCCGCAGGAATATCGACTGTGGTCGATGAATCGCAAAAATCTTCGTGATCTCTGATGGAACTACTAGCTATTCGACTAAACCAGCAAACAACGCTCGTTAAGTCGCTGGTTATGTGTCCTTCGTGGTGAACTGAGTTTTTTCAGGTTGAAAGCTTATCTCTTCCAGAACCAGGGTGTGAACAGAATGAGCACAGTAAATATCTCCAGCCGACCGACCAGCATCCCGAAACAACAGATCCAGGTCTGAAAATCGGTCAGACCCTGATAATTGCCGGCCGGGCCGACCGACCCCAGCCCCGGACCAAAGTTGTTAACGCATGCCAGAATCGCACTGAATGCGCTGATGAAATCCATGCCGGAGGCAAGCAACAAAAAAGTAAGTATTGCTGTTGTCATGAAATACAGGAAGATGAATCCCAATACTGAAAAGACTATGTTGTTGGCGATCACCTGACCGCCGATCTTCATCGGATTGATCGCCTTGGGATGTAGCATGATCACAAACTCCCTGGCCGCCTGCTTGACCAGGATGAGCGTTCGCATCATCTTGATACCGCCTCCACTCGACCCCGAACTGGCGGCAATGCAGGCCAGGAACATCATCCACATAGGCGCAAAGATCGGCCATAGTCCGAAGTCCACGCTGGCATAGCCCGAACTCGTCGCGATTGAGATCACATTGAAGCTGGCATGTCGAAAAGCCGTCAGAAAATCCGGGTAGACCGACTCCTCCCATAGGAACATTGTTATTCCCAGGCAACTTAGCAGAATCAGCGTCACCGCCGCGACTCCCTCCGTATCTTTCCGGTACACCGACAGAGACCTGTTGTGCCAGGCCATGAAATGAGTGGAGAAGTTGATGACCGCCAGCAACATGAAAACGATCATCACTAACTCGATACGCAACGAATTAAAATATCCGATACTGCTGTCATGGGTCGAGAACCCCCCCAGTCCCATCGTCGAGAACGCATGGCACAATGCATCCAGTCAATCCATTCCCGCCCACTTCAAACTCAGGATACAAGCCAAAGTGATCGCGAGATACACGACCCAGAGGCTGCGTGCCGTTTCATGGATACGCGGCGTCAGTGCTGATTCCTTCATCGGCCCCGGCGTTTCGGCCTTGAACAATTGTCGGCCGCCGACACCAAGTAATGGCAACACCGCGACAGCCAGGACGATGATGCCCAAGCCTCCAAGCCAGTTAAGCTCGTGTCGCCATACATTGATCGCCGGTGGCAGGTAATCCAACCCGACCAGCACCGTGGCACCTGTTGTCGTCAGACCGGACATGGTCTCAAAGTAGGCATCCGTGAGCGACAGGCCGGGTATCATCAACAACAGCGGTATCGTGGCGAACAGGGGCATGGCTGTCCACATCGTGACCACCAGCAGATAACCGTCACGGATCGTAAGCTCACTGCGGTAATGTCTGGTCAACATCCACATGATGAAACCGCAACTCGCTGTCCACAACATCGCCAGCAAAAAATCCAGCAGCATCGAATAATCGCCATAGATCACGGAAACGACTTCCGGGATGGCATAGGCCGCGCTGAAGATCACCAGCAGCAGGCCCAGTGCATGGATCACTTTTAAAAAGGAGGGTTTCATCTCGCGCAATGAAGGTCAGGTGAACAACAACCGGTATTGCGGGGTATGACCGTTACGGAGATCAAGGGATTATTTGTCTTATACAGGAACGTGGTTAACGCTTCCAACGACATTTCGTTGACACGGTTACACATGACATCTACGCAACACCCTTCACCCGAGCGCACACAGTCATCCCGACTTTCAGGCCAGCGCATACGACCCTGCGAGTCCAATGAAAATTGCCGCACCGAACCAGTTGTTGTGCAAAAATGCCTTGAAGCAGCTGTCCCGGCTTCTGTCCCGGATCAGCGTGTAGTGATAGCCCGCCACCCCCGCAGCAACAGATAAACCGGTGTAATACAGCCAGCCCAGCCCCGTTATCTGCCCTGCCCAGACCAGCAACCCCAATGTGATCGCATAGCAAGCCATCACAGCCGCCACATCGTACCTGCCAAACAGCAACGCCGAAGAATGGATGCCGAGGTGAACATCATCGTCCCTGTCCACCATCGCATATTCCGTATCGTAGGCGATCGCCCAGAATACATTGGCGATGAGCAACAGCCATGCCACCGGCGGCACATCGCCGAGTTGTGCGGCGAACGACATCGGGATGCCGAACCCGAACGCGATACCCAGATAGGCCTGCGGGATCACCAGGAATCGCTTGGTGAACGGGTAGCTGCCCGCAAGGAACACTGCCGGAAATCCGAGCAGCCAGGTCAGCGGGTTTAACGGCAGGATCAGCGCGAATGCGAGCAAGGCCAACACCACTGCCAGCCAAACCGTTTCCCGTTCGCTAACCTTGCCGCTGGTCAACGGCCGCTCCCGGGTACGCTTCACATGTTTGTCGATGTGACGGTCGGCGTAATCGTTGATCGCGCAACCGGCGGAACGCATCAGTACCGTACCCGTAATGAAGATCAGCACGATGTGCAGTTCGGGATGCCCTTCGCCGGCAAGCCACACCCCCCATAGCGTTGGCCACATCAGCAGCAGAATACCGATGGGACGGTTCATTCGCGTAAGCTGCAGGTACAGCGAAAGTCGTTCTGAAAATATCATTACCTGAGTCGAACCGGGATTGAACAATAGCGGAATGATACTGGACAGCAGCCCTGACTGCATTGGGGAAATTCGCCCTCAAGTCTTAATCCCGCGTTGAACTTAAGTCCGTAACCGCGTGTCCATACGCCAGTAAATATTTCGCAAGGATATTCACATACCGACTTCGCAGTCACTTTATCCAACCAAACCGGAGTTCTCATGAGCAAATTGTTTCCCGTACTGATAGTTTCCGCCTCACTCTTTTCATTAACCGCCCATGCCACACCCGACTCGGTCAGCGGAAAAGTCTCTTTGAGTCCTTCGCTACAAGGCAAAGTCTCGCCTGAAGATACCGTATTCATCCTTGCGCGAGCCGCACAGGGACCGAGAATGCCGCTGGCCGTGTTCCGCAAACAGGTAAAAGACCTGCCGATGGAATTCACACTCAACGACAGTATGGCGATGCAACCGCAAATGAAACTCTCGGGCTTTGCGCAAATCGTGGTCGCTGCCCGCGTATCCAAATCGGGCACCGCCATGTCCAGGCCCGGTGATCTTGAAGGTGTCTCGTCTTCAGTCGCGCCCGGTACTACAGGCTTGAATATCGTAATCGATACCGAAATTAAATAACGCTGTTGCAATCCGAATATTCGCACCCGGTCAAATGATCGGGTGCCGTTTTTTATGTCATCTGCATAGTAAAATGTCGCTCCTGTTCTATGAGCGACTGACCGATGTCTGTAATTCCCATGGAAACCATCAAAGCCTATCTCGAGACGGAATACCATGTGCTCGGCGATTCGCCATTCGTGCTCAGCATAGGGGTAGCCAGTGAACCGCTTGAAAAACTCTACAAACAGACCCGGACCAACTGCGCTGTATTCATCACCGCATGGAATCCACAGAGCCGTAATGTCGATGAAGCAACCAACAAGACCAAGCAGGCGGAACTGGCGAAAGAACTCGGCCAGCGTAGCCTTGCCTGTTTCGACGGTGTCGGCATACATCCAACAGGCGGATGGCCGAAAGAACCCGGGTTCTTCGTTCCGGGACTCTCGCTCGAGGCGGCCAAAAAACTCGGTATAAAATACGGCCAGAATGCAGTGGTCTGGTGCGGACCCGACGCGGTACCTGAACTGGTGACACTCAGATAGATTTGATACAACAGCACTTATATCAAGCTGAGGCCATGATTGAAACAATAGCACCTCAAATCATCATGTTTCAGGAGAGTTGCCTTCTCCCTTTATACTGTCTTTACAAATTCGACGATTGATTCAACGCCATGACCGACCATAAGAAACCAGGAGAACCGGCGAGCAAAGGTGTCATCTACGCCCCGTGGGAACGCGCGTTCGACAAAGTATTGTCGCCCTTCGAGCAGTTCATTCATCGCCAGACCACCAGCGGCATGTTGCTGATGGGCACGGCGATCATCGCCCTGATATTGGCAAACAGCTTCCTTTCCGATTCCTACCTTCATGTGCTGCACACCCCGACGATAATCCAGATCGGTTCATGGAAGATCGAGATGTCGCTGCATCACTGGGTGAATGACGGCCTGATGACCATGTTCTTTTTCGTGGTCGGTATGGAGTTGAAGCGGGAGATGCTGGTCGGCGAACTCTCCGACCTGCGTCAGGCAGCTTTGCCTATCATCGCCGCCATCGGCGGCATGGTGTTGCCCGCGCTGATCTATCTTGCATTCAATCATTCCGGCGAAGCGGCACGCGGCTGGGGCGTGCCGATGGCAACCGATATCGCCTTCGCGGTAGGCGTGCTGGCGCTGCTGGCCAGCCGCGTTCCCAAGGCGCTGATCACCTTTCTGGTCGCGCTAGCGATCGCGGACGATCTCGGAGCCGTGCTGGTGATCGCGGTCTTTTATACGCAGGAATTGTCGTTTGCATGGCTGGCTGCCACAGGCGCTTTGCTGTTGCTACTCGTTGTGCTGAATTTCATCGGTGTCAGGCGGACGACGCCCTACTTTGTCGTGGGCGTGATCCTCTGGTATGCACTGTTGCAATCGGGTGTGCATGCCACGCTGGCAGGCGTGCTGTGCGCTTTCGCCGTGCCCGCCCGCCCCAAGTACGATCCGGGCCAATTCAGCAAGCGCATCAGCGGACTGCTCGAACGTTACGATGCCAGCATCCGGTCCGACAGTAACATCATGACCAATGAAGGGTTGCAAACCATCGTCGAGACGATGGAAACCGGAGCACGGGGTGTGCAAACGCCGTTGCAGCGCCTCGAACACGACCTGCACCTGCCGGTGGCATTTCTGGTGATCCCGATCTTTGCCCTGTTCAACGCCGGTATCCCGCTTCATCTTGGCGAACTGGGAGACACGCTCTCCCACCCGGTGATGCTGGGCGTGATGCTCGGCTTGGTGTTGGGCAAGTTCGTCGGCATCACCGGTGCATGCTGGCTGGCTTTGCGCTTCGGTATCGGTCAGCTGCCGGGAGGGACTCGTTTTCCCCAGATCGCCGCCGTATCTCTACTTGGCGGTATCGGGTTCACCATGTCCATCTTCATAGCCGAACTTGGATTCGCCGGGCAGGAAGAATTTCTGCTGATGGCCAAGACCGGCGTACTGGCCGCATCGGTTATATCCGGCGTGCTCGGCTATATGTGGTTACGCTGGCTGGGACGTAATGCAGTGGCAGTATAAATATAAGTTTTCCGGCTCTGTCCAACCCAAACAGGATCGATTTGAAAATCATGCTCCCAGAAAAAATGTAGAACATGAGCCGTCGGAATCACTACAGCATCTACGTCGTCGAACTATCAAAAGACGTACTGTACGAAGGCAAATTCAAAAAGTGCAATCCCGGATACATCACCGGCAAGCCCTGCGTCTATGTCGGCATGACCGGGCTGGACCCCGATGTCCGATTCGACAAGCACAAGGCGGGGATACAATCCAACCGCTACGTCAAGCAATACGGATTGCGCTTGTTGCCCGACCTCTACGAGGGATTCAACCCGATGTCCTATGACGATGCTTGCGCAAGGGAAGTGGAGGTCGGCATCGACCTGCGAAGTGCGGGGTTCGGCGTGTGGCAGGCGTGACCGACAATTCGATCCCGGCAACCCCCGACGCACAGCCTTTCTTCCGACCCCCTGACTATGCTCACGTTCGATATTCAATATCGATCAAATTACCTATTGATAATATTCGGATATTTACCTACTCTAGCCCTGTGTCCGGCCATCAGGAGCATAACGATGCTTGTAGAAGATTTAATGACCTCAAAAGTCTTTACCGTAGAGCAACACGATTTGATCGACCGTGTC
Organism: Gallionella sp.; assembly: GCA_041739955.1. Classification (GTDB taxonomy): domain Bacteria; phylum Pseudomonadota; class Gammaproteobacteria; order Burkholderiales; family Gallionellaceae; genus Gallionella. The sequence continues at coordinate 8,545 of JBGSMU010000044.1, read as the reverse complement.
TTTTTCTTGATACATTACGAAAATATTCGCCACGTACCCGTCGTTGAAAAAGGCAAAGTGATCGGAATATTGTCCGACCGGGATTTATACAAAGCCCTGGGACCAAAAAACAACTCAAATGCTATAGAGGCCCCGACCGGGAAGAATGCTACCGAGCTGCATGTAGCCCCGCAAAAGGTCCGTCATATCATGCACCGTGGAGTAAAAACCGTTAACCGTGACACCCCTGCATCGGAAGCAGCCGGGATAATGGCTCGAAATAAAATCGGTGCATTGCCTGTCGTAGACAAGGACAACAATTTGGTCGGCATCCTGTCTTCGACAGATATACTCAGGGTGTTCGCAAAAATCGAAAGAGATAATGAGGCACGCATGAAAAATTCGCTGCCAGATCCGGCGTCAGGGGAATAGTAACCGGCATCATCCTGCAATTCAGGATGCGGAATTATCAGTTCGCAGGCGTAACTACAATTTAACGAAGTAAGGAATCGCCATCAGCGCGAAGCCGATAAGGACGAGCGCGATCGTGTTGGCGATGAAATACGGGTAGACCATCAGCGCCAACCCACAAAGCAGCGGGACGACCGCCTTCTGTTTTTTTCCGTAGACAAAGAAGCCCAATCCGACCGAGCCGAACAGCACAACCCAAAGAAGTTGAGCTGTGTTCAATGTATTAACTTGGTTGCGGCCAGGTACTCAAGGCCGCCTGCGTTGACCGGTAGCCTGCATCCCGGCATGCAATGACTTCTGGAAAACTTATTCGAAGCTAACCAAATAAATTGGTTTGCACTGATAGCGTTCTTGCATAAGCACATACTGCTGACGAAAACTTTAGATTTCATAATTAAGCTGTGCGTTTCGAATTACTCGCTGAAATTCTCTCATGTTGAGTAGGCAATTGCCACAGACCTGCATTGCATTTCGCCAGACCAAGAACCAGCCCAGGCAAATGGATTTTATTCTTTAGCGTAAATCAGGCCGGATTTTCAATCCTTACAGGTATTTGCTCCGATGGGAAACCAACCGGGAACCGGTGTACATCATTGGTATTGTTGCAGTGGCTTCAGGCAAGTATTCTTTATTGGACGTTAAAAGCCCCGAATAAATCACTATATATTAGCGCTTTATTATTTTATAATGAATTATGTTGTCTCGGCGGCACGCAGCATGGCACTCAGACTGCTAACAAATATTAAATTGCCATATCAACCTCTGAAGGATGGCTCCCAAATATTCCGGCGCTTTTGGCCGGGTTGATTTGCGGATCGATTGCTTCACTATCAGGAGAAGGAAATGTCACGAGTCGTAATTCTAGGTGCGGGTATCTCCGGCCATACTGCCGCCCGATATCTCAACAAATGGATCGGGAAGGATCACGAGATCATCGTGGTTTCGCCAAATGCAAAATGGAACTGGATACCTTCCAACATCTGGGTCGGCGTCGGCCAGATGACGGAGCAGGATGTCACCTTCGATCTCGCCGAGGTATACGCTAAAACCAAGGTGGACTTTCGCCAGGCCAAGGCATTGACGATCCATCCGGAAGGCAGTGCCGAGAGCGCCAAGCCATTCGTGACCGTCGAATATACAAAAGCCGACAAGGCCGGCGTGCAGGAAAACATCTCATACGATTTCCTGATAAACGCCACCGGCCCAAAACTGAATTTCGGCGCGACCGAGGGCCTGGGCCCGGAGCACGGGCACACGGTTTCAGTTTGCACCCCCGGCCACGCGATTGAAGCCAACCAGAAACTCCAGGCTTCCATCGAAGCGATGCGCGCCGGCAAGAAACAGAACATCGTGATCGGAACCGGTCACGGGATGTGCACCTGCCAGGGTGCGGCATTCGAATATATCTACAACGTTGATCATGTGCTGCGTGAGGCGGGTGTCCGCGATATGGCACGCATCATCTGGATCAGCAACGAATACGAGCTTGGCGACTTCGGCATGGGCGGCGTGCACATCGAGCGCGGCGGCTATATCACCAACGGCAAGACCTTCGCCGAATCGCTGATGGTGGAACGCGGCATCGAATGGATCACCCGCGCACATGTGAAAAAAGTCGAGGCGGGCAAGATCCACTACGAATCGATGGATGGTCAGTTCCACGAGATCGATTTCGATTTCTCTATGCTGATTCCCCCGTTCGCGGGCGTCGGACTGAAGGCATACAACAAGTCTGAAGAGGACATCACGGGCCAGATATTTGCCCCGAACGGTTTCATGAAGGTCGATGCCGACTATACGCAGCGCCCTTATCAGGACTGGAGCGCCAAGGATTGGCCGCGCACTTACCAGAACCCGTCTTACAGCAACCTGTTCGCAGTTGGTATCGCATTTGCGCCGCCGCACCTGATTAGCAAGCCGATGCAAAGCGCCAACGGTACGCCTATCAATCCGACACCCCCAAGAACAGGTATGCCCTCAGCCTCTATGGCCAAGGCAGTCGCGATGAGTGTCCGCGATATGATAAACGGTGCACAGAAACCGACCCATACCGCTTCGATGTCCGAAATGGGTGCGGCCTGTGTCGCATCGACCGGCTCGCATGTATTCAAAGGGACGGCTGCGACGATGACGGTATTCCCGGTAGTGCCGGATTTTGAAAAGTATCCTGAATATGGCCGTGACCTTGACCTGACTTTTGGCGAGATCGGGCTGGCGGGTCACTGGATGAAGTATATGCTGCACCACACATTCATCTATCAGGCGAAATTGCGTCCGGGCTGGTCGATACTGCCGGATTGATCATTCACAAATTCATAAGGAAAAGAATCATGACCATCAACAAAGAACCGTACCAGCAGGCGTACTATCCGCCCAAACCTACCGGCTTTACCCGCTTCATGAGAACCTGCCTGATCTGGCAGTTTTACCGCTTTCTGGTTATCAATCTCAAGATGCTGAGGCTGCTGGCCAAATCACATCACTAAAATCCGGATCCGTTGCTGACGGTTCGAATGTGACAAAACCCGTGACCGGCCGCATACCCTGCGCCGGTCATTTCAATAGCGATTCAAGTTCGGGCAGCTCTGCCTGCATCGCACGTTTCCCTTCCGCGATCGCCTCTCCAGATCGGTGAAAATCCAATAATCCGAGCCTTGCCAGTCGCGGTGTCACCATCACATCCGGCGGTTCCCCCGCCATGCGGCTGCGGGTGATACGCACCTGCATGATGTTGATGCTGTTGGCGATCACGTCGAGCATGGATGGAAGTTTGGGCCCGTTGTCCGAACCCGAAGGAATATATGTGCTCAGATTATCCTGAAGTTTGCGTATCCATTCACCCATCTCACTGGTTGGCGCCTCGACCACTGGTTCGGTTTCGGGCTTGGCATGCAGGTGTCGCCCGACAAGATCGGAATTGAGATCGACGGCGATCACGATATCTGCGCCCATCGCGCGAGCCACCGAGACTGGAACCGGATTGGACAGTCCGCCATCCACAAGCAGACGATCACCATATACCGCCGGCGTGAAAAGGGCCGGTATCGCAATGGAGGCACGCACGGCGTCCATGGTTGAGCCCTCACGCAACCAGACTTCAGCACCGGTATACAGATCGGTGGCGACAGCGGAAAAGGGCATGTCCAGTTTTTCGATAGGCCTGTCCACAAAACTGCGACGAAAGAATTCCATCAGCTTCTCGCCTTTGATCATGCCGCCATTCATGCGCACATCAACGAGCGAGATCATATCGGTGATACCCAGCTTACCCAGCCATTCTTCGAAGCTATCCAGCGTTCCAGCGGCGTAGGCGGCACCCACCAGCGCGCCGATCGAAGTTCCACACACCAGGTCGGGACGTATCCCGGCCTGCTCCAACGTGCGGATGACGCCCACATGCGCCCAACCGCGTGCCGCGCCGCTACCCAGCGCAAGTCCGATTTTTAATTTGCGCGATGCGCTCATGAACGGCCTCTCCGCAACGTATCTATAGAAATGTCAGCAGCGCTCGTCTGATTGCGCTGCAACCGGCCGCTGTGCTGAATGTCAGTATCCCTTTCGGAAAGTAGTACCCTGGCATTTCGGACATGCCGGAACGACCGTGGTCTTCTTGAACTGGATGGAATGACCGCATGAGCTGCAAGTGAGTGTGCCGGCCATCGTGACTTCCCCTGTCTTGTATAGCAGCACCGCTTCTGTTTTCTCGGAAAGCGACAATAACGCGTCACCGGTGGCATGCATCAATTTGGATAAAGTCGATAACGCGCCCGCGCCCAATCGCGCAGGATTCAAATACTCTTTTGCACTGACACCCAGATTTTTCATATCCGTCACGGTATGTTCAAGGTCGCGTCGCAGGTACTTTTTGAATACCTCGCCCTGTTCAGCAGTGAATTCACCTGCCACTACCATTTGCTCGTGGGCAACCTCCATTGCTTTTTCCCAGGCTACCTCGCCTTTTTCCTGGCCCTTCTCGAACAGCTCTCTGGATTTTTCGGCAAAGCGGTCATACAACGCTTCATGTTTGGAATCGTTGGCCTCTGCTTCTGTCGGTTGATTCGTATCTTCAGACTTGGTTGCGTCGCTCATGATCGTTCTCCTTAACTTGGATAGACATTCATTTCAGGCATCGGAATTTCAAGTTTCCTCATATATTCTTTTCAATGTTGTGTGAGAAGAAAATACTCCGGTACCGCATAATCACTTCCAGCAAATCGACACCTCTAAAACCATAATACTCGCCAAGGTTTGCACATGCAATGAAGGAGATTGACTTTGCGAGTGCGCTCTGAACCGGTTACAGAATGAGTTAACTATAAGTTTATTCGTCTGTAGAATGAATGCATGGAGACACCCGATAAATTGCCCGGCCGACCTGTTCTGGAAGGCATCACGCTTGAAATGATGATCACTCAGCTTTCTGAAAACATGGGCTGGAAGGAAATGGGGGAAGCTATACCGATACGCTGTTTTACGCACGATCCCAGTATCAAATCGAGCCTGAAATTCTTGCGCAGGACACCTTGGGCAAGAGCCAAAGTGGAACAGTTATATCTGGAATACGCTCAAGCACGCCACTAACCATCAGGACCACCATGCCCAAACATACCATTCCGGATCACGCACGACTCGACCGCGTCGTCGCCGAAGCACGCAAACTACGCGAATCACGCGAGGCGGGTTATCGCGAACAGGCTCTCAAATTATTTCCGTGGATATGCGGACGTTGCGGGAGGGAATTCTCCGGAACGCGCTTGCGCGAACTGACGGTTCATCACAAGGACCATAATCACGACAACAATCCTTCCGACGGCAGCAACTGGGAACTGCTCTGTTTGTATTGCCACGATAATGAACACGCCCGCTTGCTGGATGAATCGGTACGCGGCAGGGATAGCGAAGGGAAAGCTACAGCCACGCACAACCCTTTTGCAGACTTGAAATCGTTGCTGGATAAAAAATCTGATTGAGCGATCATCCTGCCCAATTATGCCGACTTGGACAGTTTCAGTATCTCAGGCAGGAACACTTCCGTAACCAGTAGCGGCGCCCCGTTCAAATAGAACAGCGAACGTCTCGCCCATAACTGTCCCGCATCCCCGGAAAGTATCTTGCTGGCGCTTCGATAAAGCGGATGATGGCGTCGCAATGCCTTGAAGCATAAAGGCTTGCGCTCGATCTGGGGGTGGGCGAAAAGCATCGCACCAAGCGGCTTGCTACCCAAGCCCTTGATCGCACCCCAGGTGCCGCGCAGGTGGTTTGCAGCACAGGTGCTGTGGGCGAACACCACGGGCTGACCATCGGCGAACAGGAACACTTCGCGCGACCATGCCAATTGTTGCGGCTTGCTACCCAACAAGGCGGATTCTTCATATGCGATACGCGCAAGATTGCTGCGCACGACTTGCACTGCAAACCGGCCGCAACGTTGCTGGATGGCTTGCGTCAGCGACCCATGATCGTGCAGCCATGGAATGAGTGCCTTGTCACAGCCGATGGTGGAACGACTCCAGAATTTGTCAGACATGTAAAAAGTCATGCTTGTTTGCCATCCAGCGTTGCAAATGTGCCCGCGCCGCTTCGGGATGATCACGCAGCAATTCGTCGGCTGCCTGCCGTGCCTGTTCGAGCAGGTCTTCATCGGCGTTGATGTCGGCGAAACGCAGCATCGCCACACCGCTCTGTCTGGCGCCAAGCAATTCGCCGGGGCCGCGCAATCTCAGATCTTGCCGGGCGATCTCAAAGCCGTCGGTATTTTCGAAAATGATCCTGAGCCGTTCCCGCGCCAATTCGGAAAGTGGCGATTGGTACAACAACACGCATATGCTTTCCGCAGCCCCCCGTCCCACCCTGCCGCGCAACTGGTGCAACTGCGCCAACCCCATGCGTTCGGCATGATCGATCACCATCAGGCTGGCATTGGGAACATCGACGCCGACCTCGATCACAGTGGTGGCCACCAGCAACTGCAACTTGCCCGATTTGAATTCCGCCATCACTCGCGCTTTCTCGGCATTATCCAGCTTTCCGTGCACCAGACCAACACTCAGCTCTGGAAAAGCATCCTTTAAAGACTGGTAGGTCTCCAGTGCGGTTTGCAATTGCAGTGTCTCGGATTCGTCGATCAACGGACACACCCAGTACGCCTGTTGCCCCTCCATGCAGGCGGCTCGCACTCGCGCAAACACTTCGTCGCGGCGCGCATCACTGATCAGCTTTGTAACGACAGGCGTACGTCCCGGCGGCAACTCATCGATAACCGACACGTCGAGGTCAGCGTAGTAACTCATCGCAAGGGTACGCGGAATGGGGGTGGCGCTCATCATCAGCTGGTGCGGTTCATTCGTTCTTGTTTCCGCAACTTCTCCCTGAGAATCGTCTTGATGCAATTTCCCCTTGTTTCGAAGTGCGAGCCGTTGTTGTACGCCGAATTTGTGCTGCTCGTCGACGATAGCAAGCCCGAGTTTATGGAACGCCACCGAATTCTGGAACAGTGCGTGTGTCCCGATGGCAAGTTGCGTCTCGCCGGATGCGATACGTTCCGCGGCGAGCTGTTTCTCTTTCTTCTTCAGGCTGCCGGACAACCACACGGGTGTGATGCCCATCGGTTCAAGCCAGTCGCGCAGCTTCAGGTAATGCTGCTCCGCGAGGATCTCGGTCGGTGCCATGAACGCGACCTGATAGCCGTTCTCGATTGTCTGTAATGCGGCGAGTGCTGCAACAATCGTCTTTCCGCTGCCGACATCACCTAGCAACAATCGCTGCATCGGATGAGGCTGGGCCAAATCCCGGCTGATCTCGGCAAATGTGCGTTGCTGGGCTTTGGTCAACTTGAAGGGCAAACCATTTATCAGTGATGCCGAGAATTTCCCGAGTGCCGTCATAGCGGGAGCAGTACGTTTTCCTCGCTCGCGATGATGGACGCGCATGGACAGTTGTTGCGCCAGCAGTTCGTCAAATTTGATGCGGCGCCAGGCAAAGTGTGTCCGGTCTTCGAGCGTGGCCGCTGAAATATCGGGCGTGGGGTGATGCAGCAGCTTGATACTGCCGACCAAATCCGCCAGTCCCAATCTCCTCAATAACTGATCGGGCAAGGTGTCGGTCAAAGGCAGGGTCTCCAGCGCATTCGTGATCAACTTGCCCAGTGTCGCCTGCCCCAATCCCGCCGTCGTCGGATACACGGGCGTAAGACTTTGTTGCAACGGTGTATCGTCGTCCACCGAGCGGCATTTCGGATGCACCATCTCCAGACCGTAATAGCCCATACGTGCTTCTCCGATGGCACGTATCTGTTTGCCCACGGCAAGTTGCTTCTGCTGGCTGGGATAGAAGTTCAGAAAACGCAGATACAACTCGCCGCTACTATCCCGCAAGCGGCAAACCAGTGTGCGTCGGGGGCGAAAAGCCACCTCACTATGTGTGATGACACCCTGCACCTGGAAGGTTTCGCCCGGTTTAACGGTCGCGGCAGGGGCGAGATGTGTCTCGTCTTCATAGCGTAGAGGCAGATGCAATAACAAGTCCGCGCGATGGTGGATGCCTAGTTTGGCAAGTTTGCTTAACGTGGCGGCTGATATTTTGGCAGGTGAGCTCAATTCAATGCAGTTGCTGTGTTTGTTTGCCTGTTTTCTGGTAACACTTGATTGCCTTCATCCGACTAAATTATCGCTTGAAGTCTATCACCTTCATTTTTGTCCTACTCGGATATTTCATCTGGCTCTATTACTCAAGTTTTTACCACTTCAATGATATTGGGGTTACAGTGTTCAGGAAAAAAATCGTTTTTTATAAAAATTAATCCCCATTCACTCTGGAAAGTGAGCAAACATCATGGAATCATTTCGTTGGGGTACACACTTTGTAACCGGCTTGGCGGAGGTTGATAAACAGCATCATCACCTGGTGGACATCATCAACCAGTTCGGCGAAATGCTGATGCAATCAAAAAAAGTATCGCTAGTACCATGTAACAATTATAATTTCGGATAAAGACGCGTCAGCTTGGTCCGCGCATCCGAAGTTGTAAATTGCCAGTTAATCTTTTTCAAGCTGTTGTTTCGGTCTTGCTCCCATGCAACCACTTCGGCCTTCATGC
>JBGSMU010000241.1:0-12798 GCA_041739955.1 Gallionella sp. | reverse complement strand
GACTCCTTACAAATAAAAAACCCCCAGGTGAAAATCTGGGGGTTTTTTATTGGGTATGGAGTATTGGTTGATGATCAAATGTAACGCAGTGACAACACGCGACACTGGCGCTTACGGCTGAGACTTTTGGTTACGACATATCCTGAAAAGTGGCTTGGTGTGGAGCGTTTTACTTTTCAGGTGAAATCCGGGAGTGGGCGGCGGGTCTGAGTACGAACACAGTGAACTACTTGAGTTCGCGCAATTCAGACGGGATGTTATCAGCATCACCATGAGGCTCTTGCTCATATGCTTTGATGAAAACCTCGCGCTCGTTTTTTTTGGTGGGATGAACCGGGACATCCATATTGTGGCAAATGGTGTCTTCGCAATAATAGATTATGTTGCGTTCGATATTGCGAAGGACGCTGTTATCCAGATGAAAGCCATTTTCAATCAACTTGCTTTCCAATTCCTCCAGTGTATGCCGGTGCAAGTTGTATGAAACGGTAAGCGAATGTTGACCTTCGGTGTCATTGACTGTGCATCCATCCAGTTCGCTCAGGAATCTGCGGGCACGTTCAAGCTGGCCTTCAGGTTGCGGGCTAAAAAAGATATCGTGATGCTTGTCCAGTTCTGATGAGTTAGCCATATTTCCTTGGATACATCAAATCACTTTCCTTGCAGTATCCTCATTCCTTTAAGTAGATTCAAGGCCTGGTTAAGCTGGTAGTCAGTTTTTGAACCAAATTCAGATGGCTTGGCCTGTACCCCTTCACTTTTAGTGTCGGGTGATTTCTGCGTGGATTTATCGCTGTCTCCAGGAATCTCTTCAGGCGATCTGTCATTGGTCAGGTGTCTGTCGAGATCGGCCTCGCGCAAGCGAAAGAGTCCGGCATCATGAGATATTGAGGGGTCCTCAACCTCAATATCCGGAACAATACCTTTGGCCTGAATGGAGCGACCGCTGGGAGTGTAATAACGGGCTGTGGTCAGCTTGATAGCGGTATTGTTACCCAGCGGCAAAACTGTTTGAACCGATCCTTTGCCGAACGTTTGCGTGCCCATGATGACAGCACGTTTATGGTCCTGCAGTGCGCCGGCAACAATTTCGGATGCGGAAGCTGAGCCGGCATTCACCAGCACAACCATCGGGACGCTCTTTATTGAATCGGGAATGTCTTTCAGGAAGTCAGGCTTGCCATTACTCCGCAAATAATATTCGGGACTGGCCGTGAGTCGCATCTTTGCATCCTCGGTGCGTCCTTCGGTATAAACCACAAGAGCATCCTTGGCCAAAAAGGCTGAAGCAACGCCGACGGCACCGTTCAGCAGGCCGCCCGGGTCATTGCGCAAATCCAGAACAAGTCCATTCAAAGGACCTTCGTTTTCCTTGACAAGTTTGTCCAGTGCGGAGGCGAGGTTTTCTGCAGTCTGATCCTGGAATTGAGTGATGCGCACAAAACCATAACCGGACTCAACCAGTTTGGATTTGACGCTTTGGACTTTGATGACAGCACGAACGACGGTTATCGTTAGAGGCTTGGGTTCATCCTTGCGAATAATGGTCAGTACGATCTTGCTGCCCGGTTTGCCGCGCATTTTCTTTACTGCATCATTCAGTGTGAGGCCTTTGACCAAAGTGTCGTCAAGTTTGATTATCAGGTCGCCACTTTTGATGCCGGCCTGGTAAGCGGGTGTATCCTCGATTGGAGAGATCACTTTTACAACACCATCCTCCATGCCTACTTCAATGCCCAGGCCGCCAAACTCTCCGTGAGTCCCCACCTGCAATTCCTTGAAAGATTCTGCATCAAGGTAGGCGGAATGCGGATCAAGGCCGTTCAGCATGCCGGAGATGGCCTCTGTGATCAGCTTCTTGTCAGTTACCGGTTCGACGTAATCACTCTTGATGCGACCAAACACTTCGGAAAATGCACGCAACTCCTCTACCGGTAAAGGGGTAGGCATTGTTTCTTTGTCGGCTATAGCAGCAAAATGGAGGCTGATAGCGATACCTGCCACCAAGCCTAAACCGACCAAACCCGTTTTTTCAAGAAGACACATATTTTCCTCAAATGTTATTTTTTTGCCATCCACTGCATAGGATCGAATGGTTTACTTTCATGGCGCAATTCAAAGTATAAACCGAATTCCTTATTGCCGCCGCTGTTCCCTACTGCGGCAATGGTGTCTCCGCCACGGAGAATATCTCCAACCTGCTTGTATAGAGTTTCATTGTTGCCGTACAGGCTCATGTAATTGTCGCCGTGATCAATGATAAGCAGGTTGCCGAAGCCGCGAAGCCAGTCGGCAAAGACAACCTGACCGGCTGCGATAGCTTTGACAGCCTGTCCGCTGGAAGTTCTCAGAAATAAACCCTTCCATGAAACTGTACTGTCCGGCCTGGCCGCATTGAAGTGATTGGTCACCTCTCCTTTGACGGGTAAAGTCAATTTGCCTTTGAGCAGGTTAAATGCGCGTCCATCAAATCGATTGTCGGGCAAGCTGTCATTTCGAAACAGTCCCCTACCTTGCGAGGGTGAAATAGCTTCAGCAATCTTTCGAACGAGTTGTGCTAGACGATTCTCGTCGCGCTGAAGTTTTTTTATTTCGCCGCGCTGGCGTTTCAATTGGCGTGATATTTCCGTCAAAACAAGCTGACGTTTGTGATGTGTTTTTTTCAGGTTGTTTTTCTGGTCCGTCTGTTCGGCTTGCAGTGAAGCCAGTTCGACGCGCTTCTCTTGTACAGAGTCACTGATTCTGCTCAGCGATTCAAGGTCGTTTCGTAAAGCAGCGATGAAATTTGCACGGTTACGGGCAATATGGGAGAAATACTGCAAATCGCGGGCAACCTGATTGGGATTCTGATTGCTCAAAAGAAGTTTGAGATATTCCTGCTTGCCGTTGAGATACTGATGGTAAAGCAATTGGCCAAGCAGAGCCCGTTGTGCGGTGACCTTGGTGGTTAATTCGGATTCCTGGATTTTCAGCTCGTTGAGCCTGGTATCTGCCGACCGCCGTTGTCCCGCCAGTTCGGCGAGTTTCCTGTTGATATCGCTGATCGCAATCTCGGATTCTCGAAGGGCATCTGCTGCTTCAGACTTGGACTCGCTGGTCTTGTCGATCTCGGTTTTTACTGCGGATATACGTTTGCGTAAACTTTCCAGTTTTTCCTGCTGGCTGGCATGTGCTGTGCCGAACAGGATAAGACTGCAAAGTATCGGTATGAATATTCGCTGAACTGAAATCACCTTATCTGGATCAAACTATTCCCGGTCATTTCCACAGGTTGCGGCAGGCCCATGATCGCGAGCATGCTCGGGGCGATATCGCGCAGGGCGCCGCCATCCTCAAGCTTCAACTTCCGGCCGACATATAGGAAAGGAACCGGATTCAATGTGTGGGCGGTATGAGCTTGATGGGTGACATGATCCTGCATCTGTTCGGCGTTGCCGTGGTCGGCGGTGATGATGACTTCGCCGCCGATGGATTGCATCGCTTTGACCACGCGGCCTATGCAAATATCCAGTGCCTCGATTGCCTTTACAGCAGCATTCATATCGCCGCTATGGCCTACCATGTCACCGTTGGCATAATTGCAGATGATGGCGTGGTATTGCCTGCCGAGAATGGCAGCCTCTAGCTTGTCGGTAACTTCAAAAGCGCTCATTTCGGGTTTGAGGTCGTACGTCGCGACCTTGGGAGATGGCACGAGAATCCTGTCTTCCCCTTGATAGGCCTGCTCCTTGCCACCGCTGAAAAAATAGGTGACATGTGCATACTTTTCAGTCTCCGCGATGCGGAGCTGTTTCAAACCGAGGCCGGAAATATATTCGCCAAAGCCGTTGTGGATGGCTTCGGGAGTGTACGCGCAAGGCAGGTTGAAATCCTCCCCGTAGCTGCTCAAAGTGACAAAGGATGCGAGTTTGGGGAAACGTGTGCGAGCGAACCCGTCAAAATCCGCATAGGTAAGAGCACGGGTGATTTCACGTGCCCGGTCGGCGCGAAAATTCATGAATATCGCAACATCGCCGTCTTTCATCCCAGAACCTGAGATAGAGGTGGGTTTGACAAACTCGTCAGTCTCTCCGCGGGCATATGCCTGATTTAATCCATCCAACGCATCTTTCGCGGCAAATTCGCCACGGCCTTCGGTGATCAGCTCGTACGCGGGTTGCACACGCTCCCAGCGATTGTCCCTGTCCATCACGTAGAAGCGGCCGACGATGCTGGCGATCTTCCCGACGCCGAGCGCATCACATTTTTGTTGCAATAGTTTCAGCGAATGTTCGGCACTTTTGGGCGGCGTATCGCGCCCATCCAGGAAAGCATGCACATCGACTTTCTTCAGCCCCTGGCGGGCTGCCATTTCCATCAACGCGAAAATATGGTTTTCGTGGCTATGTACACCGCCGGGGGACAGCAATCCCATGATATGCAGCGTACTGTCATTTTGTTTGGCCAGCGCAACGGCGGAACTCAAAGCGGGGTTGGTGAAAAAAGTGCCATCTTCGATGCCGACGTCCACACGGCTGAGTTCCTGATATACCACTCGACCCGCGCCGATATTGAGATGTCCTACTTCGGAATTGCCCATCTGGTTTGAGGGCAAGCCGACATGTTTTTCAGAGGCATTGAGCAAAGTATGCGGATAATTCTTCCAGAGTCCATCCCAGTTCGGTTTGTTGGCAGCCAGAATCGCATTGGAATCAGCCTCTTCTCTATAGCCGAAACCGTCAAGGATGAGCAGTAAAACAGGGGTAATCTTCATTGAAATAGAATATAATAAGAAAGTAATATTGCGTAACCGTGATTTTAGCTGAATTCGCCCTTCTTGGCGCGAGGCTCGGTAGGAAAGAGGGGAGTAAATATGCCGAACAGGCTGATAGACAAGGAAGAAGACATACTGATGGCCGCACAGGCAATCAAGGCAATCGCACATCCATTGCGCTTGAAGATCCTGTGTGTGTTGTGCGATCAGGAAATCAGTGTGCAGGACATCGTAGAATGTGTCGGAACGTCTCAGAGCAATATTTCGCAGCATTTGGCGATCTTGCGGGACAAGGGCGTATTGGCGACGCGCAAGGATGCGAATCGGGTCTACTATCGCATCGGTGATCTGCGTACCCTCAAGCTGGTGGGGATGATGCGCGATGTTTTTTGTACTGTGTAGTTTCCGTAACCAGTTTCAGGTTTGAATCAGCGCGCATTATCGGCGCCAGCCTTGCGTCGCAAGGCGCGTCTGGAATCCCTATCCGAAATTGAATTCCCGGCCGACCTGCCGGTCGTTGCCAGACGCGAAGACCTGGCGCGGGCGATCAGCGAACATCAGGTCGTCATCGTTTGCGGCGAGACGGGTTCGGGCAAAACCACACAATTACCCAAGATATGCCTGAAACTGGGGCGCGGTGTGCCTGGATGCATCGGCCATACCCAGCCGCGCCGCGTAGCGGCACGATCGGTGGCCTCGCGCATCGCACACGAACTCAAGACCGAACTCGGCGGAGCGGTCGGATTCAAGGTGCGCTTCAATGACAAGGTCTCTGCGGACACCAGCATCAAGCTGATGACCGACGGTATCCTGCTGGCCGAGATCCATCGCGATCCCTTGCTGCGCAATTACGACACCATCATCGTCGACGAGGCGCACGAACGCTCGCTCAATATCGATTTTCTGCTCGGTTACCTGAAACAGCTGTTGCCGCGCCGTCGGGACCTCAAGCTCATCATCACCTCGGCCACGCTGGATGCGGACCGCTTCGCCCGGCACTTCAACGCGCAGGTGATCGAGGTATCCGGACGCAGCTATCCGGTAGAGGCGCGCTACCGTCCGCTGCAGGAGAACGAGGAGGGCGACACCCAGGACGTGCCGCAGGCGGTGAGTGCCGCTCTTGACGAGCTGGCGGCAGGAGGGCTCAGGGGGGACGTGCTGGTGTTCCTGCCGGGAGAGCGCGAGATTCGTGATACGGCAGAAGTGTTGCGCAAGCACCACCCTAAAGGTCTCGAAGTACTGCCGCTGTTCGCCCGGCTGTCTGCCGCAGAGCAGGACAGGATATTCAAGCCGGCCTCGGGCATGCGCCGCGTGGTGCTCGCAACCAACGTCGCCGAGACTTCGCTGACCGTGCCCAATATCGGTTACGTGATCGATAGCGGACTGGCGCGCGTCAACCGCTACAGCATCCGCCAGAAGGTCGAGCAACTGCACATCGAAAAGATCTCGCGCGCGGCCGCGAACCAGCGCGCCGGACGTTGCGGCCGGGTGATGAGCGGTGTGTGCATCCGCCTGTACGACGAGGAAGGTTTCGGGCAGCGTCCCGAATTCACCGATCCGGAAATATTCCGCGTATCACTGGCGACCGTCATCCTGCGCATGAGCGCGCTCAATCTTGGCGACATCGCCGAATTCCCTTTCATCGAGCCACCCACCCCCAGAATGATCGCCGACGGCTACCAGTTGCTGGCGGAGTTGAACGCGATCGACGAAACGCGCACGCTGACCCAAACCGGCCACGAGCTTGCAAAGCTGCCGCTCGACCCGAAGATCGCGCGCCTGCTGCTGGCCGGCAGGCAATACCACTGCCTCAACGAGATCCTGATCATCGCCAGCGCACTGTCGGTTCAGGATCCGCGCGAGCGGCCGCTGGAACGCCAGGAAGCGGCGGACACCGCGCACAAACGTTTTGCCGACGAGCGATCCGACTTTCTTGCCTACGTGAAATTGTGGGCGTGGTTCCGCGAGGCGGTCGCACACAAGAAATCCAACCGCCTGCTGGCCGAGGAATGCCGCAAGAATTTCCTCTCGCCAATGCGTTTGCGCGAATGGCACGAGCTGCACCAGCAACTGCACGCGCAGGTTGCCGAGATGGGCATGCGCGGCAACGAGCAGCCCGCGACCTATGAACAGATACACAAGGCACTGCTGTGCGGCCTGCTTGGCAACATCGGGATGAAGAACATCGAGGGCAACGAATATCTTGGCGCACGCGGTATCAAATTTCTGGTCGCGTCGAACTCGGTGCTCGCGAAAAAAGGTACCAAATGGGTGGTTGCGGCCGAGCTGATCGAGACACATCGCTTGTACGCGCGTTGCGTCGCCAGGATCGAGCCGGAATGGCTGGAGGAAGTGGGCGATCATCTGATCAAGCGTCACTACTACGACCCCCACTGGGAAAAGAAAGCCGCGCAAGTGGTCGCATACGAACGCACCACGCTGCACGGACTGCTGATCAATCCGAAGAAGCGCGTGCACTACGGGCCGATGGATCCCGCCGAGTCGCGGGAAGTATTCATCCGCCAGGCGCTGGTCGGCGGAGAGTACAACACCACGGCGCAATTCTTCGCCCACAACCTGAAGCTGATCCACGATATCGAGGCGCTGGAACACAAGTCGCGCCGTCCCGATGTACTGGTCGACGATGAGCTGATCTACGCGTTCTACGACAGCTGCATCCCTGAAGGGATACACAACGGTGCCGCGTTCGAACACTGGCGCAAGGAAGCGGAGCGTGAAAAGCCGAAGCTGCTCTACCTGAAAAAAGACGACCTGATGCGCCACGAGGCGGCCGGCATCACCACCGAGCAGTTCCCCCCGCAACTGAAGATAGACGGTGTCAGCTTTGCGCTGAGCTACAATTTTTCGCCCGGCAAAAACGATGACGGCATCACCCTGACCGTGCCGCTGGCGTTGATCAACCAGGTCAGCGCTGCACGCTGCGAGTGGCTGATACCCGGCATCCTGCCCGAAAAGGTGACGCAACTGATCAAGACCCTGCCGCAGCGCATACGCCGTCATATGGTGCCGGTACCCGAGTTTGCGGCGGCGTTCTGCCGCGAGGTCACGCCGGCCAATACTCCGCTGCTGCAGGCGCTGGCCCGTTATATCCGCGAGCAGAAACAGCTGGACGTGTCACTTGATGCGTTCCGCGTCGAGCAACTGCCGCCGCACATGCTGATGAATTTTCGCGTATTCGACGAACACGGGCGCCAGCTCGGCATGTCGCGTAACTTCTCGCAACTGCACGGAGAACTGTCCCTGCGTGTCGCACCCGTCACCGTCGCTGCGGTGGAACATGAGCAGGGCGCGGAAATCTCCGCGCAGCGCTATACCTCATGGAGTTTCGGCGAGTTCGTGGCGACGCACGGGGTGAAGCGTGCCGGGCAGGCGGTCACCCTCTACAACGCGCTGGTGGACGATGGCGATGCGGTGGTAGTTCGCGCCTTCGACACGCGCGAGGCGGCGCAGGCCGCACACCGTGCCGGTCTGCGCCGGCTGTTCATGCTGCTGCTCAAGGAGCAGGTGAAGTATCTGGAGAAGAATCTGCCGGACGCACAGCGTATCGGCATGCTGTTCATGATGCCCAATGCACCTTTCACCGGCACCCAGCAGGAGCTGCAGCAGCAGATACTCGCGACCACTTTCGATCGTTGCTGTCTGGCTGAGCCGTTGCCCGCCAGCGAGGCCGAGTTCATCGCGCGCGGCAAGGAGGCCAAGAACAGGTTGCTGCTGATCGCGCAGGAGATCGCGCGACTGGTTGGCGCCATCCTGGCCGAATATCAGACGCTGCAAAAGACACTGCACCAGATCAAGTCGAATGCACAAGTTGCGCAGGACATTCGCACGCAACTCGAATGGCTGCTGCACAAGCGCTTTATCGCCACGACGCCGTTCGAACGGCTGCAGCATCTGCCGCGCTATCTCAAGGCCATCAGCCTGCGCATTGAAAAACTTCGCGCCAATCCGGCACGCGATGCGCAATGCATGAGCCAGATGCAGCCGTTGCTGCAAGCCTGGCAAAAGTTGCGCCAGTCGCAGCAGGGCAATGCCGACCCGCATGTTGAGGACTTCGCATGGATGCTGCAGGAATTGCGTGTGTCCTTATTCGCCCAGGAGCTGAAGACGCCGGTGATCGTATCGGTGAAACGACTTGAGAAGATGCTGGCGGGGATCAGGTCTTAGAACGGAAACTGATAGATCTGTGATCACTGAAAATGCATCGCTCAAGTCCGGTTCTACAGGGCTCGCCGATATTACTGTCCCGCCTTGAGTTTTTCGGGAAACCATATCCGGAAATCCTTGCGCGCCCAGTAGGGAAATACTCTTATGAAATCCTGCTCGCCGGAAAGCACCTTGCCTGCCTGTGACTGGTAAGTCTCCCAGTTCGGGTTGTAGTACATCTTGGTATTGAAATATCCGGGTATCTTCAGCAGGGCGATCGCCGCAAGGGCAACGAACGCTGACCGTCGCAACCAGGGTTTGCCGGCCGCATAAGCTTGCTGGGCCAGCAGGATGACGATCAGGACAGAAACCGGATAGGCGTATCGCGGTCCCCCGGCCATCCCAAGGGAAAGCAGTGTGAATACCACGGAAATGTAAACGATCAGCGCGACCAGATACCCGGTTTTCCGGCTTGCGGTTACCGCATGGTAAAACGAGTATGACATAAGGGCCGCAGCGGTAATAAAGATAGCAGGGGCCGTGTATTTGAACGATATGATTTGCCACTGGCCCTGGGCGACCCACATGACCGAATTGAGAAGGCCCTTGGGGAAATTGGAGAGATAGCCAATCTGGAAGCGCGGGCCGTAACTGTCGTGCGACAAGGAATAGAAAAATGCGACGCCCTGGATCAGCAAGCCAAACAACATGACAAGAAAAAATATCCAGTTTTTGTCGGAGGCTGAAAACTTTTGGAAGCGGCCATTGGCAAATAGTTTGAAAGCAAAGAATGGCAGTAGCACGACGGAAGTTACGCCTGTCAGGGCAGCGATCATCAGCATGGCCGAACAAAAATAAAACCACCCATTTCGGATCCTATTCGTTTCCGACAACAGGATATAGATCGAAAAGATACAAAGGTAAAACTGGGAATTGATAGAGTTCAACCAGATCTCCCCCACGCCGACGACCAGGGAGAAGAACAGGATGGTCGCTTTTTTGATTTCCGTATCCCAATAGCGGCTGGGCAAATACAGCGGGGCGCAGAGTGCCAGGCACATGATCATCAGGGAGAACAGGGTTGTTCCCGCCGCAACAAGTTTTAATCCCAGCACGCCCATGCTTAAACCTACCGCGATCTTGGTATAGAGCGAATAGTAGCCAAGGTGGGCGGAAAAGAAGCTGGAGAGCGGTCCCGCATCCAGATAGGACTGGATATAGATACTGCCTTCTTCCGCCCATATCCTGGGGTTGAGGAAATAGGCAGGCTCGCGGAAAAACACCAGCAGGAGGAATGCGATGAGCGTAAGCGGTAAATAAGAACGCGTGAGATTCATGAAATGTCCGGCTGTTTAAGATGTATTGAAAGTGCGTTGCAGGTGTACCCGTACTCTCGGATACTATGTTTCGCCCCGGCTCGGGGCAAGGCTAATTATTAGTCCGGGCATGCCACATATCCCATAAAGCCAGCTCGAAGTTTTTTGCAAAACGGGGAGCATCGAACAATGGAGCCGACCTTACCCGGTCGCGCAATCCTGCGCGCAACTCAACGAGTCCGGGCAAGTCACCGGCTAATGCGACCGCCTTGTCTACATAGTTCTCTTTGCTTGCAGCAACCCAGTCTGCCAGTCCCGCCGCAGTAAGCAGACTGACACCCTGTCTGGCCAGCAAGGTATCGCCCGCCAGAGTCAAGGTCGGCACCCCCATCCATAATGCTTCGCATGTCGTGGTTCCGCCGGGGTAGGGGAAGGTGTCCAGCATCAAGTCCACTTCTGCATGAGCCGCAAGATATTCTTCGCGCGTGCCCGGTGCTATCAATGACACTCTGGCGGTATCTATACCCTGTTGGCGTAAACGCTCCGCCACCTGTTCCAGCACACCCGTATCCTTGAACTGGGGGCATTGCCAGCGTAGTCGTGCATTCGGGACGGCAGTCAGGATAGCAGCCCATGTCAACAGCACATCATCTTCCACTTTGGCCATGTTCTGAAAACAGCCGAAGGTGATGTGCCCGTTCTCAATCGCTGGCAAGGGCGAAACCGGCAGGTCGATTTCCGGCGGGCTGAAACACAAGCGCGTGTCCGGCAGATACCAAACCGTTTCGGTGAATTGATCACAGTGGGATTCTGGTACACCGACATGATCGGCGATCAGGTAGTCCATCTCGGCCACGCCGGTGGTGGCGAAATAGCCCAGCCATGAAACCTGTACCGGCGCGGGCTTCCATGCGAACACCGGCAACCGGTTATAGCGGGTATGGCCCGAAAGATCCAGCAGGACATGTACACCGTCATTGTGGATCATGCGGGCGGAAGCTTCGTCGTTAAATGCCGACAATTCTTTCCATGCGGAAAAACAGGGCTTGATGCGTTCGGTCAGCGCATCCATGGTGTGGTTGGCTGCATAAGCGACCAGTTCGATACGGGCCGGGTCGATATGCGCCAGCAGGCTTTCCAGAAAATATCCGACGGGATGATTGCGCAAGTCACCGGATACGATCCCGACCGTCAGCTTTTTGGGCGGTGTCGAACAATGCCAGTCTGTAAATTTTGAATCCGCCATCTCCGATACGATATGACCGTACTGTCTGGCTTCATCCAGGCAATATTGCGGGGTATACCTCGCCGAATAATTCAGCGCGAACAGCAAGCCGCTCCGTGAACTGACATCATCCGGCTTTAGTTCCAGCGCACGGCGGAAAAAGACTATCGCGTTTTCAAGCTGCCCCAGATCCTTGAGCACCGAGCCCAAGTTTCCCAATGCCCCTGGAAAATCGGGTCTGATCTCAAGCGCGCGGTGATAACAAGCCACCGCATCGTGAAGTTGACCGGTATCCCTCAGGAGATTGCCCAGGTTGTAGTTGGCGTCGGCGTATTCGGGGTCCAGCGCGATTGCCTGTCGGTAGTTCGTTTCGGCTTGCCCGAATTGCCACTGATCCCTCAGGGTAGTGCCCAGATTATTGTGTGCTTGAGAGGAACCAGGGTTGATCATGATCACCTGGCGGTAACACGCCACAGCTTCGTCTAATTGGCTATTCTCTTTCAATGCGGTTCCGAGATTCATCCACGCATCGGGGAATTCGGGCTTGAGCGTCACGGAGGTCCGGAAGCTCTTGGCTGCATCAGCCGGCCTGCTGTATTCCAGCAGCGCATTGCCGAGATTGTAATGAGCGTCGGCGAATTTCGGGTTCAGTGCGATCGCGCGACGATAGCAATCCATCGCCTCATCCAGCTTCCCCGTCTCCTTCAGTGCGGAACCCAGATTGTTGAGCGTGGTGACAGAAGCCGGCTTGATCGCCAACGCCTTGTTGAAACATTCGATCGCTTCTCCGGATTGCCCGAGTTCCTTGAGTACATTGCCGAGGTTGTCATACGCCTCGGCATATTTTGAGTTCAGCTTCAGTGCGCGGCGATAACTGGCTGCCGCCTCGTTGAACATCCCCAGACTCTTCTGGGCCACGCCCAGATTGAAATGCGCATCCGCCTCGGTCGGCAACAGTGCTGCGGTCTTCTTGAAAGCCTCCAGCGCATTCTTGCCCTGCATCTGCTGTGCCGCACCAAGCAACTTCCAGACGAAGCCGGAAGCGGGGAAGCGCCCGACCAGCACGAGGGCTTTGCTCTCCAGCTCGGCATAGCGACGGGCCTGGTACAGTGCCACCAACTGGTTCAGCTCATCGGGAGAGGGCGCGGCAGACGCTGTCGAACGAGCGGCCCCCTTGCCTTCGTTGTTCTTACCGGGTTTCATCGCCAACTTCCAAAGTTGATGGCTGCCGCTGGCCGCGCGCCTGCCACATCTTCCATAGCTCGTCCTCGAAATTCCGCGCAAAGCGAGGAGCATCGAACAGCGAAGAGTGCTGCACCTGCTCGCGCAGGCCACCGCGC
>JBGSMU010000223.1:0-16060 GCA_041739955.1 Gallionella sp. | reverse complement strand
ATCTCGCCTTTTTCAACTTGATCTACGACGCTCAATTTAAAAGCCAGCGTGTAGTCTCGTTGACTCCGTCTTCCCCCTGTTTCCATTTGACACTCCTTTCGTCATTACAAAAAGTGTCAACTTATTTCAGGACGGGTCAGTGATAATAAAAAAGCACGCTCCGGCGTGCTTTTTTTTCTGCTGTCCCGGAAAACCACATTGAACTTCTGACTAGGCATTTTGACCAACTCTTGCCGCATGTCTTTAATGTAAACTTGTCCGATGAGAATTATTCCCTATTTCATGGTTTTGCTGATGAGCTGCGAGGCCTTTTCCGGCGCTGAGCCGCTCGCAACCGGAATATCGTCCCCCTCCCCGGCGTTGATACTCGATAACGGCAAATATATATTTCCTTGTGCGCAGCCCATCGCAAGGCGTCCCTTGAATCTGACAGATGTAGTCAATCTCGCGTTGTGCAGGAATCCCCAAACCCGAGAAGCCTGGACCAACTCACAAGTCTATGCAGCCCAAATAGGGGTAAGTGAAGCCGGTTATTTGCCCAGCCTTGATTTCAACGCTTCCGCCAGCCGCAATTTGACGGGTTCCGCTAGCGGCACAACCCAAACTGGCGCAGGGTTGAACCTCTCATATCTGTTATATGACTTCGGCTCACGTTCCGCAAACCTGGAAGCGGCGCAGCAATTGTTCAAAGCCTCTAGCGCATCACAGGATAGTACGGTTCAGGCAGTGTTTCTGGCGGCGGTGCAAGCTTATTACCAGGTGCAATCGAATATTGCCGCCCTGAACGCGGCAGTGAAATCGGAACATGCCGCCAGGGAAAGCCTTGCGGCGGCCCAGGCGCGTTTACAAACCGGAAGTGCAACGCCTGCCGACAAGCTTCAGGCACAGACCGCATACTCACAAGCGATACTGAATCGTATCGGTGTCGAGGGCAATTTAAAGAACGTACAAGGTGCACTTGCCAACGTGCTCGGGCTGGATGCCAACATGAATATATCTCTGGTAGAAGGCGAGCTTTCAGCGGTGCCTGACAGCTTTGACGCCGACATCGCCGCACTGATAGAACAGGCGCGTCAACACCGGCCGGACTTGCAGGCGGCCGCGGCACAGGTCAGAGCCGCACAAGCCAGCGCCGAGGCGGTACGGGCAGCCGACAAACCCACCATCACGCTGGGCGCCTCAGCCAGCCAGAACAGCTATTCAGGCATCACTTCCAACAACTCTTCTATAGGCATAAATCTGAACATACCTATCTTCTCCGGCTATGCGCCGACCTACCGGATCCGAGCGGCAGAATCCCAGGTCGAGAGCAGAGCCGCGCAGCTGGAACGACTGCGCTTGCAAGTTGCGCTCGAGGTGTGGACGGCTTACCAGAACCTGACAACTGCTACGCAGTCGATGCGCACCGCGACAGACCTGCTCGACAGCGCCACACAATCAGAAATGGTTGCGCTAGGCCGCTACAAGGCCGGTGTAGGAAACATACTGGATGTGTTGAATGCCCAGAGTGCGCTGGCCGGCGCGCGCCAGCAGCGCATCCAGTCTGCATTTGGCTGGAACATCAGCCGTGCCATACTTGCCCAGAGCATGGGCAACCTTGATGCGAATCTGCTGCAAACCCTGACGTCGGACCAACCCCGTTGAACAAGCGAGAAAACGAAATACCATGAAAATTTCACTACGCTCACCTTCTGTCATGTCTTTGATCGCGATAATCGTGGTCGGCGCAGGCATCTTTGCCTACCGCCAATTGAATACCCCGGCGCCCGAGCAGCAGTATCGATTACAGAAAGCTGAAAACGGGGACGTCAATCTGACAGTTTCCGCCAACGGCACGATCAACCCGGTAACCCTGGTTAGCGTTGGCGCCCAGGTTTCCGGCAGGGTAAAGAAGCTATACGCAGACAACAACAGCAAGGTAGAACAGGGAGACAGGTTACTGGAACTGGACGCTTCGATACTGGATGCCCAACTCAAGCAGTCGATGGCAAGTGTACAGAGCGCCACCGCCTCGCTGGACTTGGCTGTCGCAAATGAAACGCGTATGCAGAACCTGTTTGCGCAGGACTACGTCTCAAGGCAGGAACTCGATGCCGCCATACAGGCCAGGAAGGCCGCTGCCGCGCAATTGCAAACCGCCCAGGCCCAAGTAGAACGGGATCAGGCAAATGTCGGATACGCAGTGGTGCGCTCGCCAGTTTCCGGCGTGGTCATAGACAAACAGGTAGAAGTCGGGCAAACCGTGGCCTCCAGCTTCCAGACACCCACCCTGTTCAAGATCGCACAGGACTTGGCCAATATGCAGATCGACGCCAGTTTTGCCGAAGCAGATATCGGCAACATCCGTGTCGGCCAGAAAGCCCGTTTCACCGTGGATGCTTTCCCCGACAGGAGTTTCATGGGAGAAGTAAAACTGATACGCCTTAATCCCGTGATCCAGCAGAACGTCGTCACTTACAACGTGGTGATCAATGTGGATAACCCGGATAAGATCCTGCTGCCCGGCATGACCGCCTATGTAAGTATCGTTGTTAAAGAACGCAAGGATACATTGATGGTTCCCAATGCCGCCCTTCGCTACAAGCCAAGCAATGAAATCGAGCAGAAATCAGAGAAATCCGACACTCCAAAAATAAAACGCGACGCATTTTCGGGCAAAGTGTATGTGCTGGAACAAGGTAAACCGAAGCTTCGTAATGTAATACTGGGTATCACAGATAACCGCAACACCGAGATCACCGGCGGAGAACTCAAGACTGGCGAGCAGATCATTCTTGGAGAATCCCGTGCATCTGAAAGTATTTCTGCCGGATCCCAGCCGATGCGCATGAGGTTCTGATGTCTGCGCATGTCATTCGTATAGAACAACTGGGCAAGTCCTACCAGACTTCTGCAGAACTGTTTCCGGCCCTGAAAGATGCGAATCTGAATATCGCCGCAGGTGAGTTTGTCGCGATAATGGGGCCGTCCGGTTCTGGGAAATCCACCTTCATGAACATCCTCGGCTGCCTTGATACTCCCACCACCGGGCGTTATCTGCTGGATGACAGAGACATCGCCGAGCTTAACCGGGATGAGCTCGCAGCATTGAGAAATAACTCGATCGGATTCGTTTTTCAGGGATTCAATCTGCTCCAGCGGATGTCACTGCAGGACAATGTTGCATTGCCTTTGATCTACTGCGGCGTAGGTCACGAAGCTCGCCAGCAGCGTGCACGCGAACTTTTGACCAGAGTTGGACTGGGAAACTATTTCGACGCTATGCCCAACAAAATTTCCGGTGGCCAACAACAACGAGTCGCAATAGCACGTGCGCTGGTCAACAACCCTCGCCTGCTTCTGGCTGACGAGCCCACCGGCAATCTGGACAGTCATACCAGCGAAGAAATCATGGAATTATTTGAATCGCTCAACCGGGAAGGGATTACCATCATACTGGTCACGCACGAACCCAATATCGCGCAGCACGCCCAACGACAGGTTCGTTTCCTGGACGGACACATCGTCAATGACCAACCAACATCCCAAGTTGGAGTGGCGGCATGAACAGGGTACGCGAAGCGCAGGTGCAGGTAATGCCGCCTGCCACCGAACCTTCTCAGGTTGTCGCTTTCCATCCTTGCACTGAGGCGGCGTCATGATCTTCGCGATGCTTGGCGAAGCATGGCGGGCAATGGGTGCAAACCGGCTGCGCACCTTCCTGACCATGCTGGGCATGGTGATAGGCGTCGGCGCAGTGGTGCTGATGATGGCGATCGGCCAGGGGGCGCAATATGCGATCAAGGAAAGCATCTCCGCGATGGGCAGCAATCTGTTCATACTGCTGGCCGGCCACACATCAAGCAGCGGTGTGAGATCAGCCAGCGGTGGCGCCCACACCCTGACGGTCGAGGACGCCAATGCCATTGCAGAGCTGCCAGGTATACAGGCCGCAGCCCCGATCCACCCGGGAAGCGCACAGGTCATTTACGGCCCGAATAACTGGAACACTTCCATCATCGGTACGACACCGCCCTATCTGGACGCACGCTCCTGGACTATCGATACCGGTTCGGCATTTACCGATTCCGATGTGCGTTCGGCCACACGCGTTGCACTGATAGGCAAGACCGCTGCCGAAAACCTGTTCGGCGATGAGGATCCGGTCGGCAAGACCATACGCATCCGGCAGAGTCCGATTGTGATACTCGGCACGCTGGGCCTCAAGGGGCAAAGCATGGACGGGCGCGACCAGGATGACACCATCATCATTCCTCTGACCACCGCTCAACGACAGGTATTCGGCACCGAATTCCCGGGCTCGGTACGAATGATCATGGCGCAAACCACCACCCAGGAAATCATGCCTGCGGTTGAAAAAAACATGACCGCCCTGCTACGACAACGGCACCGCTTGCGTGAAGGCATGGATGACGATTTCTTTCTGCGCAACCTTACCGCAGTTGCCGATTCTGCGGCGGAAAGCACCCGTATCATGTCCATGTTGCTCGGTGCGATCGCCTCGGTATCGCTGCTGGTTGGCGGCATCGGCATTATGAACATCATGCTGGTCTCGGTGACAGAACGCACACGCGAGATTGGCATCCGAATGGCCATCGGCGCGCGTGAACGGGACATCCTGATGCAGTTCCTGCTGGAGGCCATCATCATTTCCGTGGTCGGTTGCCTGATCGGATTGCTACTGGGCATCGGCGGTGCCTTTCTTGTCGAAAGCTTGACCGGCACATTTGTCATCATTTCAGGCAGTTCAATACTATTGGCTTTTGGCGTGGCCGCGACAATCGGCATTTTTTTCGGCTTTTATCCGGCTCGTAAAGCTGCGTTGCTAGACCCGATCGAGGCACTTCGCTATCAATAGCATCATGGTCCGGATGGTTAGCCCAGAAAGAAGAATTGACGCAACAACGCATATACGAAACAATTAAGCAGTGATTATCAAGGTCTGAAGGAGAATACGTGTCGCAAATCAGAAATTACATTGCCGCCGCATTTGCTGCGGGACTGTTGATCGCGACCCCTGCTGTTGCGGGAGATACACCAGCGGAGATAAAACAGCGCATCGGTCCTGGCGATCCTGAAGCAGGCAAAGAAGCTTCAGGAATGTGTCAGGGTTGTCATGGAGAAGACGGCAACAGTGCCATGAGTACCTTCCCTAAACTGGCCGGACAATGGTCCGATTACATCCAGAAACAATTCCGTGAATTCCAGAATGGTGCCCGCAAGGACCCAACCATGACCGATATGGCTTTAAGTGTCGGCGAATTTCCGGAATTATTCGATATCGCGGCCTATTTCGCCAGCCAGAATTTGATGACTACCACTGTCACAGAAGACGAAAAAGAGCAGGCCCAATACCTTGATGGCGAAAAACTATACAACGAAGGGAATGCAAATAGCGGATCATTCCGTTGCGTGATGTGCCATGGCAAACATGGCCAGGGGGAACCACTAAACAATCCCCTGTTCCCCATAATCGGCGGTCAACACAAGGATTATCTGATCAAGCAGTTAACCGATTTCAAGAATAACACCCGGGACAATGACCGCTCTGGCATGATGATGCTGATCGCTGGGCGACTTTCAGAGCAAGATATCGTGGCATTGTCGTCATTTCTAGGACACACCCTGCCGCCACCGGCACCTCCCGCTCCACTAGCCCCCCCCCCACCTGTGGAAGAATGGAGAGTCCTGCTGGAAGATAAAGCTGTCAACATTGAAGGTACAAGTTTTAAATCAGGCTCTTCCAAATTGAATGATTCTGCTGATAAACAGTTGGCTGTGGTTATTGATTTTGCCAATAATATTCCTGATGCAAAACTTGAATTGATTGGATACTCTGACAGCACAGGTTCCGAGAAAAATAACATCAAACTATCGGAAAATCGTGCAAATTCGGTCAAAAAGTTTTTAGTCCACAAGGGAATTTCAGCAGACCGAATCTCTACAAAAGGGCTAGGGCCAGCCAACCCTGTTGCCGATAACACCACCGCTGAAGGACGTGAAAAGAATCGACGAGTTGAAATCCACTCTATACTAAAAGAAGAAAAGAAAGTACGCGTTAATGGGGCGATAAAAGAACCAGTTGAATAGGTAATTCAAACTACTGAAGTGCGGGCTATCGTCAGCCCGCATTTTTTCGTACTTAAATTTTCAGATTGAATAACCCTTCCTAGAGCACGATTGTCGGTTATTGAATTCACGTGATACGCTCAAGCATCCAATTTAAGAATAAAAGATAATGTCAGTAACCATCAAAACCCAGCAGGAAATCGAAAAGATGCGCGTAGCCGGCAGGCTGACCAGCGAAGTACTCGATTACATCGGGCCCTTCGTCAAGGCTGGCGTAACCACAAATGAACTCGACAAGCTATGTCATGACCTGATCGTGGAAGTGCAACAAGGAATCCCTGCTCCCCTGAATTACGCCCCTAACGGCCACCGTCCCTATCCGAAATCAATCTGCACATCGATCAACCACCAGGTATGTCACGGCGTGCCTGCCGACAAACCCCTGAAGAATGGCGATATCGTCAACCTGGATATCACCGTCATCAAAGATGGGTATCATGGGGACAGTAGCCGCATGTTCTATGTGGGCGAACCATCGATTCAGGCAAAACGCCTGTGTGAAGTGACTTATCAGGCACTATGGCTTGGTATTAACGTAGTAAAGCCCGGGGCGTATCTAGGGGATATCGGTCATGCGATCCAGAGTTTCGTCGAACCGATGGGTTACAGTGTGGTACGCGAATTCTGCGGACACGGTATCGGAAAAAAGTTTCACGAAGATCCTCAAGTCCTGCACTACGGCACGCCAAACACCGGCTTGAGACTCGAACCCGGTATGGTTTTCACGATAGAGCCGATGATCAACGTCGGCAAGGCAGCCATCAAACAACTGGGCGACGGTTGGACTGTCGTTACCAAGGATCACTCGCTTTCTGCGCAATATGAGCACACCATACTCGTCACCGATTCTGGGTATGAAGTACTGACAGTTTCCGATGGCTGCCCTCCCCCACCGAACGCCTAGCCATACTCTCGATCTTCGCGAGTCATTGCGTCGCGATCGGCAAGTGCTCGAGCAGAGCTATCTGGAAAAAGGCAAGGCAGCACCACTGCTGAAAGCCCACTGCAGACTGATCGACCAATACCTGCAACAGGTCTGGCAGCAACTCGATATGCCGGAGCATATAGCGTTGGTCGCGGTGGGCGGGTACGGGCGCGGCGAGTTATACCCAAAATCCGACATCGACCTGCTGATTCTGCTTGATGCCGAACCCGACGAGTCTTTGCAGCAAAAGTTGCAGCAGCTGATAAGTGAGCTATGGGACATCGGCCTTGAAGTCGGTCACAGTATCCGCACCATCGCACAATGCCTGAATGAGTCAGCCGACATCACAGTACAAACAAACCTGCTCGAAATGCGCCTGCTCACAGGTGATAACAGGCTGTTCTGCGAATTAAAGAACTTGTTGCAACAATATCTCGATCCACGTGCATTTTTTGTCGCCAAGCAAGCGGAGCAACAGCAACGTCACAAGCGCTTCCTGGATACCGACTTCAACCTCGAACCGAACCTCAAGGAAAGTCCCGGTGGCCTGCGCGACCTGCAAACCATCAACTGGATCGCACGTGCTGCCGGACTGGGCACAAGCTGGACTGAACTGGCACGCGCTGGTCTGATAACAGCGCTAGAGGCTCGACAGATCAACAGACACGATACGCTGCTGCAAACGCTGCGTATCCGCCTGCATTATCTTGCCAAACGCCGCGAAGACCGGCTGCTCTTTGAGTTCCAGACACCACTGGCCGAACAGATGGGACTTGAGACATCTGCAAATCGCCGTGCCAGCGAACACTTGATGCAGCGCTACTACCAGACCAAGCGTTCGGTACGCCAGTTCAATACCATTCTTCTGCAAAACCTGCGGGACTATTTGTTCAAGGAAACGCGTCCTGTACAGGCGCTGAATGAACGCTTCCGGAGTGTCGATACTTCTCTGGAAATACGCGATGAGCTCCTTTTTGAGCATACACCCGAAGCGATCTTCGAACTATTCCTGATACTGGAACGGCATCCGGAATTGACCGACCTGACTGCGGTGACCTTGCGAGCGCTCTGGCGCGCCCAGCACTCTATAGATGCAAAATTCCGCCGTAATCCGGTAAATCGCGCTCTCTTCATGACTATCCTGCGCCAGCCCCAAGGCGTACTGCATGCTCTGCGACGGATGAACCAGTACGGCATTTTAGGTGCATATATTCCGGCATTCGGACACATCGTCGGGCAGATGCAGCATGACCTGTTCCATGTCTACACTGTCGACGAACATATCCTGATGGTGGTTCGCAACCTGCGCCGATTCGCCGTGCCTGAATTCGCACATGAATATCCGCTATGCAGCAAACTGTTAGCAGAATTCGCGCGTCCTGAAGTGCTATATATTGCGGGACTGTTCCACGACATCGCCAAGGGACGCGGTGGTGATCACGCGGTTCTTGGCAAAAAGGATGCTCGTGCATTCTGTAAAGTACATGGGCTTAGCCGAGACGACTCTGACCTGATAGTGTGGCTGGTGGAGCAGCACCTCACCCTGTCCGCCACTGCACAAAAGCAGGATCTATCGGACCCGGAAGTCATTGCAAGTTTCGCCAGCAACATCAGGAACGACCGTTATCTGGTTGCGCTTTATCTGCTTACCGTTGCCGATGTCCGGGGAACCAGCCCCAAGGTATGGAACGCATGGAAAGCCCAGTTAATGGGAAGCCTGTTCAAGCAGACGCGCAGTTTTCTCAGCGACGGACAGGTCGACGACCAGCTGGGCATGATCCGAAACGAAGCCGCCCAGGCGCTTAACCTGTATGCGCTATCGCCTGAAAACTACCAGTTACTCTGGGCACAGCTCGACGACAGTTACTTTCTCGACCACGAAGCCCATGAGATCGCATGGCAAACCCGATTGCTCGCTTTCAATGTCGACCCCGGGAAACCCATAGTCAAGGCGCGCCTCAGCCGTGCGGGGGAAGGATTGCAGGTGATGGTCTACTGCCCCGACCAGCGCGCTTTATTCGTGCACATCTGCGATTTTTTCGCACGAATGAACTACACCATCGTTGAAGCCAAGATCCACACCACCCGTCATGGCTATGCGCTGAACAGCTTCCAGATCATGGAAGCCGTTCGCAGTGACACCGCATACCGTGACATCATGACCTATATCGAGTTCGAGCTTACCGAACAGATCGCACATGCCAAGCCCGTCTCTCCCACCGCTTCGGGACGCATCAGCCGCCAACTTAAACACTTCCCGATACGCACCCAAGTCGAACTTAAACCAGCCCCAAAAGGTTTATACCTGCTCTATATAGTTGCCGGAGACAGACCGGGGCTGTTGGCTCGCATCGCACAGATATTCGACCAGCGTGGCATCCGCCTGCACCGCGCCAAAATCAACACGTTGGGCGGTCGTGCTGAAGATGTTTTCTGGATCAGTGGCGCGTTACTTTTCCCCCCCGAACAGACTTCTGCCTTTCTGGCAGAACTCAAGGAAAAGTTTTAGCGACACCAAACAAAAAAGCCAGCTTTTCAGCTGGCTTTCCTGATTTGGCAAAGAGTAATCAAGCGCGTTTCTTGAACTCATTGGTGCGGGTATCAATCTCGATCTTGTCGCCGATCTCGACGAAGGCCGCGACGGGCAGTTCAAAACCCGAGCTGATCTTGGCCGGCTTCATCACCTTGCCGGAAGTATCGCCACGTACCGATGGCTCGGTGTAAACGACTTCACGCACAATGGTATTTGGCAACTCGACAGAGATCGCCTTGTCGTTGTAAAACACCACTTCACATGGCATGCTGTCTTCAATGTAGTTCATTGCATCGCCCATGTTCTCTGCTTCGATCTCGTACTGGTTGTATTCCTGATCCATGAACACATACATCGGATCGGCAAAATAGGAATAGTTGCACTCCTTGCGATCCAGGATGATCTGATCGAATTTGTCGTCGGCGCTATATACGGTTTCCTTTGCCGATTCGGTCAGAAGATTCTTCATCTTCATCTTAACCACCGAGCCGTTACGGCCCGAACGACTGTATTCCGCCTTCAGGATCACCATAGGTTCACCACCCACATTAATGACGTTACCCGCGCGTAGCTCTTGTGCTGTTTTCATGTTTACTGCCCCTCAATTTCGAAGGCGCGAATTCTACCGATATCTAGCGAAAAATCCAGTAAATTCAATACCTGATTATTACTCTCCAGTTGTCTTATCCAAAGTTTCGCATGGTGTTCAAGCTCGTCTCTTGCCGCGATAAAGTCTGTCCATGCCTGCCCCACACCGGCCAAATCCGACTCTTCAGGGCTACTTTCCGGGTTCCAGGCATGCCACAGATTCCGTGTCGCTTTGCCAGCCGATGCATCGAGTGAAAAGGTGTAAACGTCCAGGAAGGCCAGGAGCTTGTCATAGTGCACGTTGTCATGCTGCGGATATATCTGCCAGACGAATGGTTTACCTGCCCACTGTGCCCGTACAAATGAATCTTCGCCCCGCACGAAGTTGACATCACATGCCCACAGCAGCTCATCGTAACGTTCCTGCTCTACAAAAGGCAGGATGCAAACCTGCAAATTACCACGAGAATATTTCTTGCCCGGGCCGGGTTGGGCATCGTCAAAATATAGCCCGATCTGTTTCAGGATCTTCCCTTCGGGAATAAGACAAATAACCTGCTCCCCGCTTTTTGCCCACATATTGAATAATGTCTCCAGAGCCGAATTCTCATAAGCAAACAGCGATATCTTCAAAGTTCCGGCAGCCGGTATCTCCATGCCGCAGGAACGCCAGAATCCCTGTTGCAGTGCGACCTCGTTGACAAACGCATCGCGTCGCGCCAATAAATCATGCTCCAGCAGCAAACCGCCCGTTTTTGCTGTAAACCCGGGGAAAAAGAAATATTTGCTCAATGGAAGAGTGGAATGCGGCGAAGGCAATTTGTGATGACTTTCGACCCATTTCTCAGCCGAAAGATATTCGAGATTGATCGATACAGGTTTGTGTACCTGCGCTGCCATAGATTCGATATATTTTTGCGGAAGCTTGCAGGCAAAAGCCTCGATCACCAGTGCTGCCGGCTGCACATCCGGAAATTCCTTGCGCCACAGGTACACTGTCACACCGCGACAGTGCTGGCTCTCCAACGCGGCATCCGCTTCCGGGCAAAGTTTTGCAAAGCTGCCAAGATCGTCCACCCACAATCGCACCTGAAAATTGTGCTCATTCGCCAGTTGCCGCGCCAGCCGCCAGCACACGCCGATGTCACCGTAGTTGTCGATGACATTGCAGAAGATGTCGCAAGACTCACTCCGCATGCAGTGCTTCCACCGGATCCAGCCTTGCCGCCCGCCGTGCCGGTGCAACCCCGGCTATCAGGCCGATGCTGACCGCTGTCAGTTCCGCCAGCACGGCATACAACCAGGGGGTATGTACCGGCAGTGCCGGGAACAACAGGTGCAAACCCTGTGCTATGCCGATGCCCAACGCCAACCCCGCGAAACCGCCCAGCGCCGACAGCAGCATCGCCTCGCCCAGAAACAGCGTCAGCACCTGCTGCTCCTGTGCACCAAGCGCACGCAACAGGCCGATCTCGGCGGTACGTTCGCTGACAGCCATGGTCATGATGGTAAGAATGCCCACCGCGCCGACCAGCAACGATATGCCGCCCAATGCGCCAACGGCAAAGGTTAGGATATTAAGTACCGAACTCAGCACTTCCAGCGCCTGTTCCTGGGAGATGATGGTGAAGTCCTCCCGCCCGTGCTGTTCCATCATGCGCGTTTTGATGATGCGGATCACGGTATCCGCATCGACATCGGCGCGGTAACTGATATTGATCTCCATCACGCCGGGACGATTGAACATTTCCATCGCACGCGCCACCGGGATGAACACCGTGTCATCCATGTCCATGCCGAGGATTTGCCCCTTGGGCTCCATCACGCCGATCACGCGATAACGCTGGCCGCCGATGCGGATATAGCTGCCGAGCGGGCTCGCCCCGTCAAACAGCTCCTGGTGGATCTTCGAACCGATCACCGCAAGGGCGCGTGCCTGTTCGTTGTCCTCGTCCGGCCAGAAGCTGCCACTCTGGATATTCATCGTGAATGCCGTCACGAAATCCCGCCCCTCGCCCAGCACCATCGTGCGGCGAGTCCGGCCATTGGCGCGCACCTCGGCATTACCCGCCAGACCGGGAATGACATGCTCGACATAAGGCAGGCGGCGCAGCGTATCCGCATCCGCAAGCGTAAGCGACCTGACCGAACCGAAGATACCGACGTTCCCACCCTGCGTCTGCGTCTTGCCGGGTTGCACGTTGATGATATTGGTACCAAACTGGGAAAACTCGGCCAGCATGAACTGGTGCAGTCCCTCGCCGATGGAGGTGAGCAGGATCACCGCCGTGATACCGATGGCGATGCCCAACCCGGTCAGAAAGCTGCGCATCCGGTATGATAGGAAGCTGGAAGTGGTGAGCTTGATCAGGTCGGGAATTAACATGCTTGATTACCGCCCCGCCAACGCAGTCACCGGATCAAGTTTGGCCGCGCGCCTTGCCGGCCATACGCTGAACATGATGCCGGTTCCCAGCGCGATCACGCAGGCCGCGACTACCGCCCACCAGGGTGGGGAGACCGGCAGTGACGGATAGATCTGACCGATCACGAAACTACCCGCATAACCGAGCATCAGTCCTGCCACGCAGCCGATACTTGAGAGCAATGCAGCTTCGGCAAAGAACAGGTTGCGTATCTGTTTACCGGGTGCACCCAGTGCCTTGAGCAGGCCTATC
Organism: Gallionella sp.; assembly: GCA_041739955.1. Taxonomy (GTDB): domain Bacteria; phylum Pseudomonadota; class Gammaproteobacteria; order Burkholderiales; family Gallionellaceae; genus Gallionella. The sequence goes on along the minus strand of JBGSMU010000223.1, from coordinate 3,207 downwards.
TCCTTGACGCGCTGCGCCACGGCGATAAGCATCACGTTCATGATCAGCACGCCCGCCACGGCCAGGCTGATCGCGGCGATACCGCCCACCGCCATCGTCAGTGCGGTCAGGATGCGGTCGAAGGTCTGCAACACCGCGTCCTGGGTGATGACCGTCACATCCTGCTCGCCGTTGTGACGCAGCACCATGATCTCTTCGGCTTCTTTTTTGGCCAGTTCGATGGAGTCGCGGCTCTTCGCCTCGATCAGCACGCGAAACAGGCCCGATGTATTGAACAACTGGTGGGCAGAAGCCACCGGCACGATCACCAGGTCATCTGTCCGCATCCCCATTGATTCGCCCTGCGACGACAGCACGCCGATTACGCGAAAGCGACGCTCGCCGATCCGCACCCACTGCCCCACGGCTACATCGTTTCCAAACAATTCGCGCCGAATCTGATTGCCCAGCACGCACACCGAAGCGCTCTCGTGGATATCGCCTTCCGGAAGAAACTCGCCGAGGCCCATCTCCATGTGCCGCACTTCAAGCAAACCGGAAGTCGAGCCGAGTACTACCACCTCCCTATTCAGCGCATCACGTGAAATGGTAGCGGAACCGACAGTCAGCGGTGCGATGCGCTTGACGGCACGGCTGCGCAAGATCGCCTCGGCATCGTCCAGCGAGATTTCGCGCGGCGTCTGGCCTGACATCAGTCCCGGTCCCACGCCCGCAGTCTCGGTGCGCCCAGGCAGCATGATCACCAGATTGGTACCCAGCGAGGAGAACTGATCGACCACATAACGGCGCGCGCCTTCGCCCAAGGCGGTAAGCACAACCACTGCCGCGACCCCGATGGACATCGCCAGCATCATCAACAAGGTGCGTGTCGGACTGCCGCGCAGACTGCCGGTGGCAAAGTGCGCGACATCCATCAGTCTCATGTGCCTCGCCCTGACTCGGTGACGATCTTGCCGTCCACCATGTGTATCTGGCGATGGGCACGCTCGCCCAGCGCCGGATCGTGCGTCACCAGTATCACCGCAACTTTCTGCTCGACCAGATTCTCGATCAGATGCATCACTTCCTTGCCGGTGGCCTGGTCGAGATTACCGGTCGGCTCATCGGCTAGCAACACGGCCGGGTTCATACTGGTGGCGCGGGCGATCGCAACCCGCTGGCGCTGCCCGCCGGAAAGCTGGTCTGGTCTATGGTCGGCCCTATCTTTCAGACCATAGTTTTCTACCAGTTGCGCCACACGCTCCTTGCGTTCTTCGGGAGCGATCCCAGCCAGTATCATCGGCAGCTCGATGTTCATAGCGGCAGAAAGACGCGGCACCAGATGAAAAGCCTGGAACACGAACCCGATCTTCTCGCTGCGCACCCTCGCCTGCTGTACATCATCCAGCGCGGTGACATTGCCGCCGTCCAGCTTGTAAGTGCCGGAACTCGGGCGATCCAGCAGTCCGATCAAGTTGAGCAGTGTGGATTTTCCCGAACCGGACGGCCCCATGATAGAGACATAGTCACCCGCCGCGATGTGCAGGTCGATGCCGCGTAACGCGGCGACCTTCTGATCGCCCACCATGAAAACTCGGCTGACATTCTCCAGTTGTATCATTTCAATGGCTTGGTTGCCTCAGGCTGAACCCTCTCTCCTGCCTTGACCCCAGCCCTGTCGAGCGACATCACAATCAGGTCGCCTTCATTCAGTCCGGCGGCGATCTCGGTCCGATCCCAATTCGCGAGGCCAGTTTTCACGATGCGCTCTTCGAGAACGCCATTGGTTCCATAAAGCAGCACCTTCTTGCCTTCAAGCAATGTTTGCGTGGGAATGCGCAGCACATTCGCATGGGATTCGTAAACGATCTCGACATCGGCGCTGTAGCCGATCAGCAAGTTCTCTTCGCTTGCCGCTTCCAAAAATCCCACCTCCACTTCCACGGTGCGTGCCTGTTTTTCCAATTCCAGCACGTAGGGGGCGATACGCTTTACATTGCCCGAAAATGTTTTGTCCTTGATTGCGTCCAGCGTGATTCGGGCAACCTGTCCCACCTTGACGTTGGCGGCATCAACCTCATCTATCGGTGCACTGACATACATACAGCTATCGTCGATCAAGTCTACGGCTGGCAGCGTGAGGATTCCTGGCGGAGAAGGTGTGGCATATTCGCCCAGCTCGCCGCTGATATCCGCAACGATTCCGCTGAACGGTGCACGTAACACCATGCGCTCCAGCGTTGCTTTTGCGACGTCGATGCGCGACTTGCTTTGCTCGATAGCACTGCGCGAGGACTCGCAGGCAGCCTGCCGTGCCGTAGCCATGGACTGTGCACGCTCCTGAGCCTCCTGCGAAAGGAATCCCTGTTCGCGAAGTTGCTGTGCACGTTCGGCATCGCGCTGCGCGGTTTGGGCAACCGTGCATGCTTCCATGGACTGGGTAATGCTGGTCTTGAGCTGATCCTGAGCGAGTTGTTCCTGCGCCTGCAGGTCTTCGTTCCACAACTCGAGCAAAATCTGGTTAGCTTTTACGTGCTGGCCTTTTTTGACATTCATTTTTGCAATTTGACCACCAGCCGGAGCTGATAGCTTTGCCCGTCGGCATGCCTTCACCGTGCCCGCACGGGTGTTACTGACCGTGGCCTCTACAGTACCGCGCTCGACCTTGACGAGTTCAACCTCAATCGGCTTCGCCCTTGTGAAATACCATGCCGCAACGGCAAGAATTACTGCTCCCGCCAGCCACGGCAGGTAGCGAATCAAACGCTTGGGTTTATCTTGCTGAGTAAGTGTCATGTTGTACCTGATTGAAATCCAGTTCCATAAAAAACAGAAATTTCAGTTGAATGCATTTTCGAGTTTGGCTAACCGCCAAGCTGGTTGATTTCGATGCTGATATGCACCAATTCTTCGTGGATACTTAATTGCTCCTTGAAGTATTCCGGCGATACGTCATTATCCGTCGCAAGACTTAGAATGCAAGCATACTTGCCTTTTCCCACGCGCCATACATGCAAATCGGAAATTTCCGCTTTGAAAGGGGATGAGGCAATAACCTCGCGTATCTCTTCAACTACCGGGTCACCCATCTCCGCATCCAGCAATACGCGCCCTGTTTCGCGCAACAAACCGAAAGCCCAGACGGAAACCAGCGCCGCGCCCACCAGTCCCATCACCGGATCGAGCCATGACAATCCCCACAGCATGCCGCCGAACAGCGCGATGATG
>JBGSMU010000193.1:0-7637 GCA_041739955.1 Gallionella sp. | reverse complement strand
CCATCTTTGACTCGCTTGATCGCCAACTCCCTGAACTCGGCGGTGTATTCCTGCTTCGGTATTCTCTTCATCTGCTTCCTCCAAAAGTAACGTTAATTTTACGTCGCCCTTGGAAGACTATTTATCGGGGGAAGCTCACTTATCGACGCTTCAAAAAAGTGTTTCCACACAGCCTCGGTCGAAAGCAGAACTTCGCGAAATACAACCCCCATGCAATTTGGGGACGTTATTTTCTGAAATAATCCTTCAAGTCCAAGCAAGCAACAGATTCCGGAATACTCTATGCCAGGACGTCAATCCAACTGCCCCGACATGCTTCACTGCTCCGGGATGACGTCAATACGTTATGCGAATTCCCGCGGTAGCGGCAATGCTGTGACCTGCTCGCCGAGCAACATTGATGCGATGGCTGATGCCGCTGCGGCATCACCCGTGGTGTAAAAGGTGATGCGTGCCGCAGCGTGTTCTCCCTGTGGCGTCCCGGAGATTGCGGGCAACTCTGCCTGCAAGCGATGCTGTAAATGACGTGCGACGGCCGCGCCGGTATCGATCAGCGTGATGTCTTCTCCCGCAACCTTGCGTATCAGCGGCGCGAGGAAAGGATAATGCGTGCAACCAAGGATCAGGGTATCCGCGCCGCGTGTCAGTAGCGGAGTTGTGTAGCGCTCGACCAGATCTCGGGTTTTTGCGCTGTTCAATTCTCCCAGCTCCACCTGCTCTACCAGACCCGGGCAACCCCGGGTGACGATCTCCACCTTGCCCGCATATTTTTCGAGCAGCGCGGCAAATCTCGCGCTTTCCAGTGTGCCCACGGTTGCCAGCACGCCGACCACACCGCTGCGGGTCGCGGCGACGGCGGGTTTGACCGCAGGCTCCATGCCGAGGATGGGAAGATCGAACGAGTTGCGCAAGCCGGCTATCGCGGCGGCGGTGGCGGTATTGCAGGCGATGACGATGGCCTCCGCCCCCTGTTCGATCAGGAAGCGCGTCAGCGTGTGCGAACGCGCCGAGATGTATTCTGGGGACTTGTCGCCGTAGGGGACATGCGCGGAGTCGGCGATGTAGATCAGGTCCTCATCGGGCAGTGTCTGCCGGATGTGGTGTAGTACCGAGAGGCCGCCCACGCCGGAATCGAATACGCCGATAGTCATCTGTGATTTTCCAGAAGTTCACGCACGAGTACGGTCGAACAGAAAAATGTATCGAGCGATGGCAGAACAAGGCTCGAAATTGCAATAAAGCGGAATTTACAATATGTAAATGAGCATTTGGAGCCATTGAGCAACACAGTTTTGCCTAGCGCAGTCGTTTTTAGACCACCATCCCCTGATCACGCAAATACTCTTCATAGGTGCCGTGGTAGTCGGTCACACCTTTATCGGAGATCTCGATGATGCGTGTCGCCAGCGAGGAAACGAATTCACGGTCGTGGCTGACAAAGATGAGCGTGCCCTTGAACAGGTCAAGTGCGGTGTTGAGTGACTCGATGGCTTCCATGTCCATGTGATTGGTCGGCTCGTCCATCAGCAGCACGTTGGGTTTTGCCAGCATCAGTTTGCCGAACAGCATGCGCCCCTTTTCCCCGCCCGACAGCACTTTCACTTTTTTCTTCACGTCATCGCCGGAGAACAGTAACCGGCCCAAGGTACCGCGCACCACCTGGTCGTCATCGCCGGGTCCGCGCCAGTAGGTCATCCATTCCATCATTTCGATGTTGTCGGCAAAATCGGCGGCGTGATCCTGTGCGTAATAGCCGAGCTTCGCCTTGTCCGTCCATTTGATCGTGCCCGTGTCCGCTTCGAGATCACCAGCCAGACAGCGTAACAGTGTGGTCTTGCCGATACCGTTCGGGCCGATGATGGCGATCTTCTCGCCCGCGTCGATGCGGAAATTGACGTTGGAGAACAAAACCTTGTCGAAACCTTTGGCCATATGCTGGACTTCCACCGCGGTGCGATGCAGCTTCTCGCGTTCGTCATACTCGAAGCGGATGAACGGGTACTGGCGGCTGGAGGGCTTGATGTCCTCGATCTTGATCTTGTCGATCTGGCGCGCGCGTGACGTGGCCTGCTTGGCCTTGGAGGCATTGGCCGAAAAGCGTGCGACGAAGGCCTTCAGTTCGGCGACCTTTTCCTTGGCCTTGGCGTTGTCGGATGATTGCTGTTCGCGCGCCTGCGTGGATGCCAGCATGTAATCGTTGTAGTTGCCCGGATAAACGGTAATCTTGCCGAAGTCCAGGTCGGCCATGTGTGTGCACACGCTGTTCAGGAAATGGCGATCGTGCGAGATGATGACCATGGTCGAGTTGCGCGCGTTGAGGATGTCTTCCAGCCAGCGGATGGTGTTGATGTCGAGGTTATTGGTTGGCTCGTCCAGCAGCAGGATGTCGGGGTTGGAGAACAACGCCTGCGCCAACAACACGCGCAGCTTGAAGCCCGGCGCAATCGCGCTCATGTTGCCATGGTGTTGTTCGATTGGAATCCCAACGCCGAGTAACAACTCGCCCGCACGCGGTTCGGCAGTGTAGCCGTCATACTCGGCAAAGGTCGCTTCAAGATCGGCGGCGCGCATATAGTCTTCTTCAGTCGCATCGGGATTCGCGTAGAGTGCATCGCGTTCCGACATCGCCGCCCACATCTCGTCATGCCCCATCATCACCACGTCCAACACGCGCATGTCTTCGAAAGCGAACTGGTCCTGGCGCAGCTTGCCCAGACGTTCGCCACGATCCAGCATGACCTCGCCGGAGCTCTGCTCCAGGTCGCGCCCGAGTATCTTCATGAATGTGGACTTGCCGCAGCCGTTTGCGCCGATCAGGCCGTAACGGTTGCCGTCGCCGAACTTGACGGAGACGTTTTCGAATAGCGGCTTGGCGCCGAACTGCATGGTGATATTTGCGGTAGATAACATGGCTTGCCTTGAGAGCAACCCGCCAACCTTTTTCTACGGTTCAGGGGTGCTCGATAAAAAATTAAAGGCGCGCATTCTACCACTGAGCTAGGACAACAGCCCCATGTTCTGAGCCCGCAACGCGGCTTCGGCGCGGGAGGAGATGTTGAGTTTGCGGTATAGATTTTTCACGTGGTCGCCCACAGTGTGGCGCGAGATACCCATTTCACCGGCGATGCCGGAGATGCTGACACCCTTTGCCAGCAATGCAAGCACCTCGCGCTCGCGCGGCGTGAGCAGGCCAGAGTCAACCAGTGTTGTTTCGCGTATCTGGCGAAAATGGCTCAGCATGCGCCTCGCAACCGATGGCGATAGCGGCGGATGTCCCTCGCTGATACCGCGCAACTGCTGGATCAGCAGTTCGGGTGGCTCGTCCTTGAGCAGGTAGCCGTGGGCCCCGGCGCGCAACGCCGGAAACAGGTGTTCGTCGTCGTCGAAGATGGTGGCGGCAACGATGGTGCAGTCAGGGTAATCCTGCGCGAGCCGCTGGATGATGGTGATCCCCGAGCCGTCGGGCAGAGACAGGTCGATCAGCGCCAGCTGGAATTGTCGGGACATCAACTTTTCGGCGCTTGCAATGTCCGCGACACACTGGCATTCGATGCCCGGAAAAGCCGTAGTGGCGATCTCGCGCAGCATGTCCTGCGATTCCGGCATGTCCTCGAGGATCAGGGCGTGCTTCATGCCAGCGCAGCCCTTATCGTCAACCGAACCTGGCCCGAATCGGCGGCGATGTCCATGTGGCCGCCAAGCTCCTCCAGCCGGCCGCGCATGTTGCGCAAACCATAACCGTCCTTCCATGCGGTCGGCTCTGCGATGTCGCCATCGTTCGAGACGGATGCTTGCAACCGCGCGGCATCCGCGCCGATCTCGATCCTGATGTTGTCCGGGGTGGCATGTTTGAGCGCATTGGTCACGAGTTCGCGCATCACCGATTCGAGCATGGCTTTGGTGCGGGGCACGAGTTGCACTTCCGGCAATCTGTCCGGCTGCTGCCAGTGCAACCGGCAACCCGCCGCCTCGCAACGCGAATTCGCTTCGGCGCGCCAATCGCCCAACGCATCGAGCAAGGGGACGGGCTGCGAGTCCATCGCGGCGATGGCGGTGCGCAGATCTTTCATTGCGTCTCGTGCGACTTCAACATCGGGCGTGCCGCGCAGGTGATGGATCAGTTTGAGCAATCGCGCGCCGATGTTGTCGTGCAGGTCGCGACCGATGCGCAACCGCTCCTGTGTTACGCCTCTTTCATAGCTTAAACGCCCGCTCATTACTTGATCCAGCAGGTGACTCAATGAACTTGCAAACTCCGCATCCCGCGTGGAGAAGAGGCGTGCGCCGCGACCTGCATAGCGTAAAGAATAGGACGGAAAAACCCCGCAAGCGGGAACTTGCAAACCGAGTCCTTCCTCAAGAATCACACCCTTGATATCTTCAGCTTTGCATTGCTTTATTTCGAGAGAGTTGAAGACATTGACGAGGAGTGACTCCCATCGTTTTGTTTGTTCTCCGGGTGTCGAGGTAAACGAGATGGCAGAAAGTTCCTGCAACAGGCTATCGAAGTTCAAAGCATGTTTGTTGACGATGCGTTGCCACATCCATTGTCGCAGTGGGAAGTACAACCAACCTGCAACCAACAGACTCACACCGAACGATGCGGCTTCAGTAAAACCGAAATAGATAAGAAGCGCGTCCAGTATGATCACGGAGGATGCACCCGCCACCCACATGAACCCGCGATAAGACCATTCATCCATATCGAACAGTTGATAGCGGCGCAGACCCAACGCAAGCCCCAAATAGATGATGAGAAAGTATCCGAACGCATAGCCTTGCTGTGGCATGGCAAACAAACCAAGCAACTGTGCGCCCACCACGTTGAAAATGAACAACCCGCTTCCAACGAGGATAGACAATGTAAACCAGCGCAAAGCAGCCCGTTCCAGCGGTTGGCCCCGTGTCTTTCGCCATTGAACCACCGCGACGACGATTGCGATCAGCATCTCTATCGTGACCGGTATTCGCGATCCCCAATCCTGATCTGGCGCCCATCGGAATACATCCGCCGCCAGCCAAAGCCCAAAGATGGCAGGAAGCCATAACAGGTGAATTGGCCGAATCAATCTGCGCGGATAGGTCATAAATATCGCCACTAACGCACAGCCAAACATAAAGGCACCGAAGTGATTGAGTGAAGCGAGCCAACGGAAAGTCCCGCCCGGCAAGGCTAATTCGCGTGCGCTATAAAGGGCGGCCGGAATGGTGAACACCGGAAACATCAAACCGGAGAGCGCGAACATGCGTGCGCCCCAATCACTTTTACGCAACAGGAATATCCAACTGGCGGTCAAGAATCCGATGAAACCCACGACGACTTGAAACCAAAAGACCGCAGGCAGGGTGTTAAAGGGGCGCTTGCCCGGCGTTAGCTGCACTTCATTTTCAGCACCGGCATGATCGAGCCAAACCAAAGTGATTGGACTGTCGCGCAACATCGCGTCGAGTTCGCTCTGTCGGGCAAAGAATGCGGCCATCTCGGGATAGGTATCAAAGAAGTCCGGTTCTTCGATGAGGTCGGTGGCCTTTAGCGCGAGCGAATGGCCCGATGCAGATATAAGACGCTTTACTTCAACCCCCACGGGTAACTGCTGTGATAACCCTGCTTTGACTTGGATTACCCGCACTGTGTCGTCCTCGACCGCCATCTGGACACCCATCCAGGGTTGTTTCAGTGCAAACCAGGCGATGCAGGCGGTCAACACGATGCAGATTAGTGTCAACGCCAACAAACTATAGGCGGGTTTTCTATAAAACGTCAGCATCACTCAATCACCGATGGGCTCAATTTGGTGACTGTAGCAAAAGCGGGCGGTAAATCTACCCCCGCGTACGCGGGATTGTGAAATATCAGTCGGCAGCTATCCTTTGTTGCAACATTTTCACTGCAAACTTGAATCCGGGACAGCCTGTAATAAGTCATAGAAAAACTAAGGGAAAGCTATGCGAGATTATCTAAGCAATACCACAGCCAGAATTTGGGTGGTCTGTATCGTCATTTTCACATTGAATGGTTGTGTAGCCGTAGATGATCCGCTGATAGGTCATGCGGAAGCCACGCTAAAGAGTTGCGAGTTTGGTCCTTCCGATGAGTTGCTTTCAGACATCAACAAAGCCGAGATTTATGTTAAAGAACATCAGGCGGTCTTGCATGAGTTGCAAGGCGCGAACTTTTATTCGCTATCGGAAAAAGAAGCCGTTCAAAGTATGACGTATGAATTTAACGGTGATACAGACAGGGCTCAAGCAACTTATCGCTATTACGCAGACTTGCCGGCCAATCAGGACACATTGAGAGGTCAGCTGTACGAAATAATCAATCACTTGCGTGGTATGGAAGAAGTGCGTAAGCAAACCAATTATGTTGCCTTGGTCAAAGCCCAGGGTGAAAACAATGAGCGTTTGAAAAAGGCGGCATTAGCCAATACGAACAGGTTGCAGAATGCGTTAGATAACAATGCCAATTTCTACAACTCATTAGGCAGCGGTCCCGACATCATTCGAACCAAAGATAGTCGTGGCTCATATCAGGATGAAGTCACTTTTAAAGGGCGGGTTAGAGAGCAAACCCTCGTCAACCAAAAAAGAGCCGAGGAAGACTTAAGACTTGGTCAAGAAGAGGTGGAGCGGGAGCGCCGTGAAGCCGCGCAAACTCAACGCGACTTTCTGGCACAAAACCAAGGTTTACCTGAAGTTAAGAAATATATTTCCACTGAGTCTGACCTGATTTCCGAAAAGCTATGGCCCGCTTTGAAGAAAACACTCTCTAATCTGGATCAGATGCTGTCAGCAGCAGAAGCAAAATAATCATAGTAATAAACGAGACAGCGTCGATCCGCTGTAGTTGAATTTTCATATCTTGGGGAATTAAAAATGAACATGAAACGCCGTCATCTGACAACTGCAGTTGTAATGCTTGCAACTCTTGGGCTTGCCGGGTGCGGCAATATTATCGCCAATCTCATGCCTCCAAGTGACTACGCCAAATTGGATAATTTTCATGATGTGAGTTTGGAAAAAGAGAGTGCGACAGTGGTTTTCAAATCTCAACAAGGCGCTTCATTTTCTTCCGATGATGTTTGGAGCGAAGAGTTTGCGCTGAGTCCAGCTGGTTTGGGAAAAGTACATGTGAAGAATATTCAAAATGCAGATTTGCCGGATAAGAATGGGTATTCAGGCTATGCGCCAGCCTATTACGAAGTCTCCGTCACCTCTACAACGGCGCCCAATTTAAAGTGGGAAGTCTGGATGGCAAATGATCAATACCAATTGAATAGCGCATTCGGTTCATCAGATATTCACTTCCAAAAAATTATGGGGCCATTCAAAGCAGGTGAATTGGCCAGAATTGATTATTTGAAATATAAAGTTGATTCCTATGGACAGGTTTATCAACCGCGCAGGCCTGTAATTGTTGTGTATTCACCCTCCGAGCGCGGTGAGAAATTTACCGTGGATTTGTATAAGTCACAATTGGCGCAGTAATTCATCATCTAAGGAATCTCTGATTAAGTCCTGAACGATTTCGTTTCATGATGTCAGAAGCGAAGATCGAACAAACGGAGCCGAACGATGAAACAAATAACACTCTCTGCAAGCAGCTTTGACCGCTACAGCAAGACGACGCGACGCGC
>JBGSMU010000180.1:0-7072 GCA_041739955.1 Gallionella sp. | reverse complement strand
GATCATGCTGACAAGCAAGGACACGCTGTTCGATCGTGCGCGCGGCAAGCTTGTAGGCGCGGATCAATATTTACTCAAGCCGTTCAACAAAAAAAGCCTTGTAGAGGCCGTCATCCTGCACACCCAGCAAAAAGTTGAAGGTGAGGATTATGGCCATTAAAAGGATATTGGTTGTGGATGATTCGGCAACAGAACGCCACATCATCGGGGAAATATTAAGCAAAAAAGGTTTCGAGGTGGCGTTCGCGGAAGACGGGGAAAAAGGGGTCGCGCATGCAAAGTCGAGCAAGCCTGATCTGGTGATTATGGATGTGGTGATGCCAGGGATGAATGGTTTTCAGGCGACGCGCGCGATTTCAAAGGATCCTGATACGGCACATATCCCGATTATTATTTGCACTACCAAGGACCAGGAGACAGACAAGGTTTGGGGCGTGCGTCAGGGCGCCAAGGATTATGTGGTTAAGCCGATAGATGCGGCTGAACTTCTTGGCAAGATAGCCGCGTTGGGCTGACGATGACCATGAACAACACGCAAGATTCTGATATGCGAATACATGCAACGCAGATGCTGCCCTCGGGTATTGAATGGGCAGTGCCGGTGATGTTGGTTGAAATCACAAGGACGTTTCGATGACTGGTAGGCTCAATCTTCGCGAATTCCAGCAGAACCTGATCGACCGTTTGCAAGCGGCTGAATCATCAGAGGAGAGGGTCTCCACCGTAGGGGTGCAGATATCCGGCCGGAACTGGCTGGTGGACATGGCGGATGTCGCCGAGGTGTTGCCACTGCCCGCATTGACGCCAGTGCCTTTCACCAAGCCGTGGTTTCGTGGGGTCGCAAATGTACGGGGCAACTTGTACGGGGTGGTTGACATGGCTGCCTACGAGCAGAGCGGTGTGACGCCGGAGGATAGCGGGAATCGGATTCTGCTTGTGGCGGGTCGATTTGCTTTCAATGCGGCCTTGCTGGTTGAGAAGGTGCTGGGTTTGCGTGACGCAAAGGAATGGGACCAGTCAGATGATGTCGGAGGACAGGTGGAGTATCGCGATGAGCAGGGCGCATCATGGCGCAAGCTTGATGTTTCGGACCTGTTAAAACAGGCGGAATTTTTACATATTGGCAGTTAGTTTTCCCGCAGGGAGGGATATTTAGATGGCTTTGAAATTTTCGCTGAACCCGTTCGGTAAACGAGCCGCCGTAAAAGCCGGTGGAAAGAAAAGTGGCTCGCAGGCCAACAAATTGAAATTGTTGAGTATTGCCACATCCGTTTTCTTTCTGTTGACAGTGGCTTCCGCGTACATGAGTTACCGGGAAGACAGTCACAGTGTCCGTTATGTGGGGCAGTCCAGCCAGTTGATGATGTTGTCTCAACGTCTTGCCAATGCCGCCCAACAGGCTTTATACGGCAAATCCCCGGCATTTGATGCGCTGCAGGAAAGCGGTTTACTTATGCAGGATATTCTAACCAGGCTGGATCAAGGCGGTAATTCACTGCCTGCGACCAAAGGAAATGCGCGCATCGCACTCAATGAATTTATGAAGAGTGCAAACAAGACACTGCTTGACGCTGAAACCGTAGAGGCCGGAAGAGACGGCCTGGTCACCCTTGGGGTGACGTTGACTACCGTTGATACGGTGGGTAATGAGTTGCGCACACTTGCAAAGAATCTGGTGGAAGATTTGAATGGCCCCCAAAAGGAGCAGGCAACCCATTTCGCGCTGGTGGTGGAGCGTATCGGCAAGGATGCAGGCCGCCTGTTGGCGGTTGAAGTCACTATCGATCAGGTTGCCAGTCTGGGTGCTGACACTCTGGAGGGGGAGGATTATCTGGCGCTTTTGCCGGCTAATGATGTGAACGCGATCCGTGCCCGAAATTTGTACGGCTCTTACCGTAACAGTGTTGAGATATTGATTTCTCAGGCACGTAGCATGGTTGCGGCAAAATCTGCCGCAAACTCGATCGTCAATGATTCGGATTTGTTGCTGGCAAAGTCGAAGCGTCTGGTGGCTGCTTATGAAACCTCGGTGACTGAACGCACTGCAAATTTTGCGACATTGATCTTCGGGTTGCTCATGCTGGTGACCCTGTTGTATCTGGTTAAAACCTATATGGCCGATGCGCGTATGCGTGGCGAAGATGCGGCACGCATCAACAGCCAGAACCAGAGTGCCATCCTGCGCCTGATGAATGAGCTCGGTGATCTGGCCGATGGCGACCTGACGGTACGCGCAACCGTGACGGAAGACATTACCGGGGCGATTGCCGATTCCTTGAATTACACAACCGAAGAGTTCCGCAAGCTGGTGGCCAGGATAACCGCGGCAGTGGAGCAGATGGGAAATGCGACCAAGGATGCGGAATCCATTTCCCAGGGTCTTCTGGATGCCGCGCAAATGCAGGCCAAGGAAATCAAGGGTGCCGGCGAGGCGGTACAGCTGATGACCCAATCCATCAAGGAAGTGGATTCCAGCGCAGCACAATCTGCCGATGTGGCGCGCCGCACTTTGGCGGCTACCGAGCAAGGCGCCCGTGCGGTGCGCAACACGATCAGCGGCATGGATGTGCTGCGTGAGCAGATACAGGATACCGCCAAGCGTATCAAGAGACTGGGGGAGAGTTCCCAGGAGATCGGCGAGATCGTGGACCTGATCTCGGATATCACCGAGCAAACCAATGTGCTAGCCCTGAACGCGGCAATTCAGGCGGCTTCAGCGGGTGAAGCCGGCCGGGGGTTCTCTGTGGTGGCGGAAGAGGTGCAGCGTTTGGCTGAGCGTTCCGCAGAAGCGACCAAGCAGATAGGCGGGCTGGTGAAAACGATACAGGGAGACACCCATGACGCGGTTGCCGCGATGGAGAAAAGCACGCTGGGTGTGGTTGAAGGGGCCAAGCTTTCAGATATGGCCGGGCAGTCCTTGCGCGAGATCGAGCAGGTATCAAATGAGTTGGCTGCGCTGATCAACAGCATTTCGACTTCTACTCAGGTGCAAAGCGATATGGCCAGCGAGGTGGCGAACGTAATGCAGGACATTCTGAAGATCACCGTGCAGACGACAGAGGGCACCAGATTGACCGCCAATTCCATCGCCCAGCTGGCGGGCCTGGCAACCGATCTGCGTGGTTCGGTAGCCGGCTTTAAACTGTAAAACTAGATAACTGCACATGAATAACAACAGCGCACAATTTGATAGCAATACACTGGCCACCGTTAAACCGGGTATGGACAGTACGCTGGCCGATATTATTGCGCAGATGGAGCTGTTTCTCGCCGCGCCCACCGATAACGTAACCGCGGTAAATTCAGCGCGCACGTTGATGGCAAGTCTGGTTGGTGTGTTGAAAATGGTCGGGCTGGATGGTGTTGGCAAATTCTGCGCCGAACTGGATATCACGCTGGCCGAGCTGGCGACACATCCCGAGCAGGTTACCGTATTGCACCGGGATGCCATACGAAGAGCCTTGTTCAGTATCACGCACTATCTTGATGCGTTGACGAGTGGTGCGGGTAACGTCGCATTGCGGTTATTCCCGGAATACCAGCAGTTGCAGCAGTTACGCGGCCTCGAGATGTCTTTCGAGATGGATCTGTTTTATCCCAACCTTGATGTGCAATTGCCGCCGCAGGTATTGGGCGGGACGCCCCATGGTGACGCAATATCGCGCCTCAAGGTTTTGCGGGGTCACTACCAGCAGGGTTTGCTGCACTGGCTGCGCCAGGAAAATGTGTCCGATGCCGTGCAGCGAATGCAGCAGGCATTGGAGGGCGCAATGCAATGCGCGCCGCAGGACGGAAGGCGGGGATTCTGGTGGGTGGCATCCGCACTTCTTGGATGCGTAAAGCAGGACGGGTTGCCGCCTGAAACGAACACCCGCAAATTGCTTGGCCGCATCGACCAGCAATTGCGCGCAACCGCAGAGGGTAAGCGCGGGGATGAGCGATCGGTTCTGAATGAAATGCTTTACTTGATAGGGCGCTGTCATGTCACCAGCGACATGATTGATGCAGTCAAGGAAACCTACTCGCTTGACGATTATCTGCCCGAAGCATCGACATTGCCGCCCGGTGAGATAGAGCAGTTGCTGGGCGTCATGGGAGATCAATTGCGCGTGGCTGTCGAAAGCTGGGAGTTGTGCGCGCAAGGCGACCAATCTGCATACGAGAAATTCGTTAAGTATCTCGATCAGCTTGTATCGCAGAGCGAGAAACTGGACCGTGACATATTGCAGCATCTGATCCGGCAGATTCAGACTTTGTCGCATCAGGCCAAAGAATCGGGAAACCTCACTTCCATAGCGATGGATATGGCAATGGCGCTGCTGTTGCTGGGTAGCGGCATCGAGAACTACAACCGTTTGGGCAGTGGCTTCACCGAGCAGGCGCGGATACTTTCCGATCGCATGCAAGCCGCACTTCAGCAACAACCCGAGGACACCAAGCAATTCACCGATCTGGTTAATCTCCATTACGAAATGGAGCAGCGTGGCGACGTGATGGGTCCGCTTGCCAATGAGATGCTGGTGAACTTGCAGCACGTGGAGCAGGGATTGAACGCCTTCTTTGGGGATTCACTCAAGCGTGACGGACTGATTGAAATACTTCGCCTGCTGGATCAGATCCAGGGCGGGTTGCGTATTTCATCTTTGACTCACGCGGAACATTTGTTGAGCTCTGTGCAGGAAAAGGTACGACATTTTTCCAGAACCTTTGATTCACCCAAATCGATTGAAAGGTATGCGCTGGCAGATGCGCTGAGCGCACTGGAAAACTACATGCAGCATCTGACGCATGGCCAGGCGGGCGATGTTTGGCGGTTGAAGGACGCGCTGCAGGAGATGAATAAATCGAGTCAGATTCCCGCCCACGTTCAGGCAACTGAAGCTGCACCGGAAAAAACTGCCCAAGTTTCTGTTGAGCCGCCAATTGAATCCGTTATCCCCAAGCAGGTTATTGAGCCCCAAGAGGTTGTGGCGGTTGATCTGCCAATGGCGCCTGCAGATTTGGAACAATTGCCGGATGAACAACCCCGGGTTGTAGCGGAAATAGAAAATGAGCCTTCCGGCCAAGCGCTGGAATTTGAGTTCCTGGAAACGCGCCCTGTAGAACTGCGTGCTGAGCCATTGGACTTGCAGTTTGTCGAGACATCCCGGGATGACGGGCAAATGGAACCCGTTGCGCCCGAACAAGAGCAGGTGCTTCACGAGGAGTCAGAGCATGTAACTGAAGAGGCTGTTACGGAGCTTCCGGATTTCCACGCGGATGTGGTATCGAAAGATGTTGAGTCTCCCGAAACGGTCGAGGCTGTGCAAATGCAAGCGCCTGAAGCAACGCACCAATTGTCGGAAGAAGAGCTTGAGCTGCTTGAAATATTTTTGGAAGAGGCTCAGGAGGTGCTGGTCGCAATCACCAGAAACCATGAGGCTTGCCGTGCAAATCCCGGCGACCACGAGTCGCTCGTTTCCATTCGTCGCGGATTCCATACGCTTAAGGGAAGCGGAAGGATGGTCGGGCTGACGGATCTTGGCGAAGTTGCATGGAGTGTCGAGAGTGCCTTGAACGCGTGGCTTCAGGACAAGAAACCCGCTATGGAAGGATTGTTGAAACTTATAGGCAACGCTGTTGAAGCCTTTGTTGGTTGGGTAGAGATACTCAGCAGCCAGGGAACGGCGGTCATTGAGGCTGCAGAACTGGTGGCTGCGGCGAAGCAAATCGAGAATGGATTAGAGCCCGAATTTATAGATACTCCGTCAGCTATATCATCAGTTGAACTGACACCCGAGCCGACACCTGAGCCGACACTTGATGATGCTGCTGAAGAGGAGGTGATAATCGGCGGAATGGCGCTTTCGTCCTCTCTGTTCAATATAGCCAGTGTGGAGGCCAAAGAGAATGTTGCGATACTCAGGCATCAGCTTGAGGAGCTGCGCACGGCCAGGCCGCAAATTGTGCCATATGACTTTATGCGTGCGGCTCATACACTTTCAGGCGTCAATCGCACTATGGGTTTTGAGGCCGTGGTTGAGTTGTCTTCAGCACTGGAAGACTGGCTCGAACTGCATATTGAAAAGCCGGTCTCCCTGAACGATGTGCAGTGGAAGATGATTGAGCAGTCCATTGATGCGCTGGATGGGATGATTCAAAGTATTTGCGGATTGCAAATGCCCCAGATGAGCAGTGAGCTTGTCGCCCAGCTGAGAGTGGACAGGGATAGGGTAGACGAGTCGGCGGCGGAGTCATCCAAGCCTGCAGATTTGCCGGAGATAGCCGAAACCGTCTCGCCGCCTCATGCGGAGATTCCGGAAGGAAGATACGAGGCAGTCGCAGGAGTTGCCGAAGAGTCGGGTGGTGGAATCATTGCTGAATCTGCCGAAAAACCGGCTTTATTCCAGCCAGTCGTTCTGACAGTCGCCAAGCCTGCCGAGGAACACGCTGAGGAAGCGAAGCCGCAGGTGTTCGATGAGCTGGATGACCAGCTTTTGCCTGTATTCCTTGAAGAAGCTGAAGACCTGAGCCCCAAGATCAGCGAATCCTTGCGCGCATGGCGGGAGAATCCGCAAGATGAGCAACAGTCGCAGCTGTTGAAGCGCCTGCTTCATACCGTGAAAGGCAGTTCGCGCATGGTGGGGGCAATGCGTATCGGTGAAATTGCGCATGAGATGGAGGATCGGGTTCTGGCTCCGCCTCAGCAGCGTGATGAGGCCGGGTACTGGGATACCCTCGAAGGGGATTTTGACCGTATCAATGCTTTGCTTGAGGAGTTGCGTACCGGCAAGCCCGCCGTGGAAGCGCCCAAGCCGGTACCGTCGAGACGTGCAACAGATCAAACTGCCGGAATTGAGCGTCGTGCTGACCGCCGTGCGGCGGACGCCGGCACGCCGGGCGGTATGCTGCGCGTGCGTTCCGATGTGCTGGACCGGTTGGTGAACGAGGCGGGTGAGGTCAGTGTGATGAGGTCGCGCATGGAGGCTGAAATGCGCGTGTTCAAGGAAGGCCTGCACGAATTGACAGCCAGCGTTATACGTTTGCGCAACCAATTGAGGGAAGTCGAAATTCAGGCGGAAAGCCAGATGCA
>JBGSMU010000179.1:0-4174 GCA_041739955.1 Gallionella sp. | reverse complement strand
CGGCTCCGTTTGTTCGATCTTCGCTTCTGACATCATGAAACCAAATCGTTCAGGACTTAATCAGAGATTCCTTAAGCGTTAAATCTTTTCAAAACAGGAAATCGTCAATCGGTACGGCACTTTACCGTTTATCGGCAGGCTGACGAGGGCCGCCAGAAGCAATTGCTGGCGAGTACGAAATATACCTGATTACATGGAAGAAATACATAAACCAACCGCCTGCCGCGTTATCCATGCATGCGTACGATACGGCTGTCCGCATCCGCCAGCCTGCCGGTAATGGCATGAAGCAACGATTTGGCAAGGTGTAATTCGCAGCTGGCTCCAAGCTGCTCAAGCGCTTCAAAGGTGAATTCCGCAACGATCACCTCCGACATGGCTTCGATCGTGGCCTGGCGGTTCGTGCCTCGCTGGATGTATGCCATATCCCCGAAGAACTCCCCGGTCTTGATCACGTTGAGCAGGCTATCGTGTTTGGAAACGCGCAGCGCTCCCGATGCGAGGATGAACATGCTTTTACCCGGCTCGTCTTCATGCAGGACTATGGTTTTCGACGGATACTTCGACCACTTGCTGGCACGCACCAACTCCCATATTTCCGGATCGGAAAAATCCTTCAGGGCTTGCAGGGTACGCATGATGCGGAACTTCTCGATATCCGATATATCGTGGTGTGCGATCCCGAAGCGCGCCAACCTGGCGATCTCGGTGATCAGTGTGGCCCAGGTCGGGAATCGTTCCTCAGGGTTCCTTGCGATCATCCTGAGCACGATCTTTTCCAGCACCTCGGGTATCTCGGGGTGATAGCGGGTCGGCGGGACAACACTCGCGTTCTCGATCGCTCGGAACAATGCCTGTGTGGTATCACCCGTGAACGGCAGCCGCCCGGTGAGCAACTCATAGGTCACGACCCCGAGGGAATACATATCGCTGTGCTGAGTGAGCCGCTCGCCGCGAACATGTTCCGGCGACATATAGGAAGGTGTTCCGGCGGTCGCGGCGTGGTCGTTCTGGTCCTGCAGGAATATCGATGCACCAAAATCCGTGATCTTCACGTTCCTGCCGGTGTCATACATGATGTTGCCCGGCTTGATGTCCCGGTGGATGATACCCAGGCTGAACGCATATTCCAGCGCACTGCAACATTTGAACAATATCTGCAGCACATCCTGTATCGGCAACAGCGTGTCATGGTAGGAATGCCGGATAAGATTCCCGCCTGGCACATATTCCATCACCACATAACCGTAATCATCGGAGACAGATGCTTCCAGGATGGACACCACATGGGGATGAGACAGCCTCCCCGCCAGCACGGCCTCGTTCAGGAATTGCAGGCGGCACGATTCGGTAAACTCGGGATCATTCAGCACCGTGCTGTCTATCATCTTCACGGCGACATCAAGATCCGTAAAAGTATCGCGGGCGTGATAGACCTTGCCGGTCGCACCCTCACCGACCTGCTTGTCCAACTCGTACTTGCCCAGCCTGAACGGCAAATCCATGTAGCCTTGGTCCTTATGGTTAAAGAGAATTTTCCGGCCTGAGCGCCGGAGACCGGCCCAAGATACGCTAAGCCAAGTTAATTACAAGGTTATCGTATCCTGCGCAGCCGGAACAGACCGTTGATATCGCTATCGCTGCTGAAATACAACGCGCCATCTGGCCCGAACGCCACCCCGGCGGGGCGCGCCCAACGACCGCCACCGGCCAGCTGAAATCCGCGCACCAGATCGTCCACGCGCACCGCCTCTCCATCCCTGAAGCGCACGACGACCAGTTTGGGTTCGCGACGCGACTCCTCGCCTCCGCCCGTTGGCTTGCCCCAGGAGCCATGCAAGGCCACCACCGCATCGAATTCCAGGCCTGCATCCATCGCGCCTTTGGGCACGAAAGCCATCCCGAGTGGCGCATTGCGCGCCGGGAAGGTTGCCACCGGTATCGACACTTCCCCGACAGGACGGGGCGGGCTCCCGGATGCGCAATCATCCCGATTCACCATCTTGCCGTCGAACTGGAACCACGGCATGCCGTGAAACGAGCCGGGGGTGAGCTTGCTGAAGTACTCCGGCGGCTGGTCGAATCCATGATGGTCCGGTCCGTTGTTATCCGCATAGAGCACGCCGGTCTGCGGATGCCAGTCGATGCCCACCGGATTGCGCAGACCGCTGGCATAGGACTGCCAGTGCACTTCGCTACCGGTCTCATCCAGCACCATCACCCCGCCGCGCTGATCGTCAAAATCATAACCTTCGCCCATATACTGTTCACTGCAGTTGCGCTGTATGCCCAGACTCACATATATTCTGTGGTCCGGACCCACACTTACCGTGCGCGTGTTATGCCCGAAACCGGCAGGCAAGCTCGCCAGCAACTTCACCTTGTCGGGGGATACAACAGTCATCCCCGGTTTGTAAGGCGCACGATACAAACCGTCCGTACGCGCGATCAGCATCTCCCCGTCGCGGAACGCGACACTGTGCGGGTAATCACCCGGCTCGACGAATATCTCAGTCCGGGTATAAGGTGGCGGCAAACGGTATATCCGTCCCGCTTTCGAGCCGGCAAACAGATCGCCGTTCGGCGCAAAGGTCAGCATGCGCGGACTCACCATGGGGGCAAGCCACTCCAGCCGGTAACCCTCAGGCACCTGTACCGTCCTGTCATGCCCCTCTACCGTCAGCACCTGCTCCCGGTAGGTGATCGCGCCGGTACCCGCCAGCGCATCCGGCATCAATGCGCAGCACAGTAAAACAACAAGACCGATGTGATTCATAAGCGCCCCCGTGTGTCAGTCGTACCAAAAAAACCAGCCGCCTGTTGCCAAAAAACCATAGGGCAGGAGGCGGCTGATCGTCATGCAGTGTGTCGCCACACCGCAAGTTACAACACTTACTCTATTTCGGACAACAGTTCCGGATTGGTCACCAGCTTGCGTACCCCGTGGGCATGGTCTTCTTCAAACTCATTATGCTCGCACCATTTGCCTACCGTGTTGATATCAACCTTGGCGCATTGCGGACGGACACTCCAGGTGACCTGATAAGGCGAGCATTTCTGATCGGTATAACTCGGGCCGGTGGTCGAACCCATGAACTCGACCGGGTCGCCGGTATTGTCGGGGATAGCTTTCGCCTGGTGGAAACCGTGCACCACATTGCCGTCGTAGTCCATCGTGTTGAAGTCCAGCGCATTCGGATCGTTGACCAAAGTGAACACCTGCGTCTCCACACGCAACTCCGGATTCGCGCATGCCTCGGAAAGACAGGAGCCCAGTGACTTGCCCGGCTTCACGTCGCATGTGCTATGCACCCAGTGCACCTCGATGGTGTCGCCCGGTTTGAGTTCGCCGTGCTCGCTCTTGCAGATTGCGGACTTGGTCGGCGCCAGCTCAGCTTGACTCAGCTGCTTGCTGATGCCGCACTGGTAACCGCTGTCGTAACCATGCTCACCGTCGCCGGCGTAGATGGAAAACGCAGCTGCCTTGTGTTCCGCATTTTTGTGCAAATGGATATTGCACAGATTCATTTCAGTGTATTCCGGCGCCATCGTGAATACGCGCTTGTTATTTCCCATAGCATTGTCGATGTCGCGCGGTGTTTGCGGACCGAAGCCCACACATGCCGCACCCGACGCCTCGTGTTTATCTTGGCCGCCATGCTCGTCGTGACCATGCTTATCCTCGCCTGCCATGACATTGGCGGACAGCATCCCCAGCGCCAATAGAAGTACGATGCAACTCCCCTTGCTCGATTTCATTGAAACTCCCCCTGTTATTTATAAATTATCGTTATCCTGCAAACCGCATCCGGTGCACAGGTGCGTATCGGAACAGGAAGCTCCACCCTTGCCTGTACCGACACAGCCAAATTCTACCTTTAAAATAATAAACGGTTAACCGGCAATATTGCCCGGCGCATGAACGGTATTCCAGGCGAGCGAGATCGACTTGTATTTGCTCGCCGCCCGGCAATCTTTTGCAAAGCAAAGTAAACTCCGCAAAATCGCATGGAATCTTTCCGGAAATAATCATCTAGGGAAGGTCTGAATAAGTAGCAGAAAATGAGAACGACACCCACACATTTTGCTTTGGATATTCGAAATAACCATAAACGGCCCTGGCAAGGGCCATTTCGTCGGCCATACCGGTCGATTTCCCGTTCATCAGACGCAC
>JBGSMU010000177.1:0-3373 GCA_041739955.1 Gallionella sp. | reverse complement strand
TGAAACTCCGGCAGCGAGCGCGGGAACGGCAGATCGTCTCGCTCAAGTACGTCGATAACCATGATTATTCCACTTGGGGGCAGATACTCAACATACTACCGCTAGTGGATGTCTGTGACAACCGGATAAGCACGGTTCATTTCACCACGATGGACACGATGCTCGCGAAGCAATTTCCTGGTGTTATCAAACTTTAACAGGCAACCAAAAGGTGATGCCGAAATACCAAATTACCCAATGTTTTTCTTCGTGTACTTCGTGCTCTTCGTGGTGCAACTATGGCATTAAAGATGAATTGCATATCTTCATCTATTCATGGCTCGACAAGCTAACACGAGCGGAGGACTTGTTCAGTGCATCCAATAACGGTGATGCGTCTTGCGGTAGCTTTCCACCTTCAGCCCCTGCGCATCCATTTCAACCAGGATCGCGCCGTCCCGGTCCGAACGAAGCAATGCAGCGCCGCTATCCGCATAGCGTTGTAGCACCTCGTCTTTCGGATGGCCGTAGCGGTTGCGGTAGCCGACCGTGAATACGGCGTAGCCAGGCTTGACGGATCCCACAAAATCATAGGTGGAGGAACTCTTGCTGCCGTGATGCGGCACCACCAGCAAGTCAGCCGCGAGCTTGTCTGCATGCTCAAGCAGCAATCGCTTCTCGACCGGTTTTTCAATATCGGCAGTCAGCAGGATGTGCCTCCCGCCCGCACTGATGCGCATCACACACCCCAGATTGTTGTCGTGTGTCTTTTTTGAAAAGATTTCTTCCCGGGCGGAATGCAGGAATTCGAACTCCACCCCGTCCCATTCCCAGGCATCACCGTCGCGGCAACGGCGGTTATCCTTGACTGCCTGCAACAGCGGATGACCATCAGCCAACGAGGACGATACCCAGTCGATCGGCATGGCCTGCATCACCGAGGCTGCACCGCCGGTATGGTCGATGTCGTCATGGGTGAGGATCAGACCGTCCAGACGCGAGATGCCGAGCGCTTTCAACACGGGGATCAGGATGCGGTTGCCGCTGTCTGCATCGCCGCTGAAATCCGGGCCGGTATCGTAGAGCAACGCATGAGTGCCGGTTTGGACGGCGACAGCCAAACCCTGCCCTACATCGAATATGGTCAGCTTCGCGGTACCGTGTGCGGGCGGCTCGGGTGTATTGAGGAACATCGGCAACAGCAGCATGATACCCAGCCAGCGTGCCGGAAAGCCTCTCGGCGCAAGTATCAGCAACACACCGAAAACACCCGCAACGATGCTCCATGCAGGCGGCGCATGCTGTATCCACACCGCCTGCGGCAATGCGCTCAGCCATACAAGGAACTGCATCACCAGCGACATCACCCAGTGCGACAGAACAAGTAACGCGTCTAGCGGCAGCACCGCGCCCAGCAGCGTGAGCGGCACGACGACCAGGCTCACCAGCGGTATCGCGATCGCGTTGGCGACCGGAGAGACCAACGACACCTGCTGGAACAGGGCCAGCAGCAACGGCATCAGGCCGATAGTCATCGCCCATTGCACGACAGCATATTGCGCCAGCCAATGTGACTTGCCGATGCGGTAAGCCGTGACATACAGGATCAGCGCCACCGCGCCGAACGACAGCCAGAAACCCGGCGACATCACAGCCCACGGATCGGGGATCAGCACGCCAAGAAGCGCGATGGAGAGTATCTGCCCGGGCGAGAAGTTGCGGTTCAACCATAACGCACCGGTGACCGCGCCTACCATGTACACGGTACGTTGGGCCGGAACCCCGAATCCGGACAGCAACGCATAAGCCAATGCCACCAGCAACGCAACCAGCGCTGCGGCCTTGCGCGCAGGGAGCCGCAGCGTCAGCCTCGTACTGCGCCGCCACAACCAGTAGGTGATCGCGAAACCGAGACTGGCAAGCATGGTGATATGCAAACCCGAGATGCTCATCAGATGATTCACGCCGGTGCGCGTGAACACCTGCCATTGCTCGGCGGGAATGCTGCCATGATCGCCGATGGCCAGCGCGCTCAATACCCCCGCATAGGGTTCGTCATCCAAAACAGTCTGAAATTTTTCCCGTATCGCTTCGCGCCAGGATTCGATGCGATAACCGACACCCTGCGCAAGCGCATCAAGACGCACGTTATCACCCTTGTTGTGCACATAGCCGGTCGCGCGAATATTGTTTTCCAGCGCCCACAATTCGAAATCGAATCCGTGCGGATTGCTGCCGCCATGCGGCTGCTTGAGGCGCAGTGTGAGTTGCCAGCGTTCTCCGGCTTTCACCACCGGCGTGAAATCCTTTTTCTTCGTGCTTGATGAATCCGTTCGTGCTGAGCTTGTCGAAGCACTTATTGTTGATGGAGGTCGCTCACCCTTCGACCGGCTCAGGGCGAACGGCAGTAGAGCATCACTGTTCTGCCTCGATAAATAGGTGCTCAGATAGATGCGATGCGGCACCGTTGCCTGCGGCGTGAGTACTCGCTCAACATCAAAACGGAATCGCTGACCGTATTCATGGTTACCCGGCAACTCGGCGACCACGCCTACCACCTCGATGTCACGTCCCTGCCATTCGCCAGGCAAGCTCACGGAAAGGCGCTGCTCTGCCTGCCATGACGCATGATAGAAACCCAGCACAAAGGCGAAGATGGCAACCAGCAGGGGGCGCAAAATGCGCATGGCCGGCGCGTTCGCCCGGATCAATAAAGCAGCCAGCAGACCGGGCAGCGACCATGCCCAGGAAAAATCCGGCAACCCTGATTGCTGTTGCAGCAGCCAGATACCGAACGTGAAGAATACGGCAAGGATAACCATGCGCTCAGATTAGCGCATGCAGATAGAAATCTGCTATGCGGGATGCATGATATCGGGTGCAGGCAGACGAATTAAATTATGATGAGCAGAGATCGACACTTAAGAACCTGTTGAACAAAGATTGATTCAGCTTGCCCAAAGCGACTATGCGAAATTTCATCCGTAAATTCCTGCCGCATCACGACACGGTAAAAAACCACCGCTGGCTCAAACCGTTCGGCGGTCTGTTGCAGCATCACAACCTGTGGCATCTGCATCGCCGCTCGGTTGCCGGTGGCGTCGCGATCGGTATGTTTTGCGGCCTGATCCCCGGCCCGCTCCAGATGATCTCCGCGGTGCTGCTGGCAATATTGTTCCGCGTCAATCTGCCGGCTGCGGCTTTCACCACGCTCTACACCAACCCATTCACGATATTACCGCTCTACGCGCTCGCATGGGAGATCGGTGCACGGGTTAGCGGGATCGGCAACGAAGCGGCACGCCCCCGCCTGACGCTGCCGGAACTGCACTGGGACAGTTGGGCAAGCGAAATGTGGAATTGGTTGATGTTGCTGGGCAAACCGATACTGGTA
>JBGSMU010000151.1:0-8428 GCA_041739955.1 Gallionella sp. | reverse complement strand
AAGGACGTGAAAATCGTCCCCCAGCCGCTCGGCGGGTTTGCCGACTACCTCCATCATCTCGGAGATCCATCTCAAGTCGAAGATGCCAGTGTATTGGTTGTCGATCCGGGCTTCTTTTCGGTTGACTGGGTGTTGCTGGTCAATGGCGAGTTCAAGCGCGCATCGTCCGGAACCAGCCTCGATGCGACGTCGGTCATCCTGGATGAAGCGAGTGCGCTGATCGGCAAAGACCACGGCAGCGGTCCGGGACGAAGCAGGATGGAGAACGCGGTGCGCTCCGGACGCAACACGGTGTCGGTCTTCGGTACCCATGTGGACATCACGCCCTATCTGGCCGCCGCATCTGCCACTGTCGGACATATTGTGGCCTCGCAACTGAAAGCCTCGCTGCGTAAGGAAGAATCCGAGGTTGATGCGATCGTGATGGTGGGCGGGTGTGCGCCATTGTTCGAACACGCAATCAAAGCAGCTTTCGACAAGACCCCTCTGACGATCGCTCAAGACTCTGTGTTCGCTAATGCGCGGGGCTTCTGGCGCGGCGGAGAGGCGTGATGTCCGGTAATCGTTGGGGGGAGTTATGCGAATAACCATCAACTATTTCGAGGGTTATCCGGAACTGGAAGCGGAACTGGCAAAGTATTCGCCGCGTGCGCGGGCAGAGCGGTTGCGCCTGCTCGCCGCAATGGGGCTGTCGTTCATGCAGGACGGGCGGCCTCACGCCCCGACCCGCAACACAACCCCTGTGGCAGAAGTTGCCAGGACCGCTCCGGCAGCTCCTGCGCCGGCAAACGGCGCGGGGGCTGGAAATGAAGTTGCCCGCTCTATCACCAAGGGTGTTTTTGATCAGATGGATTAAAGGTCAACCGATGACAAAACTCACCACATGGTCGGGCCGCAAAGTCAATTGCGCCAACCCGTGTTTGGCGGAAATTGAGCAGGGTTGAACGGAGCGTGTTTCATGGCGAACACCTGGATGCGCTGGAAAGGTGGATAGATGCTTGAAGTGATCGAGTGGGCAGGGTGCATCACCGGCTTGAGTGGTGCGGCTCTTTTGGCGATGAACAACCGCTATTCAGGCTGGGGCTTCGTGCTGTTCTTGGCATCGAATGTGGCATGGATAGCTTTCGGTCTGTTGTCCAACGCCACCGGCATGGTGGTCATGCAGTTCGGCTTCACTGCCACAAGTCTGATGGGCGTTTGGAAATGGTTGATTACCCCGCGCGCAGCGCTCAGTTCTATCCACAAAAACGGTGGATAAGACTGTGAACAAGGCCATCGATCCTCAAGGAAATATGGGCAGTCGAGTTGCTGCCCAATCATTGAGCGGCAATCTCGTGCAGCGAAAGGTTGGGCGGCACCACATCGCATTTTTCAGGGCGAGCCTTCAGGGGTTGGACATCTCGGAAATGGCCGGCAAGTATCTTGAGACCGGCATGGATCTTCGTCGCGCCAAAACAACGCTGGTATGGATTCGGGATACCTTGCGCCAGGCCGCGTTACGGCACGGCAAGCATCGAGAGGCGCACCTTATCCGGCTGCGCATTGCCATCCGCGGCACAACCGATACCCGCGCTCCCGCCCCATCGCTTGAAGACTTCCGTGCAGATTTCGACTCGAGCGGCTTCTACACCGAAAAAGAGCTGATCCAGGCCTACCTGGAGGCGCACCCTCAATCCGTCGATACCCGTGCTCAAAAAAAGCAGCGACTGGTCAACCGTCAACTGGAAGCGCTGAAATGGATTGAGCCGCTGATCGCGGCAGATCCCGTGCGTGAGGATTGGGTGGCTGCATGGTTCGATGAAACGATCTCGAAGCGTTTGCTGCTGGCCGGACTGCCCACGATAGGGCATCTGCTGGACCGCATTGCGTCAAGCGGCTATCGCTGGTGGGTCAGCGTGCCAGGATTGGGAGAAAAGGGCGCGGCGCGCATCGTGGCGTGGCTACGGGGCTATGAATCGTCGCTTGGGGTGTTGCCCGCGCAATCGCTTGTGCCACTGAGAAGCATGACCGCAAACGCGCTGATTCAAACGCGACCGGCGTGCACTGGAATCGTTCCGCTTGAAGCCTTCGCGACACCTGCCGACCTCGATGGCCGTACCGGATCTAACCGCTACCCCGGCGCACCGCGCGTCGATGCGACAAATGACTATCAGGCGATCAATTCCTGGCTGTCCACTAAATCGGGCAACCCGAACACACATCGCGCCTACAAGAAGGAAGCGGAAAGGATGCTCCTGTGGTCGGTGATCGAGCGGGGCAAGGCGCTGTCCAGTCTTACGGTCGAGGATTGTGCGCGGTATCGCGACTGGTTATCCCTGCTTGGCCGCACCGAAGAGACTCAATGGCCGTTCCGCATCCCTCAATCAACCTGGCTCGGCGACAAGGGCGCTGCGCGTCATCAGCAGGCCTGGAGGCCGTTCGATGGCGCGCTATCGGCCAACAGCGTGAAATTCGCCATCACCATCGCGAGCGGCCTGTTCGAGTGGCTGGTGCGCGTGCAGTACTGCGCATTCAATCCGTGGAACGGCGTCTCGAAATCGCTTGCAGCCAACGCCGATGAGCCATCACCGGACGTGGAATTCATGCGCGCATTCTCGGTTGGCCAGTGGGAATATCTGATGTCGTATCTGGCCGCACAGCCGAACACCAGACAGACCGAAAGGTTGAAATTCGTGCTGCCGTTCGCCTATTCCACCGGCTTGCGCATATCGGAGCTGGTGGACGCAAGCGTGGGGCGGATTTACACCATGCCGCTATCTGACGGGTTGGGTGTGCGCTGGATGCTCAAAGTCCTTGGCAAGGGCAACAAGTGGCGTGCCGTGCCGATCCCGAGCGACGCAATTGATGCTTTAACCACGTACTTCATTCATCGCGAACTGAATCCGGACATTATCACCAATGCTTCAGACACGCCTCTAATCGCGAGCCTCACGAGCATGGATGGAGTAACAACCAGTGCGCTCTCAAAGTCTATGAACGGGTTATTTGATGAGGTGGCCAATGCGCTCAAGGCTGAAGGCAAGCTCATCGAGGCAAAAGCGTTCGAACGAGCAACGGTTCACTGGATGCGCCACACCTGCGGAAGTCACCTGGCCATATCCGGCGTTCCGCTGAACGTCATCCAACGTCTTTTGGGGCATTCCAGCCTGCAAACGACCGGTATCTATACCGACACCTCGGACGAGAACATGTGGCGCACCGTGGAGCGCGCAGGAAGCGTGAGGGCGCGAAATGAGCACATATCCAGTGAGACTTGATTTCAGATCGGAACGGCGCGGCTATACTTTGGAACTCAGCGAGGATCTGTTTGGCGCGTTCATCTTGCGCCGTCGCTGGTCTTTTGTTTCGTATGGAAATTTTGTTCGGTCGGGCGTATGAATAACTACGCCACCCCTTCGCAAAATCCCCCTGCAAAACAAAATCCTGCGCGATCATCACGCGAATTTATGAAACATCCGGGTTAAATCAAGCGTATTGCGCGATCAGCTTCTCAAATTCCTTTACAGGAATAGGCTTGCTGAACAAGTAACCCTGGAAGGCATGACAACCGTGACTATGGAGGAACACACTTTGCGCCTCGGTCTCCACGCCTTCCGCGATTACGTTTAGCCCCAGCGCAGCAGTCATCGCGATGATGGTCTGCACAATGGCCGCATCGTTAGGGTCAGTACTGATGTCGCGCACAAATGATTGGTCTATCTTGATTTGATCCAGCGGCAAGCGTTTCAGATATTGCAGTGAGGAATAACCAGTACCGAAATCGTCCATCGAGAAACTCACGCCGAGCAGTTTCAGCGTGCTCATCTTGGTGATGATGTCCTCGATGTTTTCCAGCACGACACTTTCGGTCAATTCCAGTTTCAGATGTGAAGGTTGTGCGCTGCTTTCCGTCAGCACGCGCTGTACTTGTGCGACGAAGTCGGGTTGGCGGAATTGCCTGGCACTGACATTCACGGCGAGTATCAGGTTGCGCATCAGCGCATCGTGTTGCCATGCCTTGATTTGGGCACAGGCGGTTTGCAGCACCCATAGCCCGATCGGCACGATGAGTCCGGTTTCTTCGGCCAGCGGGATGAATTGCAGTGGAGAAACCATGCCGCGCTCAGGATGTTCCCAACGCAACAACACTTCCGCACCCAACGGACGGCGCAGGCTATCCACCTGGATTTGGTAATACAGGCGGAATTGTTGTTTTTCGAGAGCTTGACGCAACTCGCTTTCCAATTCGGCACGGATTTCCAACACCGCCTGCATGGCAGGATCGAAGAAGCGTAGCGTGTTGCGGCCAGAGGTCTTGGCCTGATACATCGCGATATCAGCCTGCTTGAGCAGGCCATCCATATCGATCTCGTCGCCACGGAACAAGCTGATGCCGATGCTGGCGGTGCTGTGGTGTTCAAATCCATGGAGGTTGAAAGGCTGGTTGATGGAGGCAAGAACCCTCTCTCCAACATCATGGGCCTGGGCTGCCGCTTGCTGAGCGTCTTCGCTCAGTTCATTGATCATGACGACGAACTCATCGCCGCCCAATCGGGCTACAGTGCCGTCCAGTCTGGCTACCGTATCGCTGCTGCGCATGCAATCCTGGAGACGTTTGGCGACCTCGATCAGCAGCAAATCGCCGATGTCGCGCCCTTTGGTATCGTTAAGCATTTTGAAGTTGTCCAGACCGATGAACAGCAGCGCCCCCTCGCGCTGGCTGCGACCGCCGACCGCCATGGCCTGCTGCAAATGATCCCGCAACAGGCTCCGGTTGGGCAGCTTGGTGAGCAGATCATAGAAAGCAAGCTGGTGTATTTTTTCATCCGCCTGTTTGTGTAGCGTGATATCGGAAAACGCCGCGACATAATGCGTCACCTGTCCATCCGCATCGGTCACGGATGAGAGGGTAAGCCATGCCGGGTAAACCTCGCCATTCTTGCGCCGGTTCAAGATTTCTCCCTGCCAGTATTTATCGCGGGAGAGGGTTCCCCACATGCTATGGAAGAACTCTGCATCCTGTCGCCCGGACTGGAGCATGTGGGGAGTCCGGCCAATCGCTTCCTCGGCGCTGTAACCAGTCAAACGTGTGAAGGCGTGGTTGACCCGGAGTATGTGTTTATCCCGATCGGTAATCAGGATGCCTTCCTGTGTCTCGAAAGTCGTGGCGGCGATATGCAGTTCCTGTTCGGTTCGCTTGCGCTCGGTGACATCGCGTCCGATGACCACCAGCCCCTTGCGTTGACCCTCTTTGCTGAATACCGGCGCCTTGCGCGACTCTATAATCGCGCATCGGCCATCTTCTCCTACCACGCTTTCTTCGCTCACCAGCAACTGTCCGGCCTGCCAAGCCTTTTCATCGCTCGCCAGGCATCCCTCGTGCGCAACGCGGAATGCCGGATGCATATCCGCCAACTCCATCTCGGTTTTGCCCTGCCAGGCAAGGTCGTGCAATTGGAACATCTGCCTGGCCGGTTCATTCGTGATCAGCCATCGTCCCTCGCCATCCTTCAAGAAGACCGCATCGGGGATGGCTTCAATTAACGCCGTCAGTTGCTCATTGAGGCGCGACTCGGCGAGTTGCCGCTCGAGTTCGGCTTGCTGGTCGCGCATCGGCCTGAAGATCAGGATATAGAGAGCGGGGGAAACGAGCGCGGTGAGCAGGATGGGATCGACGAAATACCATACTTCTTCCAGAGGCGTATCCTCGGCGAAACCTGAGATCAGCAACATGATCAGCAACATGATCAAAGACTCGACCGCCAGCACGATCAAACCCACCGCAATCACCACCCGCGCAGGGGTATTCAAAAACACCGGCAACCTTTTCATATTGTGCTCCCCAATTCCGGCCGTTCAGCGGCGACGGGATCAGGCATCCAAACCCTGTTCTGAGCGTAATCGAAGGGTATGTCCTGAGCCCTGCCGAATGGTCGAAGGATGACGGTGAGAGGCCGTAGAATGGCGTGTGCAGGGCGTTTGCGGGGGGGGGGGTAGCTTACCAGCATGAACGTTCCTCCTGTTGTAGTGGGCGCAGGCAGATGAAGCAAAAACCGCTTTGCCGCTACCGGCTAAAACCAACAGTTATTTACCGGGTCGAAATTTACAGCAAATTTTGAATTTGAGCAAAATCATTGTGAATGGCGCGGCAAAGAGGCTGAGTATTGAAGGCGCATCGAATCTGATGTGACTTGCGGTTCCAAAATGCGCCCGAAAAGTGCGCATTTCAAAAACCATTGCCGATACCGCGCGACCAGAATCGATCCTCATGTCGATTCACGCCCAAGCGTCCAGTCCGAAAATGACCCGATTGATTCTACCCCTTCATGTCAATCCCCAAGTCATACGCAATAATCTTGGTTTTATGTCGAGTTTTGCGTATGATCTGGGAATGGCTTCCCTTGAACAATTTATTGATGACCGACTTATTAACGGTCGCGCCCACTTCTCCCGCGAAGCGGCGCTGACCGCGCTCGACCTGAAGCCGGAAGCTCTGGCTGCCGCCATTACTCGTCTGATGAAGAAACACAGACTAGCGAACCCCCGCCACGGCTTCTATCTCATCCTGCGTCCCGAAGACCAGATTGCCGGTGCCCCCGACCCTGTGCGCTGGATCGATCCATTGATGAAGCACCAGGGACTCGACTACCGCATCTCACTGCTGCGTGCGGCGGCCTTCCACGGCTCATCGCACCAGGCAGCCATGGTCTTCCAGGTGGTCGTGCCCAAGCAGTTGCGCGACTTCGAAATTGGCCGCCACCGCCTCCAGTTCATCTACCAGACACCCAAGACCTTCGCGCGGGTCAACCAGACCGATCACCTCGACGAGATGAAGAGCGATGCCGGCTTCGCCAAGGTGGCCGGTGTCGAGCTGACGCTGTTGGACTGCGCCCGCTATTTTCACAAGGCGGCTGGCATCAATGGCGTCGCGCAGATCGCCAAGGACATCGGCGCCAAGGCCGATCCGCGCGCGCTCGCGAAAGCCGCCACCGCCTACGAGAATTCGTCCGTGCGTCGGTTGGGTTACCTGCTCGACCGTGCGGGTCATGTGCGCCAAGCCAATGCGCTGGAACCCTTCGTCAAGAAGGCTAAAACAGCGGTGCCACTGGATCCCTCTGTCAAACCTCTGATCGAGTCTCTTGCCGATCTTCACGAGAAAGACGCCAAGTGGAAGCTGGTGATCAACGAGCCTGTGGAGATCGACTTTTGATTCCCAGCTCATACATCCAGGCATGGAGCGCGAAGGCTCCCTGGCCCGATTCGCGGCAGGTCGAACAGGACTTGATCATTTGCCGCGCGCTGTGCGACCTGTTCAATGCGCCGGCGCTAAACGGCAAGATCGCCTTCCGTGGCGGCACCGCCATCAACAAGCTGTTGTTCAAGCAGCCGCTGCGCTATTCGGAAGATATCGACCTCGTGCAGACACAGGCCGGGGCTATCGGCACGACGGTCGATGCGATCCGCGATGCCTTGTCATGGCTCGGCAAGTGCAACCGGGAGCAGGCCGGGCATTCGATGCATCTGGTGTTCAAGTTCACGCCCGAGGCCGATGCGCAGGCGACACTGAAGCTCAAGGTCGAGATCAACACTCGCGAACACGGCAGCCTGTTCGGCATCAAGCCGTATCCCTTCGCGGTGGAAAGCGACTGGTACCAAGGCAAGACCGAGATCGCGTCATTCGAGCCAGAAGAACTGTTTGGCACCAAGCTGCGCGCGCTGCTGCAGCGGCGCAAGAACCGCGATCTGTTCGATCTGCATCACGGACTTGAACAACTCGCGCTGGATACAGGCAAGCTCATCGCGTGCTTCGATTATTACCTGACACTCGAAGGCAATCTGATCACTCGCGCCGTGGCCGAGCAGCGCATGCTGGAAAAACTCACGCGCAGCCTGACCGAGGACATCGCGCCGTTGCTTCCCGCAGGTGTCCGCTTCAATGACGACGATGCGATGCAGGCCTTCGAGCGAGTCTGGAAGGAGCTGATCGCACTCATCAAGGGCGATGCGTGGAAGCTGACTGACAAAGTGCTCGATGAGCTGCGAACAAATAAATATCCCGGCCTGCTGAGCCGATAGTGGAGACGCCATAAATCTGGTGAACCTGACAATTTCGCGTTTCCGGTCTTGCGACAATGTGACCGTCAGCCTCCACTCCTACCTGACTGTAAATAGGACGGGTGCTGGGCGCTGACGGTATCAGCTTCGAGGCGATCTGAATAATAGACTTGGATGTAAAGCCGATGACTGCTTTCGGGATCGTTATAAACACGTTCCGAGGTCAGCTCGGTGCACAAGCAGTCATTCAGTTGTTAGTGCTATATTACAAAACAAATGACAAGTGAATTTGACCAAATCAT
The DNA here is from genome assembly GCA_041739955.1 of Gallionella sp. Lineage (GTDB taxonomy): Bacteria > Pseudomonadota > Gammaproteobacteria > Burkholderiales > Gallionellaceae > Gallionella. Next base: position 92 of record JBGSMU010000151.1, on the reverse strand, counting down.
CCCTCGTGATGGAACGTCTAGTCTCAAATACGATGTGCGGTTAAGCACATTTGGCAGATATGATGTGCTGCCTTTATGGGTCGCCGACATGG
>JBGSMU010000164.1:0-11219 GCA_041739955.1 Gallionella sp. | reverse complement strand
GGCTGCGCGAATATACGCAGGTCATCATTCAGGAAGCCGACAGATTACGTTCGCTGATGGAGAACATCCTGACCCCGCAAAATGGCTCACACCATAGCGCCCTGAATATCCACGAAGTGCTCGAAAGGGTGAGGAGTGTGGTGATGGCTGAAATGCCGGTGGGCCTGAAAATCAAGCGCGACTACGACATCAGCCTGCCTGTGCTGGTCGGTGACAAGGAGCAACTGATACAAACCATGCTCAATATCGTGCGTAACGCTGCGCAGGCTATGGGCGGCAAAGGTGAAATTACCCTGCGTACCCGCATCGCAAGACAGGTGACGCTGATTAAGCGACGCCACCGATTGGCTGTAGCGGTTCAGATCATAGACAATGGGCCGGGCATTTCGCCGGAATTGCAGGACAAGATTTTTTACCCTCTGGTATCGGGACGTGCCGATGGCCATGGGTTGGGGCTGACGTTGGCGCAGGATTTTGTCAACCAGCATAATGGCACGATTGAATTCCGCAGCGAACCGGGACGCACCTGCTTTACCGTGATGCTGCCACTTCCTTGATTATCGGGTGAGAAAATGAAAGACGTTTGGATAATAGATGACGACCGTTCCATACGCTGGGTCCTGGAAAAAGCGCTTGCCCGCGAACAGATCGACTTCAAAAGTTTTGCCAGTGCCGATGAGGCATTGAATGTCCTGAAACACGAAACGCCTCAGGTCGTGGTCAGCGACATTCGTATGCCTGGTAGCTCGGGGCTGGATTTCCTGCAATCGCTGCATGAAAGCCACCCTAATATTCCAGCCATCATCATGACCGCCTATTCCGACCTGGAAAGCGCGGTGTCTGCATTCCAGGGTGGCGCATTCGAATATCTGCCCAAACCGTTCGATATCAACCACGCCCTTGAGTTGATCAGGCGTGCAATCGAGCAAAGCAAACGCAAATCCGGCGGTGCCGAGGAGATTGCGATCGATGCCGATATTCTTGGGCATGCGCCTGCGATGCAGGAGGTGTTCCGCGCTATCGGCAGACTTTCCCAGTCCCATGCCACCGTGCTGATCAATGGCGAGTCAGGTACAGGAAAGGAATTGGTGGCGAGGGCATTGCACCGTCACAGCCCGCGGGCAGACAAATCTTTCATCGCTATCAACACGGCTGCGATTCCCAAGGATCTACTCGAGTCTGAATTGTTCGGCCATGAACGCGGTGCATTCACGGGGGCTGCAGCCATGCGGCGCGGCCGTTTTGAACAGGCGGATGGCGGCACCCTGTTTCTGGACGAGATCGGTGACATGCCCTCCGACCTGCAAACGCGATTGTTGCGCGTGCTTTCCGACGGAAATTTTTATCGTGTCGGCGGACACCAGCCGATCAAGGCCAATGTGCGCATCATCACCGCGACCCACCAGAATCTGGATGAGCGGGTAAAACAAGGGTTGTTCCGTGAAGACCTGTTTCACCGCCTGAATGTGATCAGGTTGCGTCTCCCGCCATTGAAGGAGCGCCGTGAGGACATCCCGCTGCTGACAAAGTTCTTCCTGCAAAAAAGCGCGCGCGAACTTAATGTCGAACAAAAACGAATCAGCGAAGCGGCCTTGCAGCATCTGAGTAAACAGGATTTCCCGGGCAACGTGCGCCAGCTTGAGAATCTGTGTCACTGGCTGTCGGTGATGACGCCATCGCAGATCGTCGAAGTGGCCGATCTGCCGCCGGAATGGCAGGGAATTTCAGCAGCCGGTTCGGGAGGTGAGTGGAGCTCTGCTTTGGCAAGTCATGCAGCACAGGCACTGCAACGCGGTGACGAACGCATCATGGATACACTTACGATGGAATTCGAACGCACCCTGATACTCCAGGCACTTCAGCATACCGGCGGCCGCCGCATCGAGGCAGCCACCCTGCTTGGTATTGGGCGCAACACCCTGACCCGCAAGATACAGGAACTGGATCTGGATAATCAGGGAGAATGACAGTCAACCACGAAGCGCGAAGATATCATTGGGTTCTGCTTGAAATCCCGAAGTTTATTTCGAGTACTTTGTGTTCTTCGCGGTGAAATTGTTTAGGCCTTAAGCTATAGCCAGACGCTTCAGCAGCTTCTCGTGTATCCCGCCGAAACCGCCGTTGCTCATCACCAGCACATGGTCGCCTGATCTTGCCGTACTCGCGATTGCAGAGATCAGCTCATCCAGATCGTCCTCGACCAATGCTTTGTTGCCGAGCGGTGCGAGTGAAGACGACGCATCCCAGCCCAGATTCGCGCTGTAGCAGAATACCAAGTCTGCTTCTGTCAGGCTGTCAGGCAGCGCATCTTTCATAACACCCAACTTCATCGTGTTGGAGCGCGGCTCCAGAACTGCCAGGATACGTGCCTGGCCTACCTTGTTGCGCAGACCGGCGACAGTGGTGGCTATCGCGGTCGGGTGGTGTGCAAAGTCGTCGTAAACCCTGATGCCGTTGACTGTGCCGCGTACTTCCATGCGTCGTTTCACATTCCTGAATTCGGTCAGCGCGGCCAACCCTTGGGTAACGGGCACACCGGCATGGCGTGCGGCGGCGAGCGCGGCGAGCGCATTCATTAGGTTGTGTTCGCCCATCAATTCCCATTGCAAAGTACCTTGAATTGCACCGTTCAAGGTGACACAGTTATCCGCGTCGATATTCCAGCCGTTGTCGCAGCCGAAATTTTCCACCGGCGTCCAGCATCCGCGCTGGATGACGCGCAGCAGGGAATCCTCACGTCCGTTACCGACCACCAAACCGTTACCCGGTACCGTGCGTACAAGATGGTGGAACTGTGTCTCGATTGCCGCCAGGTCGGGAAAGATATCGGCGTGGTCGAATTCAAGATTGTTCAGGATCGCCGTGCGCGGACGGTAGTGGACAAATTTTGAGCGCTTATCGAAGAACGCAGTGTCGTATTCGTCCGCCTCGATCACGAAAAACGGCGACTCGGTGATGCGTGCCGAGATGTCGAAATTCTGGGGAACGCCGCCGATCAGGAAACCGGGATTCAGCCCTGCGTATTCCAGCACCCAGGCGAGCATGGAACTTGTAGTTGTCTTGCCATGTGTTCCGGCAACGCCGAAAACCCACTTGTCCCTGAGCAAAGTCTCCGACAACCATTGTGGCCCCGACACATAGGGCAGATTGCGATTGAGGATCTCCTCCATCAGCGGATTCCCGCGTGAGACCACGTTGCCGATCACAAACACATCCGGCTTGAGGTCGAGCTGTTCTGTGCCCCAGCCCTCGATCAGTTCTATGCCTTGAGCCTCGAGTTGCGTGCTCATCGGCGGATAAACATTGGCATCGCAGCCGGTGACGCGATAACCCGATTGTTTGGCAATGGCCGCGATGCCGCCCATAAAGGTGCCGCAGATGCCGAGGATGTGGATGTGCATTTCTTGCCTTAACACCTAACGATATTCAGTCCCGTTCGTGGTTCGACATGCTCCACACGAAACGGACTACTGTACACCGAGCAACTCGACATCAAACACCAGCGTCGCATTCGGCGGAATCACCCCGCCCGCACCGCGTGCGCCATAACCCATGTTCGCGGGGATCGTCAGCGTGCGCTGCCCGCCCACTTTCATGCCGGCCACGCCATCGTCCCAGCCTTTGATCACACGCCCAGCGCCCAACGGGAATACGAACGGATCACCACGGTCACGCGAGCTGTCAAACTTCTTACCTTTATGATCGACGGCGGAACCATCGTACAGCCAGCCGGTGTAATGCACAGTTACGCTTTGCCCCGCAGTTGCAGTTGCACCGTCGCCCAGCTTGTTATCGGTTTTGATCAGTTCGGTCACGTTGCTTGTCTCCATCGGTGGTGCGGCTTGCTCAGAGCAAGCCGTGGTTGAAAATATGCCGGCAGCCAACAGCAGTGCCAGCGGAAGAAGAGTGATGCGTTTCATCGTTTATGCCCCGTCGAAAATAGAGTGAGTTTAGTTGATGCCCAGCAACTCGACATCGAAAACCAGTGTCGCATTCGGCGGGATTACGCCGCCCGCACCGCGTTTGCCGTAGCCCATCTCCGGTGGAATGATCAGTGTGCGTTTCCCGCCCACCTTCATGCCCTGTACGCCGCTGTCCCAGCCCTGGATCACACGGCCCATGCAGAGTGGAAATTGGAACGGCTCGTTGCGGTCGCGAGAGCTGTCGAACTTCACACCCCGTTTGTCAGCGGCATGTTTGTCGAATAACCAGCCGGTGTAATGCACTGTCACGAGTTGTCCGGCCTGCGCCTCCTCGCCAGCGCCCACGTGGGTATCGATGGCCTCGGTACGTACCACCTTGAGCAGCTTCACTTCAAATAGCAGCGCCGCGTTTGGCGGGATATCGTTACCCGCACCTTGCGCACCATAGCCCATCTCGGAGGGTATGAGCAGTGTGCGGTGTCCGCCTTCCTTCATGCCGACGACACCATCGTCCCAGCCCTGGATCACATGCCCCGCGCCCAGCGGAAATCCGAACGGGTCGTTACGGTCGAGCGAGCTGTCGAACTTAGCGCCCTTGTTGTCCGGTGCGCCTTCGTCATACAGCCAGCCGGTGTAATGCACGATGACGGTCTGTCCGGCTTGGGCTTCAGCGCCTTCGCCTAGTGTGGTGTCGGTTTTTATAAATTTGGTCATCGTTCTTAACTTCCTTTTTGGTTAATTGTTAGCTTTAAATTTTGGCCATTGGTTATAGCCGATAGCAGGATTGTTTGACTGATACTCCAAGATGAACTTGGATTCGCAACTATTAATCTCGCCCGCCTCTTCCGACTCCATCAGAATTTCCTTTCTGATAGAAAAATTTCTTCGTTGTTCTTCCGAAAAATCACGTTCTACTAATTCGCTATTTACGCTGCCAAAATAGGTAAGCGTTCCTGTCAGGTCTTTCCCAATATAAATCTTCCCATTTGGGTAAGTGATTTTGTAAATCACTTTCATCTACGGTGCCTAGTAACTCAACACAGGCGCAAGCCACCGTTCCGCTTCTTCCATCGTCCAACCCTTGCGCTTGGCATAGTCGGCGACCTGGTCTTTTTCGATCTTGCCGGTGGCGAAATATTTGGACTCGGGATGCGAGAAGTAGAAGCCGCTGACGGCTGCGGCAGGCAGCATCGCGAAGCTCTCGGTGATGGTGATGCCGGCGTTCAGCGGTGCCTGAATCAACTCGAACAACGGGCCTTTTTCACTGTGCTCGGGGCAGGCGGGATAGCCGGGAGCAGGGCGGATGCCGCGGTATTTTTCGGCGATCAGTGCATCGTTGTCCAGCCCTTCGTCCTCTGCATAGCCCCAAAATTCGCGGCGCACACGCAGGTGCAGGTGTTCGGCGAATGCCTCAGCCAGCCTGTCAGCCAGAGTCTTGAGCAGGATGGCGTTGTAGTCGTCGTGATTCTTCTCGAACTCTGCCACGCGGGCGTCGATGCCGATCCCGGCAGTAACGGCGAATCCGCCGATGTAATCCCTGACCTTCGATTCTTTCGGCGCGATGTAATCCGCGAGGCAGAAGTTGGGGATGCTCTCCGGCTTTTTGGTCTGCTGGCGCAGGTTGTGCCAGGTCATCGCCACCTTCTTGCGCGAATCGTCGGTGTAGAACTCGATGTCGTCGCTACCCACGGTATTCGCGGGGAACAGTCCGAACACCGCATTGGCGGTGAGCCACTTCTCCTTGATGATCTTCTTCAGCATCGCCTGTGCGTCGACAAACAGTTTGCGCGCTTCTTCGCCAACCACTTTGTCGTCGAGGATCTTAGGATAGCGTCCGGACAATTCCCAGGCCTGGAAGAACGGCGACCAGTCTATGTACTCTACGAGCGCCTCCAAGGGATAAGCTTCCAGCTTGTGTACGCCGAGCAGCCTGGGTTTGGGCGGGGTGTATGTTTTCCAGTCGGTCTTCAGTCCGTGCGCGCGCGCTTCCTTCAGTGTGACGTAGCTCGCTTTGCCTTTTTTGCTTTCGTGCTGCTCTCTCGCCAGCGCATAGTCCGCTTTGATACCCGCAACGTAATCGTCGCGCAGCGTGTCGCTTAGCAGATTGCTACACACGCCCACAGCGCGCGACGCATCGACGACATACACAGTGGTGCCGCTCGGGTAGTTGGGTTCGATCTTCACGGAGGTATGCACGCGCGAAGTTGTTGCGCCGCCGATCAGCAGCGGAATCTTGAAGCCCTGACGTTCCATCTCCTTTGCCACGTGCGCCATCTCTTCCAGCGACGGGGTAATGAGACCCGACAGGCCGATGATGTCGGCTTTGTGTTCGCGCGCTGTGTCGAGGATCTGCTGGCACGGCACCATCACACCCATGTTCACCACTTCGAAGTTGTTGCACTGCAACACCACGGTGACGATGTTCTTGCCGATGTCGTGCACGTCTCCTTTCACGGTCGCCATCACGATCTTGCCCTTGGTACTGGTGTCGCCTGAACGCAGTTTTTCGGCCTCGATGTAGGGGATGAGGTGTGCCACGGCCTGCTTCATCACGCGCGCGGATTTCACTACCTGCGGCAGGAACATCTTGCCCGCGCCGAACAGGTCGCCGACCACATTCATGCCGGTCATCAGCGGACCCTCGATCACTTCGACCGGGAACTTTGCCTGCAGGCGCGCTTCTTCGGTGTCCTCGACGATGTAAGTGGTGATGCCGCGCACCAGTGCATGGGTCAGGCGTTCCTGCACCGTGCCTTTGCGCCATTCCAGGTCTTCGATCTGTTCCTTGCCGCCGCCTTTGACTGACTCGGCGATCTTGACCAGTTTCTCGCCCGCGTCGGGATCACGATTGAGCACCACGTCTTCGACTGCGTCGCGCAGTTCACGCGGGATCTCTTCGTACACGCCGAGCTGGCCGGCGTTGACGATACCCATGTTCATTCCGGCCTTGATCGCGTGATACAGGAACACGGTGTGGATCGCCTCGCGCACCGGCTCGTTGCCGCGGAAGGAGAACGACACGTTGGATACGCCGCCGGAAACTTTTGCATACGGCAGATTCTTCCTGATCCAGGCAGTCGCCTCGATGAAGTCCACCGCATAGTTGTTGTGTTCCTCGATGCCGGTGGCGATCGCGAATATGTTCGGGTCGAAGATGATGTCCTCGGGCGGGAAGCCGACCTTGTTCACCAGGATATCGTAACTGCGTTTGCAGATCTCGGTCTTGCGTTTGAACGTGTCGGCCTGACCCTGTTCGTCGAAGGCCATCACCACCGCTGCTGCACCGTACTGACGCACTAACTTTGCGTACTTGATGAAATTCTCCTCGCCCTCTTTGAGCGAGATAGAGTTGACGATGGACTTGCCCTGCACGCATTTCAGCCCCGCCTCGATGATGCTCCACTTGGAGGAATCGATCATCAGCGGCACTTTCGAGATGTCCGGCTCGGAGGCGATCAGGTTGAGGAACTTCACCATCGCGGCCTCGCCGTCGAGCATCGTCTCATCCATGTTCACGTCGATCACCTGCGCGCCGGTTTCCACCTGCTGCTTGGCGACTTCGAGCGCTTCCTCGTACCGGCCCTCGAGGATCAGGCGCTTGAACTTGGCCGAGCCGGTGACGTTGGCACGCTCACCGACGTTGACGAACAGCGAGCTGTCGCCAATGTTGAAAGGCTCCAAACCGGACAAGCGGCACTCGACCGGATTCGATGGGATCTTGCGCGGTGCACTATCCTTCACCGCTTCGGCAATTGCCTTGATGAAGGCGGGGGAGGTACCGCAGCAACCGCCGATGATGTTGAGGAATCCACTGGCCGCCCATTCCCTGATGTGGCTGGACATATTCTCGGGCGTGTCGTCGTAGCCGGTTTCAGCCAAGGGATTTGGGAGCCCTGCGTTGGGGTGAGCGCTCACATAACAGTTGGCGACGCGCGACATTTCCTCCACATACTGGCGCAGTTCCTCCGCGCCCAACGCACAGTTCAAACCGATGGAGAGCGGATTGGCATGGGCCAGCGAGTTGTAGAACGCCTCGGTGACTTGTCCTGTCAGCGTTCTGCCCGACGCATCGGTGATCGTTCCGGAAATCATTATTGGAAGCGATGAGCCGCGCTCCCCGAATACAGACTGCACCGCGAAGATCGCGGCCTTTGCATTCAGCGTATCGAAGATGGTCTCGATCAGGATCAGGTCTGCACCGCCATCCATCAGGCCGCGTGTCGCTTCGGAATAATCCGCCACCAGCAGGTCGAAGGTGATGTTGCGCGCCGCCGGGTCGTTGACGTCGGGCGAGATCGTCGCGGTCTTGTCGGTCGGCCCCAGCACGCCCGCGACGAAGCGCGGCTTGTCTTTTGTTTCGAATTGGTCGCATGCCTCGCGCGCCACGCGCGCACCTGCCACATTCAGCTCGTAGTTGAGCGACTCCATGCCATATGCCTTTAGCGTCGTTGCATTGGCGCCAAAGGTATTGGTCTCGATGATGTCCGCGCCGGCCTCAAGGTATTCGCTGTGGATCGCCTTGATGATCTCGGGTCGGGTCAGCACCAGCAGGTCGTTGTTACCCTTCAGGTCGCGATGCCAGTCGGCAAAACGTTCACCGCGATAGTCTGCCTCTCCTAGCTTGTAGCGCTGGATCATTGTGCCCATCGCGCCGTCCAGGATCAGGATGCGCTTTTGCAGGATTTCTTCTATATGTTTTGGTGTGTGGCTCATGGCGTGCGACATTCAAAAATGAACGCGGATTTTACCACGTTGCCCCCGATTGACGCGGTTAGCAGAAGCGGGCGGGCGTGAAGTAAACTGTATCCCTGAAGCGATAGTGGATAGTGGAAATAATAATTTACAACCATCTAGGGAGAAGACACATGCCGCAAACCAAGTTCATGCTGGACGAATCCGAAATTCCTACCCATTGGTACAACATCGTTGCCGACATGCCGAATGCGCCCAGCCCTCCGCTCGGGCCGGACGGCAAACCGGTCGGACCGGATGCATTGGCGGCGATCTTCCCGATGGCCATTATCGAGCAGGAGGTTTCCGGAGAGCGCTGGATACCCATCCCGGAACCGGTGCGCGAAGCTTTTCGCATGTATCGTCCGTCGCCATTGTTCCGCGCTCACAAGCTGGAAGCCGCGCTGGGTACACCGGCAAAGATCTACTACAAATACGAAGGCGTATCACCCGCCGGCTCCCATAAAGTGAACACCGCCATACCGCAGGCGTACTACAACAAACTGGCTGGCATCAAACGCATCGCAACCGAAACCGGCGCGGGACAATGGGGCTCGTCGATGGCGCTGGCCGGACATATGTTCGGCTTGGAGGTGCGTGTGTTCATGGTCAAGGTCAGCTATGAACAAAAGCCGTTCCGCCGTTCTATGATGCAGACTTGGGGTGCTCAGGTGTTTGCCAGCCCGAGTATGGAAACTCAAACCGGTCGCAATGCTTTGGCGGCAGACCCGAACAATCAGGGTTCGCTCGGCCTGGCGATCTCGGAAGCGGTCGAGGAAGCGGCATCCCGCGCCGACACCAATTACGCACTGGGCTCGGTGCTCAACCATGTGTTGCTGCACCAGACCATCATTGGACTGGAAGCGAAGAAACAATTCGAGAAAGCTGGCGATTACCCCGACATGATCTTCGCGCCCTGCGGTGGTGGTTCAAACTTCGGCGGCGTGGCGTTTCCGTTCTTCGCCGATAAGGCGGCGGGTAAAAACATCCGTCTGGTCGCGGTGGAACCGACCTCATGCCCAACCCTTACCAGGGGCGTGTATGCCTATGACTACGGCGACACGGCAGGCCTGACACCGATCATGAAGATGTACACGCTGGGGCATGATTTTATGCCGCCGGGCATACACGCCGGCGGATTGCGCTATCACGGCGATTCCCCGCTGGTCTCGCAACTGTTCAATGAGGGCTTGATCGAAGCCATTGCCGTACCGCAACTGGAAACCTTCGAGGCAGGGATCACTTTCGCGAAAGCCGAAGGCATCATCCCGGCCCCCGAATCCAACCACGCTGTCTGTGCCTGCATCGACGAAGCGAAGCGCTGCAAGGAGACGGGCGAGAAAAAGACTCTATTCTTCAACCTGTCAGGTCACGGCCACTTCGATATGGCAGCCTATGACAAATATCTCGCCGGTGAGCTGGATAACTTCCAGTATCCAGAATCGGCTATTCAGGCATCTTTGCAGAAACTGCCCAAAGTCGGTTGATGCTCTTTATGCCGCGCCTGCCTTGATCGGCAGGCGCGGCTGTTTTCCAATGCCTACCATTTCCTTTCGGCAATATATAACCCCCGGTTTATTCCCGCCCCATCCGGAAATGCAAAAATTCCCGGCCAACTATCAGTTCTGATAGGTTTTTTCCCGATGTATTAATGTAGATTCGACTTCAACAATAGATGTAATTTCAATTGGGCAATATGGGCCGCGCTTTTCGTTCAGGGGGATGAAATGTTGCATTGCTGCAAAAGAAATGGCGCCTGTATTAATCTCACGCAAATTGTCTCGCTTTGTATTTGTAGAGCGATTGCCTGATGCCGCGCCGACTTTTAAAACTGGTTACACAGAATTTGTCGCGCGAATCCGTGCCGCACTTGCCTGCCCACACATTCACTGCCGATGAAATTGGCTGGGCGATGGGTAGTTTCTGCGCCCTGAACCGCAAGCCTTTCGATGCTGTGCTGCTACTCAAACAATTTCCGCCTCCCTACAGCTCCGACTCGTTCATTCATGCTGCCCGTGCACTGGGCTTCAGGATTAAGCGCCGCGATTGCAGTAGTAAGGAGCTGGCCGGCCTCAATTTCCCCTGCATGGTTGTCCTGCATGAAGCTGGTCAACCCGCCGGTTCTGTCGAGCCACACGCACCGAACGAACACACCACACCCAAACACCGCCCTGCCATTGTCGTAAAGATCGAACCAGACAACGTCATCTTTTTCGAGACTGGCAGCAACCAGCCCAAGACCCTGACTCAGGCCGAATTCGAAGCGCGATACGCCGGCACGGCTTTCCAGCTCGCACTTGAATCGCAATCCATCAACGATCCGGATGGTGCGCTTGAAGGCCGGAAAACTTTCGGCTTTCGCTGGTTCATCCCCGAGCTGATGAAACACAAGCGCATCTGGCGCGATGTCGTGACTGAGCTTCACTCGGTTTTTCGTCTTCCAAGAAGTGGCGTTCATGCTACCAGCTTTTCTTTCTGCTGAGCAATAAGCCAGTCTTCCAGAAACTTCATTGGTGACTTGTAGCCCAGTGTCGAGTGTTGCCGTTTCCGGTTGTAAATCACCTC
>JBGSMU010000086.1:0-3747 GCA_041739955.1 Gallionella sp. | reverse complement strand
GCGTCGCGTCGTTTTGCTGTAACGGTCAAAGCTGCTTGTAGAGAGTGTCGTTTGTTTCATCGTTCGGCTCCGTTTGTTCGATCTTCGCTTCTGACATCATGAAACCAAATCGTTCAGGACTTAATCAGAGATTCCTTAAAGTACTTGTGATCGATGACTCTGCGATGATACGCAAAGTGATGAAAGAAATCATCAATCGTGAACGCGATATGGAGTGCGTTGGTACAGCACCGGATCCCTGGGTAGCTCGCGAAATGATCAAGGAATTCAACCCGGATGTGCTAACCCTTGATGTTGAAATGCCAAAGATGGATGGCCTTGAATTTCTGGAACGCCTGATGCGATTGCGTCCGATGCCGGTACTGATGGTGTCAACCCTGACTGAGCGCGGTTCCGACATAACATTTCGCGCACTGGAATTGGGTGCGGTTGATTTCTTTTCAAAACCGAAGCTCGATATTGAACGCGGTATGGAAGAATATGCTTCCGCCATTACCGAAAAAATCAGAGCATTGGCCGGCGCAAATGTTCGTGCCCATAAAGCCATATCCGAGGTTCCAACCCAAAAAAAATATACGGCAGATGCGATCTTGCCGCGTGTTGCGGGCAGGTTTTTATCTACCGAGAAACTTATCGTTATCGGTGCATCAACCGGAGGGACGGAGGCCATCAAGGAGATTTTGACGAAATTTCCCGCTGACGCCCCCGGGATACTGGTGACTCAGCATATGCCGGAACATTTTACAAAATCTTTTGCGGATCGCCTCAACACCATTTGCAAGATATCCGTCAAAGAGGCCGAAAACAACGAACGTATCCTTCCTGGCCATGCCTATATCGCACCAGGGCACTCGCATCTGTTAATCAAACGTAGTGGGGCAAACTACATGACCAAGCTCGATCAGGGCGAGCTGGTCAATCGTCATCGCCCCTCTGTAGATGTCCTGTTCAGGTCTGCGGCAAATGTGGCGGGCGCAAATGCACTAGGTATCATTCTGACGGGTATGGGAAAAGATGGCGTTCAGGGCATGATTGAAATGAAGCGTTCCGGAGCCTATACGATTGCTCAGGATGAAGCGAGTTGTGTGGTTTTCGGCATGCCCAAGGAAGCGATTGCTGCCGGATGTGTGAGCGAAGTTTTGCCGCTGAAGAATATAGCCCGTCGAGCATTGGAGCAACTCGAGAATCTCGGGGCAAAAAGCAGCCGGATCTAGCGGTTCATATTGCGAAATGCCGGTTGTCGCTTTAATGCGCTAACTTGGCAATAGCTGTACCGCCGATATAGTTGTCAGGTTTTTTGAAAGATATTCCTGGCCGGACTGTTTGTGTTCGCCAACCCTGAACTTTGCAACACCTTCCGAGAGTCGCTCGGTCTGATCTTTTAAAGACATGGAGACAGCAGTGGCTTCTTCTACCAGGGCCGCATTTTGCTGGGTCATTTGGTCCAGCTGGGTCATGGCTTCCTGTATTTGCTTTGCCCCTTCCTTTTGTTCGGCAGATGCGATCTGGATCTCTGACATCATCTCGGCCACTCGCTGTACCGCTATAACAATGTCCTGCATGGTTACGCCTGCCTGTTTGACCAGAATTTCACCGCTTGAGATTTTGTCAACCGAGTTTTTGATCATCACCCGGATTTCTTTTGCGGCGGCCGCCGATCTCTGGGCCAAATTGCGGACTTCAGTCGCGACAACAGCAAATCCCCGGCCCTGTTCACCGGCGCGGGCGGCTTCAACCGCCGCATTCAATGCCAGGATGTTGGTTTGGAAGGCGATACCTTCGATCACTGCAATAATGTCGACGATTTTTTTGGAGCTCTCGCTGATTGCGCTCATGGTTTCTACAACTTCCCCGACGACTTGCCCGCCTTTTTTGGCAACCTCGGAGGCGGATTTTGCCAATCCGGTAGCCTGATGCGATTTTTCGAAGTTGTGTTCGCTTGAGATGGCCGATTGCGTGATACTTGCTGCGGTCTCTTCCAGACTTGATGCCTGCTCTTCGGTACGTTGCGACAAGTCATTGTTGCCGTCCACCAGTTCATCAGTGCTATTGGAGATCTCGTCGGATGCCGAGCGCACATTGTTGACGATTTCAAGCAAAGCCTGATTCATGTCATACAAGGCCTGCTGCAATTCGCCGATTTCGTCCTTGCGGTTTACTTCGATATTGGAAGTAAGGTCGCCATTGGAGACCAATCTGGCTGCATTGGAGGCAGAAGCGATGGGATCGGTAATGCCGTTGATGGTGCGCCGCAATATGAAAATCAGCAGTAGCAAGGTTGCCACTGCAACATAGATCGAAATCGTGTTCTTCTTGCGCGTTGCGACATCGTCATCGCTGACTATGGCGAACAATTGTGATTTATATGAGGCTGCTTCAGCAACCAGTGCATCGTCGACTTGGTTAATATCTTCCCGCAACGGCATGAGGGTTGCGAGGGAATTCTTTGCGGTGACAGCCGTTACTATTTTTTCAAGGATCCTGGCCACTTCATTGATATTCGGGCTTGGCGAGGAGGCAACCAGGGCTGTTGTGAGCGTCAGGGAATCAGAGAGTGACCGAAGGGCTTTATCACTGAGCGACCCAGTATCGACCGCATCGGTTACGCCATTCAGGAAATTCTTGAATTCACCGGATGAACGCAATATCAGATCGTAACCACTCAATGCCTTGTCGACTTTTTCCGGCAGGTTGTTGGTCGATAACATCTGATAACTGAAGACAACCGCAAGTGGTAGCACCGCCAGGAAGAATTGAATATACATGCGGTATTTAAGGCTAAGTTTGGCAAACATATATCCTCCAGATTAAACGCTGCAACTTCTCCAAAGAATTACTGGGGTGGTTATTTGAAATTGATATTTCTGGGGGTAATCTTTAGTCGATTTACCGTACGATATTTACGCCTGAAGGAGAGCCTGAAACATAACCAATAGCGCCCGGGGTCTGCTTGATGTATTCCAGCACATCGGCATCGCTGGATTTTACTGCGGGGGGGGTCAAACCATCCCGGAATGACTTTTTGGTCCATATGCTGTTGTACTTGCTAGCGTCCATTTTCAGAAACTTAGACAGAAAGTTATCCTGTTCGGATTTATTGTCAATGACGACAAGCTTGGTGCTGCCGGCAAATTGCTTTTCGCCGAGGAACACATCCTTGACATCTTCTGCCGAGATCGTGGTGCCGGTGTTAGATATGACGACAATGTCACCTGCAATTGCGCTCTGTGGTGTACCAAGAGCCAGCACGGCGACGGAGAGTAATCCAAGAATTGTTGATTTCATGATTGTCGATCTCCCATTGCTTAGAAACGGATGGCATATTGTGCAAGCAGACTGCGGTAGTCATAGGCTGATCTAACGCTCTCAGCCCTGAATGCGGAATTGAGCAACTCAAATTTGAGCGAGGCTTTCTGATTCAGGTCGTACTTCAGGCCCAATGCCTGCCGGCTGTATGAGTGGCCGCTGTCCTGCATGCTGAAATAGTTATCTTTTTGTTCTAGTATCGTCTTTTCGGCTCTCACATAAGGGGTCAAGCCGTTGAAATTCCTGCCCGCCTGCACGTAGCTTGCCCAACTGCTGTGCGTACCTGTTCCTCCGCTTTTGTCCTTGTTATTAAAACGATAATACTCACTTAGGGAATCTCTGATTAAGTCCTGAACGATTTGGTTTCATGATGTCAGAAGCGAAGATCGAACAAACGGAGCCGAACGATGAAACAAACGACACTCTCTACAAGCAGCTGTG
>JBGSMU010000085.1:0-7043 GCA_041739955.1 Gallionella sp. | reverse complement strand
GCGTCGCGTCGTTTTGCTGTAACGGTCAAAGCTGCTTGTAGAGAGTGTCGTTTGTTTCATCGTTCGGCTCCGTTTGTTCGATCTTCGCTTCTGACATCATGAAACCAAATCGTTCAGGACTTAATCAGAGATTCCTTAACGGATTCGTTGTACAACTCGCGGCGGTCGGCGATACCGTTTTCCAGGGATGTGATGCGGGTCTGCAGCTGCATGAATTGCTCATTGGCTTTCAGTTCTGGGTAGGCTTCAGCCACCGCGAAGATATTGCCCAGTCCCATGCGTAGCATGCCTTCAGCCTGACCCAGAGCGGGAATATCCTGCTGCTGGCGGGCACTTTGCACTTGAGATCGCGCCTCAATGACCCTTTGCAGGGTGGATTGTTCGAACTGCTTGTATTGCTTGCACACCTCGACCAGTTTGGGTAATTCATCATGGCGTTGCTTGAGCAGCACATCGATGTTGGCCCATGCCTTCGCGACCGCGTGTTTGACGTTGACCAGGTGGTTGTACAGGCTGATGGCGTAGATCAGTGAGACGGCGACGATGCCCAGGATAATGATGGTGGTCATGCTTGTTTCCTCCTTGAAATTGTAATGAAGGCAAAACTCCAACCCGAATCGTAAAGCAAAAATGGCCAGTGTTGCTTCCCTACAGAATTAGACGGTTATTCAGGCAGGTCCTGGCTTGGGCTAGACGTGTCAATGTAGGTAACAGATTCAATCCTGATTCTTCCTTGAGCTGAATTGCATTATCTTTCAGGTCGTCGAAGGAGATTTCCACAGGATCACCATCGGCGGCAAAAGCGATGGTGTTGCCGCTTTCGCAGGAAGGAAACATCAGCGCACGATCATCGAACGCATTGAGGATGTGCGTGAAGCCGCCCATCACTCCCTTGCTCAGGCCGAGCAGGTTGACTGCCAGCACACCGCTATCACTCAACCGGGAGCGGCAGGCTTGGTAGAAGGGTAGGGTGTTCAACTGGCCCGGGTGGGCATGTTCGTTGAATCCGTCCACCAGGATCAGGTCGAATTTCTTGTCCGTGCCGAGCACGAATTCAGCACCGTCCCCAATCACAAGGTGAATGCGCTTGTTGTCCTCCGGCAGCTTGAAAAACTGTCGCGCAGCTGCGACCACCGACGGTTCGATCTCCACAATAGTGAGGTGCGCCAGCGGACGGTTGCGGTACAGGAACTTGGTCAACGAAGCAGCCCCCAGTCCGATTAACAGTACCTTGCGCGGCCAGCGCGCATCGTCGCGCAGCAGCAGCGAGGCCATCATTTCGCGGGTGTATTCCAGTTCAAGGTTCCACGGACGCGCAATGCGCATTGCGCCTTGCACCCATGTTGAACCGAAATGCAGATAGCGCACACCGGCTTCTTCGGAAATATCGACAGGAAAACTCATTACTTATCCGAAAATCTGGAGGGCTGACGGCGCAACAGCGGTGATAATTTTGTGAAGGCAACCCGGATCAGCAAGAACAACAATTCCACCATAACCAACACGCTGATCGCCACGGTTGCACCGATCATCAATGCATTCTGGTTCATCGGAACCGAATAGCTGTATTGTTCCTTCACTTCCCCGAGAATTTCTTCGTCTCCATCCGAGAAGATGTGCCATGCCTGCATAGCCAGGCTGGTTTGCAAGGCAGACATTTCGGCCTCAAACCGTAACTTGCGCAGGGCCATTTTTTCTATTGCTCGACCTTCCTCCTGTAGCGGTTTGGCATCACTCTTGAGATTCAACTCGATCAACTTGGCGAGATCGCCGCCAAAATAGGTATTGGCAATATCCTGAAAGGGCTGGAGATTGACAGATACTTCACGCAGATGCGCATCTAGTCGCTTCTGGTACTGATCAACGAAATTGGGAATCTGCAATCCCGCCAACAATGAAACGCAGGCGACGATGACGATCAGGTAACGATAAAGGATGCTCATTGTTTTTTCGATTCAGCGAGTTTATTCAGCAGCCAGCGTGCCCATTCGGTGACATCGCTGGCGGTCATACCCACCGAGATACCCTGTTCGGCCAGTGCATCGCCGGCGGCTCCGTGCAGGTAAACTGCCAGCAGCATCGCTTCATCCACTGACCATCCTTGTGCAAGGAAGGCGGCAATCATGCCGGTCAATACATCGCCCATACCTGCACTGCTCATGCCAGGGTTGCCGGTCTTATTCACAAACAGCTTGCCGTCACGGGTGGCACATAAGCTATTCGCACCTTTCAATACCACGCTGCAATTGAATCTTTGCGCCAGTTGTTGCGCTGCCTGAACACGGTCGGACTGAACATCTGCGATCATGCAATCCAGCAGACGTGCGGCTTCACCGGGGTGAGGCGTGAGCACAGTTGATGTTTTTCTGTTCCCGAGATCATTCTGCAGGTCGGCATTGCGGGCAACCAGATTGAGCGCGTCGGCATCCAGTACCAGCGGAACTTTACGTTTAAGTACTTCAAACAACAGGATCTGGGCTTCTTTCGTGGTGCCCAGTCCGCAGCCTATGGCAATCACATCCAGATTGACTTGATCAAGTGCGGCCTTGGCATTGTGCAGCATCAGTTCGGCCTGTGCCCAATCCACAGCGGGTGCATTTTCAGCCAGCAGACCGACATGCACACTACCCGCTCCCATTTTCAGGGCGGCACGGGCTGCCAGAAGCGGCGCACCTGTCATACCTGTTGCCCCGCCCAACACCAGGACCGTACCGAACAGGCCCTTGTGGCTGTCAAATGGGCGTTGCGGCAGCAGATTGGCAATCATCTTGCGGGTGATAGCGGGAGTTCGTTTGCTCATTTTCGTTCAAGTTTACTGTTTTCAGTTCAAGTTCTAGTGGCAGGGTGCATAGTATAATCGCGCCTCGTCATTAAATCGCCCTGTTACGCATATGTTCCATACCTCGTACGGTAAACCAGCTTTATCCGCTTTTCGCCTTGAAAAACTGCGTGCAGCACTACATGTGGCTGCGCCCGGTATAACCATAGAGGATACACGGCACTGTTATTTCAGCGCATTACGTGCCGAGACCCTCGGCACATCGCAAGCACGGTTACTGGGAAAAGTGCTGGGCCTGGACAAGGCCTCGGGCGAACCTGCCAAGGTGAAAGCCAGCCAACGTCTGCTGGTGGTGCCACGTCTGGGTACGATTTCGCCCTGGTCCACCAAAGCCACCGATATTGCACAACACTGCGGACTTTCCGGCATCGAACGCATCGAGCGCGGCGTGGTGTATTACCTTTCGACCCAAAACGAAAAACCACTGGGCAAGAAAGAATTGGCTTTGGTGTTGCCGCAGCTGCATGATCGTATGACCGAGACTGTGATGACCGACATTTCTGCGGCTGCGGAAAAGATATTCCGGCACGGCAAGCCGCAACCGATTGCCAGCGTGGATATCCTCAAGGGTGGATTCAAGGCATTGGAAGAGGCAAATCGCGAGATGGGGTTGGCTTTGTCTGCGGACGAAATCGAATATCTGGTCGATAACTTCAAAAAATTGAAACGCAATCCGACCGACGTCGAGCTGATGATGTTCGCCCAGGCAAATTCCGAGCATTGTCGCCACAAGATATTTAACGCAGATTGGATCATCGACGGAGAGGCCCAGGATATCTCGTTGTTCGGCATGATACGTAACACCCACAGGCTCAATCCTGAAGGTACTGTGGTGGCCTATTCCGACAACTCATCTGTGATAGAGGGTGCGCATACAAAACGTTTCTACCCGCGTGCGGATGGCGGCTATGCATACAACGAAGAGTTGATGCACACCCTGATGAAGGTCGAAACGCACAACCACCCGACTGCGATCGCACCTTTTGCCGGCGCCGCTACCGGAAGCGGCGGTGAGATACGCGACGAGGGTGCGACAGGCACAGGCTCCAAACCCAAGGCCGGTTTGACCGGTTTTTCCGTATCCAACCTGAATATCCCCGGTTTTGCACAACCCTGGGAGGCGCCTTACGGCAAACCCTCGCGCATCGTTTCCGCATTACAGATCATGTTGGAAGGCCCGATAGGGGGTGCGGCGTTCAACAATGAATTCGGCCGCCCGAATCTGGCTGGGTATTTCCGCACCTTTGAAGAAGATGTCAGCGGCGAGATGCGCGGTTACCACAAACCCATCATGCTGGCAGGGGGTGTGGGAAATATATCGGCGATCCACACACACAAGCATGACTTGCCGGTCGGCGCACTGGTGGTGCATCTCGGCGGCCCCGGCATGCTGATCGGGCTGGGCGGAGGGGCGGCATCCAGCATGGACACGGGCAGCAATGCAGAGAATCTCGATTTTGATTCGGTACAGCGCGGCAATCCCGAGATGCAGCGCCGTGCACAGGAAGTGATAGACCGTTGCTGGCAACTGGGCGAAAACAACCCCATCCTTTCTATCCATGATGTGGGCGCGGGAGGTATGTCTAATGCGCTGCCGGAACTGGTGCATGGTGGCCGGCGGGGCGCGCGCTTCGAGCTGCGCAAGATACCGCTGGATGAGACCGGCATGTCGCCCAGGCAGATATGGTGCAATGAATCCCAGGAACGCTATGTGCTGGCGATCGCGCCCGAGCGTCTCGAAGAGTTCCGCGCCTTCTGCGAACGTGAACGTTGCCCGTTCGCCGTGGTCGGTGTGGCGGTAGAAGACGATCAACTTGTCGTCCATGATGCGGAGTTCAACAACGACCCGGTGGATATGCCGTTGTCGGTGCTACTGGGCAAGCCGCCGAAGATGACACGCAACGTGGTGCGGGAAACGCCGCGTCTGTCGTCGTTCGATACCATAGAATTCAACCTGCGCGAATCGGTAGGCCGTGTATTGCGTTTGCCCGCCGTGGCGAACAAGACCTTCCTGATCAGCATCGGTGACCGCACAGTTGGAGGTATGACGGCGCGCGACCAGATGGTCGGCCCGTGGCAAGTCCCGGTAGCGGACGTGGCCGTCACGCTGATGGGATTCGACACGAATCGCGCCGAGGCTTTTGCCATCGGTGAGCGTACACCCTTGGCGCTGGTTAATGCACCGGCCTCGGGACGTATGGCAGTGGGCGAGGCGATCACCAATATTGCAGCGGCACGTATCAACAAGATCGGCGATATAAAACTTTCGGCAAACTGGATGGCTGCTGCCGGACATCACGGTGAGGATGCCGCGCTGTTCGACACCGTACGCGCAGTCGGCATGGAACTTTGTCCGCAACTTGGTATAGGTATTCCGGTCGGCAAGGATTCAATGTCGATGAAAACCACATGGAAGGAAGGCAATGAGGACAAGGCTGTCACCGCGCCCCTGTCGCTCATTATCTCCGCGTTTGCACCGTGTATCGACGCACGCGACACGCTCACCCCGCAACTGGAAGCCGACCTCGACTCCACTCTGCTGCTGATCGACCTCGGGCAGGGCAAAAACCGGATGGGTGGCTCGGCGCTGGCACAGGTGTACAAGCAGGTTGGTGATGTCGCGCCGGACGTGGACGATGCCAAAGTACTCAAGTCGTTCTTTAACCTGATACAAGGCCTTCATAGCGAAGGAAAATTGCTGGCCTACCATGATCGTTCCGATGGTGGTGTGTTCGTCTCCCTTTGCGAAATGGCTTTTGCCGCACATATCGGATTGACCATCCAACTGGAAGAACTGCAAGGAAGCACTCACCGTGAACTGTTTAACGAAGAACTTGGTGCGGTGGTGCAGGTGCGCAACCGCGATGTGCAGCATATCCTGCAAATGGCGCATGAAGCTGGTTTGAAAAGCGTGCGCAAGATCGCCACACCGAACCAGAACGGCATGATAGAAGTGGCTCGTGGCAAAGAAGTATTGTTCAGTGAGACCGGGGTTGAACTGCAGCGCATCTGGGCTGAGACCACTTACCAGATGCAAAAACTGCGCGACAACCCGAGTTGCGCACAACAGGAATTCGATAGTCTCCTCGATGCAGCAGATCCGGGCTTGTATGTAAAACTGACATATGATTTAAATGAAAATATCGGTCAGGGTTTGCTGCGTAATCGCCCCAGGATAGCCATCCTGCGCGAGCAGGGCGTGAACGGCCATGTCGAGATGGCCGCTTCATTCGACCGTGCAGGATTCGCTGCGGTTGACGTGCACATGAGCGACATCATCAGCGGGCGTGTCAAATTGGCGGACTTCAAGGGAGTCGCCGCATGCGGCGGATTCTCTTACGGTGACGTGCTTGGCGCGGGGGAGGGTTGGGCAAAGTCCATCCTGTTCAACGCCAGAGCCAGAGATGAGTTTGAAGCCTTCTTCAAGCGAAATGATACGTTTGCATTGGGCGTGTGCAACGGCTGCCAGATGATGAGTAACCTGCATGAGATCATCCCCGGTGCCGATAACTGGGCACACTTCTCGCGCAATCAGTCCGAACAGTTCGAGGCGCGTTTCGTGATGGTCGAGGTGCTACCGACACCGTCGATCTTCTTCAACGGTATGGCAGGTAGCCGCATGCCCATCGTCGTATCGCACGGCGAAGGTTATGCTGACTTCGGCGACGACAAGAAACTGAAAGCCGCGCAGAAACTGGTGACGATGCGTTATATTGATCATCGCGGCAGCCCGACCGAAACCTATCCGTTAAACCCCAACGGTTCACCGCAAGGCATCACCGGACTGACCACGCCGGATGGCCGCTTCAGCATCATGATGCCGCACCCGGAACGGGTGTTCCGGGCTGTGCAGAACTCGTGGTATCCGAGCGATTGGCAGGAGAACGGCGCATGGCTGCGCATGTTCCAGAACGCAAGGAAGTGGGTGGGATAAAAACCTTGCTGCAGCAAAAAGGCGACCTCAAGGTCGCCTTTTTTAAGTAAATATCCACGAAGATAATTGTCTTACCAGGAAAAGAAAGGCTTCTTGACCTCACCTGCCTAGTACATTTCTGCCAACTGGGCAGTGAGCTTCCCTCGGTTTTTCGTCTTCCAAGAAGTGGCGTTCATGCTACCAGCTTTTCTTTCTGCTGAGCAATAAGCCAGTCTTCCAGAAACTTCATTGGTGACTTGTAGCCCAGTGTCGAGTGTTGCCGTTTCCGGT
>JBGSMU010000084.1:0-6474 GCA_041739955.1 Gallionella sp. | reverse complement strand
GCGTCGCGTCGTTTTGCTGTAACGGTCAAAGCTGCTTGTAGAGAGTGTCGTTTGTTTCATCGTTCGGCTCCGTTTGTTCGATCTTCGCTTCTGACATCATGAAACCAAATCGTTCAGGACTTAATCAGAGATTCCTTAATTAATATTCCCTGATGCGGATCAGCTTGGTGCTATTGCCATCGCGTTCGATCAACGCTTGCATCACCAGTCCGGCGCGGTTCATGCGTACTTTACCATTGACCAGAAAGTAATTGGTTGTGACCGACACTTCGTTGGCTGACAGGGAAACTGTTTTATCCGGCAGCCTGAGTTTGAAATCCTCAATATTGCGAAAGGTTGCGGTGTTTCGGCTTTCAACCAGTGAGATTGCATCGGCAAGGGACAAGGCCTCTATCCTGGCGGACAGCACCTCGGCAGAAGCAGTGTTCAAATTGACAGGTGTGGCGCGCGGCAAAATAACGATGTTCGGTTTTAGTATCGCGAGAACTTGCGGCGTGAATCCGGGCACTGTCAACAAATCATCCACATGGCTGAAAGTCATCAGTTGGTGGGCGGGTTGCCCGATGTTGACCGGGTCAGCATCGGGTGTTTTCAGCGTGGCTACCATCGCTTCGGCAGTCGTCTGGGCAAGAGCGGTATCCAGTTGCGCATTGCCGAGCAGGCGGGCAAAAACCGCGACCTCCGCGGGATTGATGGCACTGTTTAAGCACAGGTTGGTGAGGTTATAGCGTGCCTGGGCATCGCTGATGTTGCCTGATAATGTCGCGTCGGAGGCTTCGTCCCCGCTTCGGCCGTTTTCAACATACTGATCGAGTCGTGTCTCTGCCAGTGGCACGGCCCAGGGTTCGTCCAGTGTGTCGATGCTCGAATGCCTGGCATCTTCGCGCAGGATCAAGCCGGCCCAGTCGAGTGCGCCGCGTAAGACCCATTGTTTCTGCAACTGCAGGCGCTGATTCTCGATAGAGCGTACCTGCACCTGTTGTTGCCAGAACAGGCTGGCGACGATGGTGATAGCCAGTGTGGCCAGCAATAATGCCGTGATCACGGCAACACCACGTTGACGACTGGGAAGGGCGGGGTGGTTATTCATACCGCCCCCAGCAGGAATATCTTGAGCAGGCTGGCGTCATGCCCATTCAGCTTCAGCGAGACTTCCAGCCCGGTCGGGAGATTTGCGGGCAGCATCTTAGGGGCATGGCCTGTCGGTGTCGCGACATTGGGAGCAAGGCTTTCAAGGCTGCTACGCCAGCCGTTAGTGATCCACAAACGCATGTCCAGCGAGGCGACATCCGCAAGCAGGACAACGTCCGCAGTCGAATCGGATACCGGGTCTTGCCATAAGACCGCGAGTTCACTAAGGTCACGGGTATCGGCGGATTCGCGGCGCGTCAATATTCCATCACTGACCCGATAGGTGACTACCTGAAGTTGTGAAGGCTGGTTTTCGGGAAAAACCGTGCGCACCAGTTTGAGTTTGTTCTGTTCGATGATGACAGGCATGTGCTCGGGCAGTACTGAAGCTTCTGCAACGTGCGCGCAGTCGGTTTGCAGTTGCGCGAAGGTGAGTTGCATTCCGCGCGTCTGTTCAAGATCGGCGGTGAGCGCGACGCGTGTCCGTACTATGCTGTCGAGACCGCGCCACCCGAGCACTGCAAGAACAGCTAAAACAGTGATAGCGATCAGCAGTTCGATCAGTGTCAGACCAAATTGGGCAGACGGGATTCCAGAAGATCTCTGTTTACTCATTCGACACCACCTGAGCCAGTTTCAGGATGCGTCTTTCGGGATCCCGGCTATCGAACACGCTGACTTCCACTCTGCGGAAGTAGGGGTTGGGCGTGGTGTAAACATTCTCTTCGCATATCAAAAGCAGGACATCCTGAGGACACTCGAATCTGCGTTGCCCCAACGGGGGCCAATCTTTGGTCAACCTTATCTGCGCCAGCCTGTTCTCAGCCGACCAGGTTGCCATCATCGATGTGCGCAAGTCGCCGCTGTTCTGCGTCAGGCTGCCGACCGCCCGCAGGCTGGCACCCAGGGCGGTACCGACGATCACGAGTGCCACCATGACTTCGAGCAGGGTAAAGCCGGCGTTGCGATGCACTGTGCGGTAATGCAGGCGCTTATTCATTTCATTCCACCACGAAATGGCCTATGCCATCGGCACGGATGGACACTTGCGCATTGTCAACCGATAACGTCAGGACAAACGGTTTGCTGACCGGCTCGCGACCGAAAACGATACGCATCGGCATGACCTGTTGTGCGGCAGAAGGGGATAGTGTGAGCACGACAGGAGTGAGCTTGAATTCGCGCTCGCGCAACATATCGTCCTGATCGAGTGGTTGCCAGACATTTTCCTCGCGTAGCAGAAAACGGTAACGGTCTGCCTCCGCCTCGAAAGCGACGGGACAGTTGCGAACGATCGCCTCATCGCGTGCCAGTTGCAACAACAGGGCGATGCGCTGCGCTTCGTTGCGCAATATCTTGTGGTCGTCGGGCATCGCGTTGAATGACACCACCCCGAGGGTAATGCCGACGATCACTAATACGATCAACAGCTCGAGCAGAGTGAAGCCGCGCTGAACGTGATGCCGCGAAAATCTGGGGATAGTGCTTGAATCAGACACGGAATATGTGTCTACAGATCCCATGAACCGATATCGGCGTCGTTGCCTGTGCCGCCCGCTTGGCCATCAGCGCCAAATGAGAGCACGTCCGTCTCACCCTTGATGCCGGGTGACAGATATTGGTAAGGATTTCCCCACGGGTCTTTGGGTAACTTGTCGAGGTAACCTCCGGTTTTCCAACCCGGTGCGGCCGGGCCGGAGGTCGGCTGTGAGATCAGGGCCTGCAAACCCTGCTCGGTAGTGGGGTAGCGCTGATTGTCGAGCTTATACAGTTTGAGTGCCTGCATTACCGTGGCAATGTCCTGCTTTGCCGCGATGATGCGCGCATCATCGGTGCGCCCCATTAACTTTGGCACGACCAAGGCGGCCAAGATGCCCATGATGACAACCACCACCATGATCTCGATCAGTGTGAAGCCACGCATTCTGTTGCCGATAAATGAATGGCGGGCGGAGGGTATGGAAATAATGCGCATAGAGATTGCTCCGGGACTTTTGAGGATCAGTCGTGAGTATATAAGACAAAAGCGTATTTTTCTGTACTAGTTCTGGTTGGGGTTCAGCGCGTCGCACTGGTAAGATAACCGCCTTTACTATTGGTTAGTGAATTCAATGAGACTCGCGATTGCACAAATCAACTGCTTGCTGGGCGACCTTACTGGGAACGCCGAGAAGATACTGCGGCACGCCGAACAGGCGAAGCAGCAGGGCGCTCAATTATTGCTGACGCCAGAACTCAGTCTGTGCGGCTACCCTCCCGAAGATTTGCTGTTGCGGGAAGGTTTTTACCAGGCCTGCACACGCGAACTCGATGCGCTAGCGGCCAGGGTTTCTGGTATCACTATCGTGGTGGGTCATCCGCTGGAACGAGATGGAAAACGCTACAACGCGGCTTCCTTGCTCAGGGACGGCAAGGTCGTCGGGACCTATCTGAAGCAAACCTTGCCCAATTATGCCGTGTTCGACGAGAAACGCTATTTTGATCGCGGCGACGAGCCTTGCTTGTTTGAAATTGAGGGTATCCGTTTTGCCTTGAATATCTGCGCGGACATCTGGATGCCTGTTGCCGCCTCCCAGGCGCAACTTGCCGGAGCCCAGGTGTTACTGGTGCTGAATGCCTCGCCCTTTGCGATGCAAAAGCAGGAGGCGCGTTACCGGGTCGTTCGCGAGCGTATCGGGGAAACCGGTCTGGCGGTGGTATATGCCAATATGGTGGGCGGTCAGGATGAACTGGTTTTTGACGGTGGTTCGTTCGCGATGGACAAACAGGGCGATCTGACGGCGCAGGGCAAGTATTTTGAGGAAGATCTGTTGATGCTGGAGTTGCAGGGCGATACTCGGCCGGTTGGCAACAAGGAAGCGGGGCTGGGGATCGAGGCCAGTGTTTACAAGGCGCTCTGTCTTGGTGTTCGCGACTATATAGTCAAGAACCGGTTTCCCGGCGTATTGCTGGGCATGTCGGGCGGGATCGATTCGGCTTTGACGCTGGCTGTTGCGGTGGATGCGCTGGGTGCGGACAAGGTACATGCGGTGATGATGCCTTCGCCGTATACCGCCCAGATCAGCCTGGATGATTCGCGCGAGATGGTGCGCATCCTCGGTGTGCGCTATGACGAATTTTCCATCGAGCCTATGTTTCAGAGCTACCTGGCAACATTGGATAGTACTTTCGCTGGACGGGAGGTTGATACCACCGAAGAGAATTTGCAGGCCCGAATACGCGGCACCTTGCTGATGGCTCTATCCAACAAGTTCGGTTCACTGGTCCTGACTACCGGCAATAAATCGGAGATGACCGTGGGATATGCCACGCTTTATGGAGACATGGCAGGCGGATTTGCAGTGTTGAAGGATGTCAGGAAAACCCTGGTCTACCGCCTTGCGGCTTATCGCAATTCGCTGGGGCAGGTGATTCCGGAGCGCATCATCACACGTCCCCCCAGTGCGGAATTGCGGGCCGACCAGACCGATCAGGATAGCCTTCCACCCTATGATGTGCTGGACGCCATCATGGCGTGTTATGTTGAACAGAACCTTTCGGTCAATGAGATCATCGCGTGCGGATATTCGGGGGCAGATGTGCGCCGTGTCGTGCATTTGATCCGCATCAGCGAATACAAGCGACGCCAGTCGGCTGTGGGCATCCGCATCACCGAGCGCAGTTATGGCAAGGACTGGCGCTACCCGATCACAGTCCGATATGGCGATGATATTTGAAAGGATGTGTTTTCTGGAATGGCGTGAGGTCAAAATCCTTGACCTGTAAGCATATTTCGCTATAATGCGCGCCCCTGTGAGGCTGATGTCCAGTCTTGCATACCTTGCTCCACCGCACCGCAGGCGGGGGGCTTTAACCACAAGGAGAAGTAATGCGACACTACGAAATCGTTTTTATTGTGCATCCCGACCAGAGCGAGCAAGTGCCCGCGATGATCGAACGCTATCGCACACTGGTCACCACCAAGGGTGGCCTGATCCACCGACTGGAAGACTGGGGCCGCCGCCAATTGGCATACCCTATCCAGAAGATCCATAAAGCACACTATGTGCTGATGAATATCGAATGCGATCAGGAAACACTGGATGAGCTGGAGCATGCTTTCCGCTTCAACGATGCAGTATTGCGCCACCTGACTGTCAAAACCAAAGCAGCTGTTGTTGAGCCGTCCGCCATGATGAAGGAAGAAAAATCGCGTTCGATGCCGACTGATGGTGCTTCCGTCAGACCAGCTGATGCCGCTCCTGCAAAACCGGCAGAGAGTGCAGCTGAGGCTTGATCACGGGCTAAAACATTCCCGGCCGATAACAGGTTTGTGGCATATCTAACGATACAATTTTTGGAATAAGGAAATATCATGGCTCGTCCATCAGACAAAAAGAAAGATGACAAGAACAAGCGTTCTTCACGCAACAATCTGTTCAAGCGCCGCAAGTTCTGCCGCTTTACAGTCGAGAAGATCGCCGAAGTGGATTACAAGGATGTGAACATCCTCAAGGAGTTCGTCAGCGAAAACGGCAAGTTGATCCCGGCGCGTATCACCGGTACCAAGACACGTTATCAACGCCAATTGAGCACCGCAGTGAAACGTGCGCGTTTCCTGGCTTTGCTCCCCTATACTGATTTGCACTAAGGAGTAAGGTCATGCAAATAATTTTGATGGAAAAAGTGATCAATCTGGGTCAACTGGGTGATGTGGTCAAAGTAAAGAACGGCTACGCACGCAATTACCTGATTCCCCAAGGCAAGGCCAAGCGTGCAAACGCAGCCAATATGGCAGAGTTCGATGCACGTCGCGCCGAACTGGAAGCCGCCGACAAAGCCAAGCTGGCTGAAGCTCAGGCTCGCGGCGAAAAACTGGCCGGACTGACCGTACAAATCGTTCAGAAGGCCGGTGTTGACGGAAAGTTATTCGGTTCCGTTACCAACGCTGACATCGCGACTGCTATTTCCGCACAGGGTTTTGAAGTGGAAAAATCCCAGGTGCGTATGTCCGAGGGTCACCTCAAGCAGATCGGCGATTACCCCGTCAGCATCGCTCTGCATACTGATGTGGCTGTGGAAATCACGGTGTCTGTACTTGGCGAGCAGTAATCTGATCGTTTAAGTTTCGGAGTTAATGCAAAAAGGACTGGCGACAGTCCTTTTTGCATTCCGGCGGATTAAGTGCATGCCGATTTTCTGCAACGAGGTAAAATGACTGTTACTTAAGGAATCTCTGATTAAGTCCTGAACGATTTCGTTTCATGATGTCAGAAGCGAAGATCGAACAAACGGAGCCGAACGATGAAACAAATAACACTCTCTGCAAGCAGCTTTGACCGCTACAGCAAGACGACGCGACGC
>JBGSMU010000033.1:0-13537 GCA_041739955.1 Gallionella sp. | reverse complement strand
AATCACGCCTCCAAGGAGCCAAATAGAGACCATGACCGATGTCCAACCGCTCATAGGCTGAGCATCAATCCACCAATGCAGTATTAAATACATGGCCCAAATCAAGGAAACCAGAAAGATCACAGTGCCCAGATAGAAAATACCGATCAAAGGCTGGTTGCTGAATGAGGTGACCGAATTTACGATGATCGCCACCTTCTTGCGCAAGGTATAGGTAGTGTTGCTGGTGCCATGTTTCTTGACGGAATGTGACCGCTGTTCAAATCCGGTAATGAACCACAACCCACCAATATCGATCTCAGTTTCCCTGAACGTCAATAACGCATCGACATACCGGCGTGACATCAAGCGGGCTGTAGTAATGTTGTATGGCACTTTCAATCCCGTCAAGGCACGGTAAAGAATGTAGTACCACACTCCAGACCAACGCTCGAACACCCCGCCCTTGCGCTTGGCCTGCACCCCATAGACCACATCACACTGCTCATACTCCATTTTTTCAGTAAAGGACAGCAACCACTCCGGCTCCTCTTCAAGATCGCTATCAAGAAGGAATACCCTGTCGCCACTTGTCTGCTCCAGACCAGCCAGCATCGCCTTGTGATGTCCAAAATTACGGGAAAGATCAACAACAATCACATGCTCATCCGAGACCGTTAATGCAACCGCCCTTAGCAAGGAATCATCTGGAGAACCGTCGTTTACCAAGACAATCTCATAATCATCAGTCAATTTACGTGCTGTAGCACTGACCCTTTCGTAGAACTCATCGATATAGGGTGCGGACTGATAAAGCGTGGCAACTATGGATAGCTTCATTTGCGAACAAATCTCATGTAATTCTGGGCATTATCGCCGCAAACAACCAACAGGTCGATAATGGACACTGCATGTTCGAACTTTCCCCACAACTGGGGATATTCAGGATAGCCATCATAATTGAACCAGGTTAGCTTTATCCCTTTCTCGGAAAAGAGCGACTCGTCGAGGTAGCTCCGCGCAGAAGGCCCGGAAACGTACTCAGTCGCACCAGCCTGCTCACAAATATTCACCAGACGTTCTGTCTGGCCACCAATCAATGAATAATCCCAAGAATTGCTGATTTTTGTTTTGATGCCCAAGTCCCTGCAGATAGACTCAATAAAAATACGGTTCAACTCGGCGAGATTAGCGTATTCATACTGAAGATACAGAGGTTCTAGCCAAGTTGCCAAAGGCTCAAAATTCGGTGCTCTCTTATAACTATGATAAATAGTTGCCCAATGCTTTGCCTGCCATCTTTTATCAGTCAACTCGACCTCACGAATTGTTCTGTTGATATTTTTTCCTACCGGAATGCTAAGCCATTGAATTCCGTTCTGTGTTTTTATTTTATTGCGGTTACGCCAGTCATTCTTGGTGAATTGCACATCATCGTAGAGGATGAATTCATCTACTGCCGCGATTAAGTCGAAGTAGCCCTTCCACGGAATATAGTTGGATTGCAATATTGCAACTTTCTTCATCTTGCGACACTTTCTTTTTTGATATTTTGGATGATTTAAGATAAATCTAAGAAATTCGAATCACGAGACACTTACTGTTTTCCGGAAAAAACATGCATTTCCCGCGGAAAGAAACTTGTTCCACACTCAAATCAAATAATGGCCCGGATTTCATTGCCAACTCCTGCTCGGTTCAGTTTAAAGCACGTACAACCATTTCGAAAGCCGCACACAATCGATTCCAGTCCCCGGGGCCTCATATAGTGCCCACGCGAGAGCTTATTCCTGCATATTTACCCAACTTCCCCATCCAGATAGAACCAGCGCCCATCCTCATGAACAAAGCGGCTGGTTTCATGCATTTTGTGCGCCCGGCCATTCACCTTGTAGTGCGCAACAAATTCCACGATGGCGTGACTTTTATCCTGCTGCTCATGACGTTTGACTTCCAGCCTAAACCACTTGGTCGATACACCTTTTTTCAGTTCAAGGCTGACAGGGCGTGTAGACACATGCCAGGTTGAAAGCAAGTAGACTTCGCTCATCAGGTTGTAAGCCGTGTAGCGCGACCTCATCAGGGCTTCAGCGGTCGGCGCAAATTCCCTGCCTTCAATGAAGCGGGCACAGCAATCCGCAAGTAACTTGCCACTTCCACTTCCGCAGGGGCATTCGATCAGTTTTGCCATAAGGGCGGCTCTTCCATCAGCGCGATCTGTTCGCGCAACTCGAGTATCCGGTCCTGCCAATATCGCTGGGTGTTGAACCACGGGAACGCCTGCTTGAATGCCGGATCGTCCCAGCGTTGCGCCAGCCATGCGGAATAATGGATCAAACGCAGGGTGCGCAACGCTTCGACCAAATACAGCTCGCGTTCGTCGAAATCGCAGAAGCTCTCGTAGCCCGCCAAAACATCACCGAATTGGCGTGCTCTGTCCTCACGTTCACCGGAAAGCAGCATCCACAAATCCTGCACGGCAGGACCCATGCGGCTGTCATCGAAATCGACAAAGTGCGGCCCATCATCCGTCCATAGCACATTACCCGCATGGCAGTCACCATGAAGCCGCAAGTGCTTCGCCTTGCCTGCGCGCGCATAACAGTTACGCACCCCGTCGAGGGCATGGTCGATCACGCCACGGTAAGCCGCACCGAGATCCGGCGGAATGAAATCATGCTCAAGAAGAAAATTGCGCGGCCCGATCCCGAATGATTCGATATCCAGCACAGGGCGATGACTGAACTGTTCAAGTTGACCGATCGCATGGATACGACCGAGAAAACGCCCCATCCATTCCAGCGTTTCCCTGTCTTCGAGTTCCGGCGCTCTTCCTCCCTGTTTTGCAAACACTGCAAACCGGAATCCCTTGAACTCATGCAGTGTCCTGCCATCATGCGTCAATGGGGGCACCACCGGGATCTCGCGCTCGACCAGTTCCTGTACAAAAGAATGTTCTTCCAGGATAGCCTCGCCACTCCAGCGTAAAGGCCGATAGAACTTCGCCACCAGCGGTGGGCCCTGTTCCATGCCGATCTGGTATACACGATTCTCGTAACTGTTGAGCGCAAGCAACCTTCCGTCACTGCGCAGGCCGATGCTCTCCAGCGCGTTCAATACATGGTCCGGCGTGAGCGTGGAAAAATCTCCCGGCGTGTCTTTGCTCATGTTTCAGTCTCCCGGATACCTGACATCACGATCTCATACGTTCCGGCAACATCAGCGCGATGATGCCCAGCCCGACCGCGAACCAAAGCGTCGCAAGCCTGATCAGGACGGTGGCGGCCACGGCCTGTGGTTGCGCAACGTGATTCAGCATCAATAATGTCACCATCGTGGCTTCCGCCCCGCCCAGTCCGCCCGGGAGGAAACTGAGCGCGCCGACCAGCATGGAAAACGCATAGATAAACAACGCGACCTGCAACGTCATGTCACTGCCGAGCAGATGCATGATGTAAAAAAAAGCCACGCCTTCCGCACCCCAAGCCAGCAAACCAAGGAAGATGCCATATAGCAGCATAGGCAGACGAAAGCAGCGACCGGAGTGCAACACGATCTCTATCGTCGAAACCGCCAACCCGGCGATTCTTGGCGGCAGCCTGTCCTGCGCAAAACGTTCGATAGCACGCAGCAATCTGGTTTGCTGCAGAATCACCAGAACGGTAGCGATCCCCGCGCCCAGGATCGCCACCAGCGGCTGTGCCGGCGGGTAACTCCACAAGCCGATTGCGACCAGCATCAACATCGAGATCAGGTTGGAGAAATGTTCCGAGAAAAAGGCCGCGAGACTTTCCGGATACGTGATGCCGTGATGTTTAAGGAAAACGCTGCGAATCGCTTCTCCCGCTTTTCCGGGCAATATCGTCAGACCGAATCCAGCGATATAGATGCGGAGACTTTCCTCGGTGTGTACCCGATGGCCAAGCAGCGCCAAAAATTTCTGCCAGCGCACGAAACGCAGACCGTAATTCACCAGTGAGAGCATCAGGGAAATCGCGATACCGATCACCCCGACACGTACCACCGCGGCCACTACATCCCGCCACCCGCCCCAGATCGAAAATGCCAGATAGCCCGCGGCACTGAACAGCACGATCAGCAGTAACGCGCGAAAGCGCCATCCGCTCAGGACGGCATGCTTGTGTGAACCGCTCATGTCTAGGTGATCAGCCAGATCGTTGCAACCAGCCAGCTTCCGACCACGATGAGCATGTGTGGGTCGCGCGCCAGGTCACGGGAAGGATCGCCACCGCCGCTCTCGTGATGCAACAGATAGATGTAACGGAACACGCCGTACATCACGAAGGGAACGGTATAGATCAGATCACCCGTTCCGTGGATACGGATGGTATAGGGGCTCATCGTGTAGAGGCTATAGCTCATGATCACGCCGGTGGCAGTGATGACGATCATGTTGTCCAACAGGATAGGGCTGTATTGCTCCAGCACCTTGCGATGCGAGGTCTTGTCATCGGTCAGCGCAATGATCTCGGCACGGCGCTTTGCGAAACCCAGGAACAGGGTCACCATCAAGCCACACAATAGCAACCATTGGGACGGTGGAATATCGACACCCAGGGTACCCGCGAGGATGCGCAACATAAAACCGGCCGCGATGATGAAAACATCGAGCAGAACCACATGTTTGAGACGGAAAGAATAAGCAAGATTCATCACCCCGTAACCGATGATGATCCACAGCGCCGTGGTTGATACATGGTAACCAAGTACGACAGCAGATACAGCCAGGGCAATGGCAAGCCCAACCGCGCTGCCAATCGAAACAGTTCCTTTGGCGAGGGGGCGGTTTTTCTTCTTAGGATGCATGCGATCCTGCTCGCGATCGACGATGTCATTGATGATGTAGATGCAGCTGGACACCAGCGAAAATGCCAGTGCCACCCACACAACCTGCCATACCAGCGCGCTATCATGCCAGGCATGGCCAAACAGTAATCCGGTGAAAACGAATCCGTTCTTTACCCACTGGTGTGGGCGCATCAGTCGTAACAATTCAAAAAGCATTTTCAATACCACGTGCTGTCAATTACGGGAATACTTCGAACAATAACGCAACAAGTATCATTGCGCCATTCCTTCAACGGATGGCCGGGTGCAACATTCGGATGCAGCCTTGCTTTGCCATCTGCGAAGAGAGCAGGGAATCAACTTCTGTTCTTCGCTACAGGTTCATCGGGCATTTTCCGGTAATAGCCGAAATCGGCTGTAGCCAGCAATTCCCTGTCGCCACGGCTATCGCCATAGGCATACAGGATGTAACCGTCACGCTTGCCCAGCAAAGCTTCCAGCCGCCGCACCTTCTCGATGCCATAGCAATTCTCCCCCTCCAGCTTGCCGGAAGTTGTTCCATCAATACGGAGTTCCAGATGTGTTGCAAGCACATCATCAAATCCCGCAGCGATTGCCCAGGGACGCACATAAAGTTCCATGGACGCACTGATCGCCACGCAACGATGACCCTGCTGTTTATGCCACGCCAGACGTTGCATCGCTTCTGCACGCATCAATCCCGGCAGTTTCTGTGCGGCGAACTGCTCTCCATGTTTCACCAGGTCATCCATCCGCATCCCGCCCAAGCAACGCATGAACACTCTTTGTTTGGCGACATCATTGGGGATCAAACCTAGACCATAACCCGCCAGCGTGGGTGAAAGTAGTAGCGCATCGCGCGAGACCTTGGTTACGCCTAGCGTATACAACAGGAACAGCAGCAATGTCTCGCGCCGGGTCAGGGTGCCGTCGAAATCGAATGCCGCGACGACAGGTTTGCTATCACCGCCCATGCTCAGAGCTTCAGCCGCTTGAAGATCAGTTCGGGGATATGCTTGATGATCAGCATGATGTAACGCCAAAACCACGGCAGGTAAAGGATATCAGCCGATCTTTCCGGTGCGCGCGCAATGCGCTCGCCTATACTTTGTGGCGAGGCCACCAGAAACATCCCGGGCAGGCCGTAAGTCATCGCGGTATCGACAAAGCCCGGCTTGACCGTGATGACGCGCACGCCGCTGGCAAACAGCCGGTTGCGCAACCCCTGCAGATACAGGCTCAATGCGCCTTTCGCGGCACCGTATACATAGTTGCTCTGTCTGCCGCGTTCGCCCGCTACCGATGAGATGCCGATGATGAAGCCGCTTTTCAGCGGTTCAAAGTGATTCGCACACTCGGCCAGTATCGACGCCGCGCCGGTGAAATTGCTGGCGATGACTTTCGCGCCGACGCTGAAATCACGCGCAGCGATCTGATCACCCAGGTAACCGAATGCCAGCACTACACCCGACAGGCCATTCATATCCACTATCACTTGCTGCAAAAAAGCGGCATGGGTCACCGTCGCTTCGGCCTCGAAGGTGCCGTAGCGAACCTCGACACCGTAACGCACCCGCAGATCGGACGCGATGCGCGGCAGCTCGTTCATATCCCGCCCCGCAAGATAAATGCCGTGGCCGCGTGCGGCAAAAGCCGCTGCCGTGGCACGTGCAATCGCCGAGGTGGCACCCAGTATCAGAACTGACTTGCTCATATCGCTTTACTCCCGATGCCAAGACGGAGCGACATACTCGAACTGAAACGGTATTCCGGATCTACGCTGTTCTTGACGCCGATGAATTCATCGTAACGCGGATACATCGCGTGGAACGACTCGGCCGACAAACGCGCATCCTTGGCGAGATAAACACGCCCGCCGTGTCTCAACACGATCTCATCCAGGCGATCCAGCAACTTGAACAGGCCGTCATCGCGTAGCGGCAGATCCAGCGCAAGCGTATAACCGGCAAGGGGAAACGACAGCATGCCCCGGCCCTGCTCTCCCAGTCGCTTCAACACCGCCAGGAATGAAGCCCGCCGCGTGGCGGAAAGCTCCTGCAACAATTCCCTGATACCGTCGAAGGCAGTCGCATCCGGAATCACACACTGGTATTGCACAAAACCGCGCTTGCCGTACATCCGGTTCCACTGTCCGATACTGTCCAGCGGATAAAAGTAGGCATCGTATCCGGACAGGAAGGTTTGGCGTTTGCCGCCCTCGCGCCGGAAGTAGAAATCATTGAACATGCCTATGGTCTTGTGATTCAACACCCAACCCGGCAGGTCGAAAGGCAGCGCCTTGCCGCGTGCCGGATTGGCCATCAACGGATTGCCCAGACGCTGCGGCAGATGTTCTGCATCCGCATGGTGACCGAACATCGCAACACCGCGACCCATATCCGCGCCTGTAGCAAGGCAATCTATCCAGGCAACGGCGTAACGGTCATCCCTGTCCGGGTCCTGCAGTATTTGGAATAATTGCTCCAGGTTTGCGGCAACATGATTTTTTACCCTCATATATGCGCTCGTGACAGGTACCAGCTTGAGTGTGACTTCCCCGATGATGCCGGTAAGTCCCATGCCACCAACTGTCGCCCAGAACAATTCCGGTTTCTCTGAAGGTGAACACAGTACACGCCTGCCGTCAGCCAGTATCAGCTCGATCGACACGACGTGCTCGCCGAACGAACCGTCGTGATGGTGATTCTTGCCGTGCACATCCGCCGCCACACAGCCGCCCAGCGAAACGAATTTCGTTCCCGGGGTCACCGGCAGGAACCAGCCGTGCGCGAGTATCACCGGCAATATCTCGGCCAGTGTGGTCCCTGCCTCGGCACGCAGAAAGCCAAGCTCGGTATCGAAATCCAGCATGCGATTGACGCGTTCGGTCAACAGCACGCGCCCGGTCTGGTTCAGCGCGGCATCCCCGTAACTGCGGCCCTGACCGCGCGCGATCATATCTGCCGCGACATTGACGGCACACGGATTCAGATCCGCATAGCGCTCCGGACGCTCCAGCTCGCAGGACTGCACCGGATAACGTCCCCAACCCGACAGCGGCGTGATCAGCGTACCCAACTAGTTCACCTCTTCAGGAAAATACTTCACGCAAAAATAGCATGGCGCATGCGGCAGAAAATCCGGTATCCGGTAATACTTGTCTTTGATCGTGCGCAAAACTGTTTCCTTGTAGCTGTTGTAATCGAAGCCGTAACCTAGCACGAAATTATATGTCGCGCCTTGCAGCTCGAACTGTTTGATTTCCACACTTTTGAAATACGGTATATATTGCATCGGGTCCGCACCGGATTTCCTGACGATCAGGATATCGCGCCCTTCGAACTCGCGGAAATCGGTAATGATGTCGTCCTGCCGTGCATGCCGCGAGCCGTCGCCCAATACCGCAAAGTCTTTCCCGTGATGGTAGGAGATGATCGCGGACATCGAATAACTATTGGTCGCGAGCACGAATCCCCGTTCCTCATAAGGCTTGATCTGCTCCACAAACTTGTCCGGCTCGAGCATAAACACAATGCCATCGTACAGCCTGTTCTGTTTCCAGGTTTCCATCGGCATCGCGGCGATCGCTGCAACCGCCACCAGATGGACAGCACTGAACCATGCCATGAACTTGAGCGACTTGACCAGCTCTTCGCGCGACAGCCAGACATACAGCAAAACATAAAAAAAAGGATAGAACGCAAGCACCCAATGCAGACCGATCACCTTTTTCAGCGACAACAATGCAAACAACGCCATCGGCAACAGGAACGCCCAGGCGAACAGCACATAAGAGTTGCCCTTGATCTTACTCACCAGTTCAGCACGACGGCGGAACAGGTAAAAGATCACCGGCGGTGTCATCAGGTAAATCTGCGCGCCCCAGAAGAGCGCCACTTTGCCCCACGACCACTGGTCGCCTTCATGGCGGTTGTACAGATTGAACAGGATGTTGTCCCAGCAATGGGTGTAATTCCAGTAGACATTTATCAACACAAACGGAACGATCATCGCGAACAGCGTAATAAAACCGATGGTTCTCCGCTTATTCCTCGCGGAAAAGATCGCATAGGCAAAATAGGCCAGCCCCAGCAGTACGGCGAAATACTTGGACAGGAACGCCATGCCCAACAACCCCCCGGACAAGGCATACCATGCATGACTGTCATCCCGCAGGGCCTTGACCAGAGCCATTACGGACAGGAAGGCGAACAGGATCAGCGGCGTATCCGTGGTGATCAGGACATTCAGGATATTCAGCGGCGAGATCAGAAACAGTAGCGCGACCAATGCCGCTTTCGTCTCGTCATATTGCCTGAGTAATTGATAAATACCGATAGCGACTAGCGTGGCGAGCAGGATAGCCGGCAAGCGCATGATGACTTGGGCACTGCCGAGGTGGAGCAGCAGCTGCAAGAACCATCCAACCATCGGAGGATGATCGTAAAAACCGAGGTCGGGATGCTTCGCCCAGACAATAAAATAAGCCTCGTCGCCGGACATCGGCAGCACGTTGGCTAGCACCAGCTTGATAACGAGTGTTGCAAGCAGCGCGTATTTGAAAAGCTTGTGTATATTCACAGGATAGTGGTTAGCATTCATTAAGGATCAATAAATCCAACGGAGAGTTCGCGGTGAAGTGATGCCGCCACTCCGCGCTAAACAAGGATAATTAATTGATAGATAAAATCTCCTGACAGCAGAAACGAAAGCATAGCTATTAATAGGCATGGCTGTTCCGAACTATACCCACATTGTTAGGGCCGGCGAGCGCATTATTGGCATTCATGATATTAACAATCGAAATCTTGGCATTACTCCGGACACTCGCTTGATCTGGGAAATTCTTTACCAGCCACTGCCACTCATTTACGAAAGAATTCTGGCAATCTCTCCAGAAGTAATTCATGGCCGGATCCCAGTTGATTTGTTCCGGTGGCCGGATAAGGAGAGGCTCCAGATTTAGCAGCATGGACATCGACTCTCGGGGGTAATTCGTTACTAATACTTCTCCAAGTTTCTCTGCTATCCCGACCAACTTGATAACAATCTCACGCTCCTCCGGAGTGTCAATTTTATTTGCCAATTCGCGAGCTTCCAAATACCTGTTTTTCGGCAAATAATCCAAGGTGATCTTGTTATACGATGACAAGTAATACCCTGGATATTCCTTCACATCAGCCTCCAGCAACTCTTCATAAGTGCGCCAATCACGTGAACGCTCTACAGTTTGAAAGCCCCAAAGTAATATAAGTGAAAATAAAAACAAATTACGGTACCTGCTTCTCAAGCGCCACGACAGCGCAACTATTAACAGCGCGGCAGGCCATACTGCCAGATTCAAGAAACGGTCCGAAACCAGCGAATGAGTTTGGAAGGGAATCACTTGGATGTACGGCAAGCAAAACAAAAAAAACGAGATCAAAGCAAATCCCGAAAGGGATCGCTTTCTCAAAGTCACGAACAAACTGGATACAACAACGATACAAGCTGCCGCGCC
The DNA here is from genome assembly GCA_041739955.1 of Gallionella sp. Classification (GTDB taxonomy): domain Bacteria; phylum Pseudomonadota; class Gammaproteobacteria; order Burkholderiales; family Gallionellaceae; genus Gallionella. The sequence goes on along the minus strand of JBGSMU010000033.1, from coordinate 3,228 downwards.
TAGGGTGACCATAAGAGGGAGATACGGATCCGCAAACACAGGATAAATGAAATGACGATTTTCAGGGCTAACGGCAAGGCGAACCAGCCAACCGACAACTGCCAGCATTCTGGTAATTGCTTCAACACCGAAATAAGCCGTAGCCTTGGCAGAACTACTGCCCATAAAAACCGCGAGAATTGCCCCTGCAAGCAACAGACTTGCCAACGGCCACAGCAAAAATATTTGACGCCTTTCCTGCTTTGGCTGATCTCTCCAGAACATAACCCACAGCATACCTATGACAGGTGCCACGGTAATAGCAGATGCCTTTGAAAGCATCGCAGCCAGCAAGGCAACTAAAGTAACAATTGCGTAATTTTGCGACAGTCCAGATTCCCGCTTCGACTTAAGTGCAAACCATATAGCCAACAACGAGAACATGGCAGAAAGCAGATCTTTTCGGCCACTTACCCATACGACCGCTTCGACATGCGATGGATTGACAACAAACAATACTGTCACCAGGGCTGCCGCCAGCGGTGTGTTTTCCCCGTCCATCGGACGGAAATACCGCCATAATTTCAGGGTAATGGAATAGACCAGAGGAATACACAACAGATACAGCGCAATGTTATGCAGTCGAAATGCCGATGAATTCAGTCCGAACAGAGAAATATCCAACCAATACGAAAGGTCACGCAGAGGCAGAAACTCATAGGGATTGTATGGCTCGGTAAAGAGCCGCCACAATTCAAAAATATTCAAGCTGGAGAGTTTTATATTTTCGACAACATAGGGATTGTCGTCATTTATAAATGGAGAATCTATCGCTTGAAAGTAAGCAGCAATTGACACTAAAGTGCCCAGTAGCATGAGCATCAAAGGGATGTTTTTTAGCATACCCACAAAAGCAAGCCGCAAATTCACTGTCATGGCAGGTGACTCATTGAAAAGCGTCGGTGTGTAGCGATTGCCTCACTTTCGAGCTGTATATCCGCTTAACGCAGATTCACCCCGTTGCCCTGCATAGCGAAACCCGGCAGCGCGCTGGCGACACCGGCACCCAGGCGCTTTGCCAATCGGTCGGCAAAGTTTTCCTTCATCGTGAAATCCACGATGTTTTCCTGCTTGATGACATCGCGCGCTACAGACTCTATGCTGCCGTATCCATCCGCCAGTCCGAGTTCCACGCCCTTTTGCCCGTTCCACACCAGGCCGCTGAAGGTATCCGGCGTTTCCTTGAGGCGATTGCCGCGCCCCTGCTTCACCACACCGATGAACTGCTGGTGTATCTCGGCCAGCATCGTCTTCACGTATTCCTGCTGAGCCGGAACCACAGGAGAAAACGGATCAAGGAAGCCCTTGTTCTCACCCGCCGTCATCAGGCGGCGCTCCACGCCCAGTTTTTCCATCGTGCCGGTGAAGCCGAAACCATCCATCAGAACCCCGATGGAGCCGATCATGCTGGCCTTGTCGACGTATATCTTGTCCGCGGCAACCGCGACGTAATAACCGCCGGAAGCGCAGATATCCTCGACCACCGCATACAGGGGAATATTTGGATACTTGGCGCGCAGACGGCGTATCTCATCGTTGATCTGTCCCGCCTGGACCGGGCTGCCGCCCGGGCTGTTGATGCGCAGGATCACGCCCTCGGTATTCTTGTCGCTGAAAGCATCCTGCAAACTAGGGATCAGGTTGTCCGCACTGGCCGGACTGTCGGGAGCGATCACGCCCTGCATATCCACCAGTGCCGTATGTTTTCCGGTGCTCAGTCCGGACTCATGCCCGCCCATCCAGCCCATGAAGATGAACAGCAAAATGAACAGATAGGCGAATGTCAGTGTCTTGAACAGGATAACCCAGTGCCTTGTGCGGCGCTGTTCCTGCAAGGCAGACAGTGCCAGCTTTTCAAGCACACCGCGCTCCCAGTTGTTGTTTTGGTCTGACATCTCGATTCCTTATTTAATCCGAATAGTCCCGGTAATTTTTAAACTTCTACCCCCACCCTGGCCCTCCCCCTGCATGGGGGAGGGAACTGTTCTCCTTCCCCCATGCAGGGGGAAGGTCGGGATGGGGGTGAAACGTAAAACCAGATACAGCACTTCCAATAGCAATTGGTTTGAAAATTCTCAGGCGTTCACCCTGAACCACTCGCGCAACCCGGCAAAATCATTTAGCAGCGCCAGCGGTTCAAGTGCAAGCAATTGTTCGGGCGGATGTGCGCCATGCCCGACCGCGAGCACATCCACCTTGGCATTCTGCGCCATCTGCAGATCGTGCGTCGTATCGCCTATCATCAGCGTGCGATCCGCAGTGCAACCTAACTCATCCATCAACTCCAGCAGCATCGCCGGATGCGGCTTGGAAAACGTCATGTCGGCAGTGCGTATGCCGTGAAAATAACGCTTCATTTCGCTGGACTCCATCACCCGCTCCAGCCCCGCGCGACTCTTGCCGGTCGCCACCGCCAGTTGGTAACCGGCATCGTGCAGCTCTTCGATGGTCTCACGCGCACCCGTAAAAAGCGGGATCTTCTGGTCCTGTGCGAGGAAGTGAAAGCGGTAACGCTCAACCAGTTCGGGGCGTATCGCCTCTGTCGCATCCGGCACCGCATAACGCAACGCCTGATCCAGCCCCAGCCCGATCACATGCCGTGCTGTCGCGTCATCGGGAACCGGCAACCCCAAGTCCCTGCATGCTGCCTGGATCGAACCCGAGATCACCGCAGTCGAATCCATCACCGTGCCGTCCCAGTCGAATACAATCAAATCGTAACGCTTGCCCATCAGACCAGAACTCCAAAAAAGGGGGCGGATTTTAGCATCTATACAAGGCGACATTCCTGTAGGTTTGATGATTTCGACTACTTGTTGTGAGCTTGGCTGCAGTTGGGTAGGATTCTATCGAGTCAGCAACTATTAATTCGCTGTTAATTCGGATTGATAAAATAGAAAAGCATAGTTGCAACAGATATCACTGCAATACTAATTCCCAATTTAACCATATCAGCCACCAACTGCTGTCTAGAAGCTTCCGTGCTTATCCGGTTGTCACAGACATCCACTAGCGGTAGTATGTTGAGTATCTGCCCCCAAGTGGAATCATCATGGTTATCGACGTACTTGAGCGAGACGATCTGCCGTTCCCGCGCTCGCTGCCGGAGTTTCAACGACTTTTTCCTGATGAGGCCGCGTGCGCGGCCTACCTTGAGCGGGCACGATGGGGCGGCGGTTTCGTGTGTCC
>JBGSMU010000030.1:0-4070 GCA_041739955.1 Gallionella sp. | reverse complement strand
CCGCTCGATTACATCGGGTGGAATAGTTACCTGCTGTTTGTGGACGGACGCGATGAAAAGCAACTCGCATTCAGCAAGAAGATCGCGGCCACGTCTGATAGGCCGGTGAAGATTGTATTGGTAGCCGGTGAGCCGCTGTCGTTAATGCGTAAATGGAAATCTACAGTGTATTTCGACCAGGGCGGGAAATTGATCAAGCGCTTCGCAATCACGCAAGTGCCCGCCATTGTTCGTCAGGAAGGGAAGAGGTTGAGGATTGATGAACTACGTTACTAGAGCGTTGCTTGGCGCGCTGGCTTTGCTGGTGTGCTCGCAGAATGCAAATGCGTCTTTGGATTGTCAGGGGAAGTTTCCCAATCTGGTCACCGACATCTGTTGGAGTTGCGCGTTTCCGATGATATTTGGCGGAGGCGCCATCTCCGTCTCGACCGGGCAGGAGGACACGCCCAATGTGGGCGGATCTCCCGTTTGTGTGTGCGGCCTTAACTTTGGGGTGAAATTCAGCTTTTGGGAACCTGTGCGTCACGTCGATGTGGTGCGCAAGCCATTCTGCTTGAGCGCGATGGGCGGGGTTGAGCTCGATCCCGGCTTCAATGCCCACCACGGCGCTCAAACGAAGAAAGATCACTCGGGTAGCAGTTCGTTCTATCAAGCGCACTGGTACATCGATCCGGTGATGGTGTTGATAGGCGCGGTGCTGGATAGCCCGTGCCTTGAGCAAAATATGTTCGATCTTGTATATATGACCGAATTCGATCCGCTTTGGAATGATGACGAACTGACCTCCATCCTCAATCCCGATTCATTCCTGTTCGGCAACCTGGCGTCAAAACTCGCCTGTGGCGCGGACTGTGTTGCTTCCACCGTTGGATTCGGAAGAAACGAGCTTTTCTGGTGCGCCGGTTGTCAGGGATCGATGTACCCGCTTAATGGCAATGTGGCCGCCCATATCGGCGGCGTGCAGGCATCGAGTCTGATTGTGTCGCGCCTCATCGCCAAGATGCACCGCGAAGGCTTGATGTGGGCTGCTTCCGGTGATGCCGGTCTGTGCGGGTACTACCCTCAAATGTTGATGGACAAGACCAACTACAAATACCAGATGCACTTTCCGGTGGCGCAAAACAAGATTGACGGGAAATGCTGCCAGCCGCTGGGCCGATCAACAATCCTTTGGGGAGCGGGCAAGGAAATACCCGGTGCAGGTGAAGACTTTGCCTACATGATTTTCCGCAAACGTAGCTGTTGTCAGGGGGCGTTTTGATGAGCCACAACCCCGCACACCGCGCCCTGCTCTTCACGGTGCTGGCCTCACTGATGCCGTATGCAGTTGCGGAAACAGATATGGAGAGATCGAATCGCATCCTGAAAGAGGTGAGCCAACAGTTTGAGCGCCAGCGCCGCCCGGATGCGCCCAGGCTGGAAAACTTTCCACAGCCCGCCGCGACCGCCTCTCCGTCAGATCTGGCGCGTCAGTTCGGCAAGCCGCCTGTATTGCCAATCAATGCCGCCACGCACGATCTGATGGTGTTCGTGTCGTTTTCGATGCCGCCAGAGAGCCTTGAGCGCATCGTGGTTCAGTCAGAAAAGACCGGTGCACACATCGTCTTCCGTGGCTTCAAGGGCGACAAGATGATGGAGATGTCGAAGCATGTTGCCAGGTTAATCGGCGAGCGTCGTGTTGAGGTCAGCGTCAATCCTCCTGCCTTTACTCAATTCAAAGTCACCCGGGTTCCGGCGCTGGTAATCGCACAACCCAATGCCGGCGAACAAATGACTGGCGGGTGCGCGCAGACTGCCCGATTCGTGAAGGTGACGGGTGATGTTGGCCAGGACTATGCGCTGGATTTGATCGAGAGAACGTCGCCTCAATTTGCGCAGGCGGCGCAGGCGTTTAACCGCAGAATCGGGGGAGGTATTCAATGAGTGGGGATCGGTGGTTGGCGGGAATCTTTTTGTGTGCGGTGTCTTCGGTCTCGATAGCTGTTACTCCGGCACAACAGGCTTTTGAAGATGCTCAGGCTTTGGCGGCAAGCGCTCAGGCGGGAGCAGCGGCTACGGTGTCCGGTGGCGGGGTGTCTACTACGATCAACCAATTCAATCCGACCTACTACAATTCCAGCGGCACTGCACCGGAGAGTTCGCTTTTCCAGAACGGCGATGGCAACACGATCTCTGCCGGTCAATCCAAAATATCCGACTGCCAAAACGGTAACGCCAATCCAGACCCGTTTCTGCAACAAAACTGCGATGCAATCAATTGGATGATGAGCAGCAAATCGGCTCGTCCCGCGATTAGCGTTCCACCAAGCCTGTTCGCCGCTTCCAGGGCTATCGTTGCAAACGCACCCGCGTTGGCGACATCCTCTTTGGGCATTGCCGACCCCAATGCTGCAGGCACATTTACCGGGTGCGTGAACAAGACAGTCGAACCCCCGCCAACCACGAAGATTTGCAGCGAGTTCATGGGGACTGCCAACCAGCAATGCACGGTTGGTCGCGTGGTGCTGGCGGATGAGTTCACCAATTATCAGTGCGCCAAGACGGTTGACACTTATCAGACGCAGGCGTGTGACAGGACGTTGACAGCTACCGTGACCGCTGTGAATTATTGCTCGATATCGGGCAGCGCAACAGGGATTGGGACAAAAAGTGTATATGTCGCCGGCGATACCGGGGCGAGCACTTATTCGTACCCATATTTTGATGTGGTGTTTGGCTGCAACGCAGATGTTGGGCAGGTTACTGTGACAATCAATCCAGCTAGGCAGTGCCACGCAGGCGGATGTAATTCTGATTACTACCCAATAACGCTGAATTTTATACCCGGCAAGGACGCCGGGCCGGTCACGCAGAACATGGCCAGGACTTATGACGGGCATTGGTGGGAAAAAAACACCGTGTCATATAACGGCGCAACCAACACAGTGACGATCAGCACCTCTACCGACGCCTATTGGGATTACAACCGGCTTATCTTCGTTACCGTCACCGCCACCGCAGTTCCCTCTGGTACGGCTGGTGCGCAAAATGTCATCTCCTCCTCGTGGATCAACGGTTGCGTGACACTGGAGGCAGCCGCACCATGATTCGCTCGCTCCTATTAGCATCACTCCTGCTGTTCACTGGTGAATCCTTTGCTTTGCAGTGCGTCAAGACTGGCACTGTCTGCGCCGATGCCGATCCCTATAAAACAATCAGCGGGGTGAAGGTCTACCTTACCGATCCTGCCGTCAATGCGACATGCTGGAAGTACACCGACACCTACAATTGTTTGGCGCAAAACCCGGTTGATTACTGCTCTGCCATTGGCTCTACACCAGGATGCAAGCAGGTCGATTCCGTCTGCTCGACACCCGGGGCTACCCCCGGCTCTTGTCTGAAGTGGACGAACACATATCAATGTGGCGCGAGTACGGCAGCACGAAGCAACACGATGGTACTGGACAGCTCCTACACGGTTGCGTCAGACCCCACATCGGCTACGCAATGCGCCTCGGCGACTGACAACCCCACTTGCGCGCTCGCAGAAATCGTCAATGGTGCGCGTTCATACACCTGCATATCGCAACAATCGAACTGCGCGGCACTACAAAGCCAGGGATGCACTTTAAGCACTTCCGTTTGCGTGAGTCCGAGCGGTGGAACGGCGGCCAATTGCAATCTCTATGAAAAGTCCTATGGCTGCCCTGCGGCGGGTCCTGCGTCCACCGTTTTGGATTGCGGTGCGCAACAGTATTGCACGGGCGGGAATTGCTTTAATTCAGGGCATGACCCTGATACAGACCTTGCCCTTGCTGTCTCGGCACAGGAGGTATCAAGGCAGGGCATGGCGTATTTGGATCCCGGCCAGCGGCTGTTCAGCGGGGAGGACGGGAGCTGCGTTCACAATAGTTTGGGCAAATGCTGCGACCCTAAAGGGGGGGCGATCAGAAACAAACAAGTTGGAGGCAGACTTTTGAGCTTCCCCCGATAAATAGTCTTCCAAGGGCGACGTAAAATTAACGTTACTTTTGGAGGAAGCAGATGAAGAGAATACCGAAGCAGGAATACACCGCCGAGTTCAGGGAGTT
>JBGSMU010000015.1:0-2570 GCA_041739955.1 Gallionella sp. | reverse complement strand
GTGCGTCTGATGAACGGGAAATCGACCGGTATGGCCGACGAAATGGCCCTTGCCAGGGCCGTTTATGGTTATTTCGAATATCCAAAGCAAAATGTGTGGGTGTCGTTCTCATTTTCTGCTACTTATTCAGACCTTCCCTAGGAATATTATCTACGGGACTGGCCAAATCACTACCCACCAATTGTGTCGATGGCCATAGGTCACAAGGCTAATACTGGGTTGATGACTTTAGCACAGCGTAATGTAACTGGCGTCAATTATGACCTAGATCGTCGAATGAAATTAGAGTTAGCCAATTCGCCGAATGGTCATCATTTGCTTGAAGAGTTTTGGCCGTCCGCAGAACAAGCATCACGGAAATTTCAGCCAGAGCCCGGATGTTCTGACCCTACTTTTGTTGGGTCAGCGGCTGATATTGTTATCCTGACCGGCCGCATGTTGAACGTAGCAAGTGGCTGGCTTGCGAAGAGTGATAGTAATCATGCCTACGGTTTTGGAATGTATATACCGACGGCTCCGCAAACGATTGCCGATCAGCCGCCTGAAGCAGAATATTCTTGGACGACCGACGGCAAATATGCTGACCCACGACATGGCTATCAGATCCGTCTTGCGCCCGCCGCGGAGGCCGCAATGTTGAGTTGGATACGGAAGTCGGAACGGCAGCGTGGAATCGAGGTGGAGACCGGCGGCGTTTTGTTCGGGCAATTCGACGATTTCCTAAAAGTCATCTGGGTTACTGCCGCAAGCGGCCCACCTCCTGATAGTACCGCGGACCGGAACGGGTTTGTATGCGGTACGCGTGGAGTCGCTCAAATGAATCAAGAGTTCATTAAACGATCGCTGGGCTCTGTAACATTTGTCGGCATGTGGCATACCCACCCTGGGAATGCACCTGATCCGAGCACTATAGATCGCGATGCGATGGAACTACTTTTCGACAGCCCAGACTTCCAGGGCCGCCACTTCTTGATGTTGATTATTGGGGGCACCCCGAGCACACCCTTGATCGCTGTCAACGTGTTTAGCCGAGATGAGTAGAGTGTCCGCCAAATCTTCGCAACCGTTCATCACGCTCGCTCTCTCTGGAGGTGGCTCGCGAGCTATTGCGTTTCATCTCGGCTGCTTACGCGCACTCCATGACAGGAACTTGTTGGATAAGGTCAAGGTCGTGTCTACTGTGTCTGGTGGCAGCGTGATCGGTGCTTGTTTTGCGTATTGGGATGTTGAATTCGCGGAGTTTGACCGCCGAGTCGTCCACATCTTGCGCAATGGATTTAACAGATCAATTGTCAGGTCGGTGTTCTTCAGTCAAGAAACGCCAAAGATATTTGCGACCATATTCTGTACTGCATTCCCTACGCTTGGACTCGGATCAGTGAGGATCGCGTTACGATTTATCCGACTCATTACAGGCCTACCGACAAAGACAGTTGAGAATTGGCTAGCGTTCCTGTCACGCTCTTTGCCAATATGGGGCAGTCTGACGACCGCATTTGAAAATGCGTTGCAGCGTACTGTCTTTGGCAATGCCACGCTCAATGATGTCAAGCTGCAGGGTGTGGAAGTTGTCATCAATGCCTGCGATTTAAAAACCGGTACCGCATTCCGATTCGGCTCGCATAAATCCGGCGGGTGGAGATATGGAAGCATCACTGAAAATGATATTCTTGTGGCAAAGGCGGTGGCCGCATCAGCTGCTTTTCCACTTCTGCTACCCCCGCTCATCGAAGTTTTTAGCTTTAAAAAAGCAGGGACTGTAACAAAGAAAAAGGTAGTCCTGACAGACGGTGGCGTCTTTGACAATCTCGGTGTAACGGTCCTAGAACCCGGTAGAAATAACGGAGTTAGTATAAATAGCTTTCCTGTAACCCACATCATCAGCCTCAACGCTGGGGCGGGACAAGTAAGCGGAGATACCAGTCCGTTCTGGTGGTTAAGCCGGGTGAGTCAATCTTTCGAGACTGTCCATCGCAAGGTTCAAGACGGGGCTTACAGTCGTTTGCATCAATATGTTAAAAGCGGAGCATTAAAGGGTTTCGGTATGGTGTATCTTGGCCAAACCGATAGCAGCTTACCCTACGTGCCACCTGACCTTGTTCGTCGAGAGGCCGTGCGGGACTACCCCACGAACTTCGCGCCTATGGCTCAGAACGATTTAGACAAGCTTGCTCTTCGCGGGGAGCAACTCACACACATTATTGTCGACCGCTATTTGCCCAATATTTGAAAAGCTGAAGTTTGGGTGGCATGCCTACCATTCTGATTTCTTTGGCGCGTTTCAATCTTGAAGAATGGCCTCAATTCTGGCAAATGTCAGTACGCAAACGACCGTAGTACATTGAAAGCCACCTTCGAGGAGTCGCCAGTCCAAAACGGTGGCAGTGAGTTGATGGCGGACAAAACCGGCCATATGCGTCCTGGTCAGCTATGGTTAAGGGTTGTCGGATGTCAGCCCCCACGCGCCGCACGAACGAATGCAGCCGCCCGTTCCGGGCTGACGTCGGACAACCGCTCCAAGGAGGAAACCGCGTGGGGTGCCGCTGAACTCAGATCAGCGTGCAGGCTAT
>JBGSMU010000226.1:0-4483 GCA_041739955.1 Gallionella sp. | reverse complement strand
CCACATTTTTTCTTAAACCGTCATAGTGAGGAGCATTCGGCCGGTTCACTTCGTCACACCAGCGCACATACAGACGACCAAGTCCGCAAAACTCTTCTTTTCCTGGTAAAAAAGACTTACCCTTACCACGCAGAATGACACTAATGTTGGGCGCTGGATTGCCGAAATATTTGGCTGCATCGACAATATTCTCAAACTCCCCCACAACCTCATTGGTAGAGACAGCAAACACTTGGAATTTTCTTTTTCTTCTTTTCCTGTTCGCCTCAGTTATTGCTTTGACATACTCTGATGTTTTGATTTTGGCTCTCAACGACTCCAATCTTTGTGGAGCGTTTCTAGCTCTGTCCATGTACTCTTTTTTCTCGACATCTGTTTTGCCCCCCCACATTTCTTTAGAAATATTCGATCTTAATTTTCTATATTCTTCAGACCTTAATGCCTCCCCCCTACGCTCTGTCATTAGCCGAACATATTCGGGGTTGGACAGTTGCGCCTGCATTCGCTTGGATGCCATGAGCCTAAGTTCTGGTCGACCATCCCTACCATGCTGCTGCTTTGAGGTAAAAGATATCCGCTCCTCATCGGTCATCTCATCCCACCTGCCTTTGGCGGCTCCGGACATCTTATCTCTTGCTATCGTGGTAAACAGCTTGTTTTCGCCTTCTATCCGTGTATTAAATCCGTTCTCGTCAGAAGAAGAGTAAAAAGACTTAATGAAGTTTGCCTCCATGCGGTTCAGTTCATCCACGCTGACTGCAACAGCAATCACTTCCCATGTGAATGATTCCCCTCCATACCTGTTCAATGCAAGGTGGAAGTGTGCTTTTTTGTCTGTATCACTTCTAGCTGAGCGAAGGTGGCGTATTTTGCGATTTTCGAGTAATTGTTCTGGTGTCTTGTTCTTTTGTGAATAGGTTTGCCCGATGTACACCCTGCCCGACTCGATATGGGTCACCTTGTAGATAATTCCATTCACCCTAATTGCCTCTTTAGGCATAACCCATAACTTCACTTCTGGTTAATTGCCCAAAGAAAGAATGCACCCATTGCCATTAGCGCCAATGTATTTTTCTTCTCTTGCTCCTTTTGCTGCTCTGTTAACTCTTTTTTGTTGTACTCCGACATTGCCACATCCCTAGCTTGAGATAGAGCAACCTCTGGTTCTCGAAATACGGGGATGTACTTCAAGTTGCTAATAAATCCGGGCAAATTAAGTCCTTCAGTCAACACTAAAGGAAGGATTGTTTTCTGTAACGCGCTTGCACGACCAATTTCTTGAGATACCCAGTCAGAATCCCGTGCATTCTCACTCCACAGAACAACAAACAAATCGCAGTCTTGTATTGCTTTAGCAATTTCCTTGGGTAGTTCCTGACTTGCGGACACGGAGTGCTCTGCAACAAAGACGGTTACGGGGGTACTAGCAAGCTGCTGCCGCAACGAATTGACTTGTTCTAAATCGTGGGTGGAATAGCTGACAAAAATCTTAAAATCCACAATAGTAACTTTCAGTTAATTTGCTCTAACTATGAAATTTCCCCGTCCAAGTAACACGGGGGGCTATAAATAATAATTTCGAAATGCTTTTCCAAGTACTACAACCCAATATTCAAAGCCTATCAGCAAACTCCCACCTCGCCTATATGCCAAAAGGTATAGACCTCCCTCTATACCTCAAGCCTTACCAAGGAATCACCAGCCCATCATTGCCGATGAATTTGCCTGTGTCTGCAGGGTTGATGCCGGCTATGACTTTTCGCATATCGCTCACGCTTTGTTCGACCGAGATCATGGCGTTGGGGCCGCCCATGTCGGTCTTGACCCAGCCGGGGTTGAAGGCGACGGAGGCGATGCCTTTTTCTTTCAGGTCCACGGCTAGGCTTTTGACGACCATGTTGGCTGCGGCTTTGCTGCTGCGATATAGGTAGCTGCCGCCGCTGCCGTTGTCGTCGATGCTACCCATCTGGCTGGTGATGGTGACGATGAGTTTGAGTTTACTGCGCGTGATCTGTGTGACGAACGCTTCGACCATCTTGAGCGGGGCCATGGTGTTGATGATGAATGCGTCAATCCATTCGGCATAGTCGGTATGACCAAAGCCGCGTTTGTCGGCAGCCGGATAGACGCCTGCATTGTTGATGAGCAGGTCTATCGATTCATCGGCCAGAGTGCGCGCCAGTTGCTCGATCTGCGCATGGTCGGTGACGGTCAGGGCATGGAGTTGGATGAGGTCGGGATAACGCGCCACCAGTTTGTTGAGCGCATCCGCTTTGCCGGGTTCGCGGCAGCACGCCAAGACACGCCAGCCAGCCGCCGCATATTGATTGCAGAATTCCAAGCCGATGCCTCGGTTGGCACCGGTGATGAGTAGTGTTTTCATGCTGTCTCCCTTTTGTTCATGATCGAGCCGAAGATTAGCAGTAAGACCCCCTCCCCGCCTATAGAGCAAATGTGCGGATATCCCCCATATCCTCATGGGAATCATGCCGACGCTGACTGCATTTAAGTGTATGCGGTGCTAAGATGCGTCGCGCTGAAGCTTGTTTATTCAGTGTGTGTGTAGCATCGGTATTCATTCTGACTTGGGTTCCCGTTGAACACTTTGACTGCCAGCTTCCTGAAGCTGCTCCTTCTCTTTTTGTTTTTCGTTCCGTCGCTGGCGAAGGCGGCGGATGCTTTGCGCGTGTCTGATCTGCCAGAGGGTTCGCTCGGTGTGCATGCGGTTCAGTTGGTCGAGGGGGATGCGGCGCTGGGGTTGGACGAGGCGCTGGCGCAGTTACAGGCGGGCAGATTCGAGCCGGTGACGATGCCGGTGCCGGATTTCGGCATCGGTTCCCGCCCGGTGTGGCTGCATCTGGCGCTGGATAACGATACGGGTGCAGCGCAACAGCGCATGTTGCAGGCGGGTGTGACCTGGCTGGACCGGCTGGATGTGTATGTGGTGCATGCGGATGGCAGCCGCAATGTGGTGCATACCGGCGATGAGCTACCCGATGCACCGGGGCTGACACCGGGCATGGGCTATGTGTTGCCGTTGCAGTTGCCGCCGGGACGCAACGAGTTGTTGTTGCGGGTGGCATCGGTCGATCCGATGGCGCTGCCGGTGGAGTTACTGACGCCTGACGACTATGCGACGAGCCGGCTGCAGTTCGGTTACTTCTATGGTTTTTTCTTCGGTTTCCTGATCGCGCTGGGCGCATATAACCTGCTGCTGTTCATCGGGACGCGCGAGCGCAGCTATCTTTATTATGCATTGGCGTTGCTGAGTGTGTTGTTCTGCAACTTGGCTTACACCGGGCATGGCGCGGACTGGTTGTGGCCGCAGTCCACGGATTTTCAGCGCTATGTGATCCTGGTCACGATGGTGGTCTACAACCTATTCGGGCTGCTGTTCGCTTCGCGCTTCCTGAATCTGGCGCAGTATCTGCCGCGCACCCAGCGCGTGGTGTGCTGGAGCATGGGCATCGCCGGCGGCGGCATGTTGCTGGCAGTGCTGTTGGGCAGCCAGTTGCTGGCAGGTTTGCTGGCTTTCGTGGGCATGAGCGCTTTCTCGGCGGGTATGTTCGCGCTGGGTGTGGTCAGCGTCTGGGGACAGCGGCCGTCCGCGCGTTATTTCTTGTTCGCCACTTTCTTCGGCATGCTGGGTGTGGGACTCACCGCGCTGGCGGTGTGGGGCAAGATCCCGTTCGGTACGCTAACTTTCCACGCGGCCGAGATCGGGTTGGTGATCGAGGCGACCTTGCTGGCGCTGGCCTTGGCACAATGGATGCGCCAGCACCGTGAGGCACGTTATCTAGCTGAACAGGTGGCGCGGCAGGATGCGCTCACGCAGTTGAACAACCGGCGCGCGTTCCTGGAGGCAGCGCATCCGCTGCTCGATACAGCGGCGCGACACGACCGGCCGCTGAGTCTGGTGATGATGGACATCGACCACTTCAAATCCATCAACGACCGCTACGGGCACAAGACCGGCGACGAGGCGTTGGTGGCAGTGGCCCATCTGCTGAAGCGTATGTCTCGCAGCAGCGATGTGGTGGCGCGCTGGGGTGGCGAGGAGTTCATCCTGTTGTTGCCGGAGAGTGATGTGCATCAGGCCGCCAACCATGCGGAGCGCTTGCGGCGTGGGATGAGTGAAATGCGTGTTCTGTCGGGGGATAGCGTGTTGACGATGACTTCCAGCTTCGGCATCGCGGGCCGTGCACCGGATATGTCGCTGGAAGCCATGATCGATGCGGCGGATGCGTTGCTGTATGAGGCCAAACGGCGCGGGCGCAACCAAGTCTGCAGCGAACCTTTACCCTCACACCTATTGAGTCCGGCCCCAATTCTCTCCTCGCAATCGGTCTCGTAGATACCACCTCTATGCAGTGCCGATATCTCAGGGTCGATCTTTTTTTCCTTAGGGAAACGCAGAATAATTCAAAATTTTCATCAGCGTTCCCCCGCGATTAAATTTCACGCAAATTTTTTCACCAGCGCG
>JBGSMU010000225.1:0-13913 GCA_041739955.1 Gallionella sp. | reverse complement strand
GCGTCTGATGAACGGGAAATCGACCGGTATGGCCGACGAAATGGCCCTTGCCAGGGCCGTTTATGGTTATTTCGAATATCCAAAGCAAAATGTGTGGGTGTCGTTCTCATTTTCTGCTACTTATTCAGACCTTCCTTAAAGTATATCGAGCGCCTTAAAAGATATGGCACGCCCTTGCTTCTACTGGCCTGGGCGCCGCTGGTCGGCGATGCGCTGTGCCTTGCCGCCGGCTGGCTGCGGCTAAATCCGTGGCATGCAGCACTGTTCATGGCAGTTGGGAAATTTGCCCGCTATTATATAATTGCAGTTGCAACAGTTTGATCAACACATCACTTCACAAGGCACAAACACATGAAAATATCTGCATCCACGCTACTTCTGGCGACCTTGGCTATTTCCTGCAACGTATTCGCCGCTGACAGCACACCCGATGGGAAATGGCGCGGCAGCGGTGGAGCGGCAGCATCCACCTCCTCGGGCAATACCCGCAGTGATAGCGTGAACCTGACAGCAGATGCCGCAAATGAAACAATCCAGGACAAGCTTTCACTCTATAGCCAGTTGCAGCGCAGTCATTCCGAATCCGCCGGAGTCAAAAGCACCACGGCCAATCAATGGAAGATGGGCACACGCTATGACTACAATATTTCCGAGATGACTTTCGGGTTCGGCGGGCTGGATCTCAGCAGTGATGAACTCCAGTCGCTGACCATGCGCAGCGCGGTCAGCGCCGGTCTTGGCCACCGCCTGATCAAGACTTCCGAAGACCAGCTTGATGTCTTCGGCGGTATCAGCTACAGGGCAGACCGATACAGCGGGGTTGGCGTGATGATCGATAACCAGCTGGAAACCAAATTCAACACGGCTGAATTGTTGTTGGGCGAGGAGTCGAACCACAAGTTGACTGATAACACCACATTCAAGCAAAAGCTGTCTGTCAACACCAACCTGGGAAGCAGCAAGGGATACCGCGCCACATTTGACGCAGCCTTGCTGGTCTCGATCAACAAGACGATGAGCCTGACAGTCTCAATGCTGGACCGTTTCAACAGTGCATCCGAAGCACCCGTACAGAAAAACGACTTTACGCTCTTTACCGGCGTGAACGTGAAATTCGGCGGCTAGTAACGCTATCCTCCGAAATCACCGGGGCACGAGATCAAACTGATTTGAATACATCCTGATGCTGCCTGCCGGCTTATCGGCAGGCAGCTCGATTTTATCCCTCAGGGTTTTCCAGTCCTCATCGCCATTGAGCATGTGACACGATAACAGTATATTCTGCGCGTAATAGATCGAAAGGCGCGTATGAACAATCTGAACAACAAAGAACACAAACTGGTGCTGTCTGAAATCCTGG
Source organism: Gallionella sp. (assembly GCA_041739955.1). Classification (GTDB taxonomy): domain Bacteria; phylum Pseudomonadota; class Gammaproteobacteria; order Burkholderiales; family Gallionellaceae; genus Gallionella. Next base: position 12,553 of record JBGSMU010000225.1, on the reverse strand, counting down.
GCATGCTGGTCGCCGATGGTCTGGTCAGTCAGACCGATGCCGATACGCTGGTCGCGGACCGACGGGGGCAACGCCTGAATGTCCACCCGTTGCTGATCATTGCCGGCCAGAACTGGAAGTCACTGCTGCCGCCTTTTAAAGTTCTGAATTCGGATTCGCTGACGGAATGGCTGGCCAAACACGTCGGACTCGAGTATTACCATATCGATCCTCTGAAGATCGACTTCTCTGCCGTCACCGACATCATGTCCAGCGACTATGCAGCGCGCTTCGGCATCCTGCCGGTGCAAATGACCCCCAATGAAGTGGTCATCGCAACTTCCGAACCCTTTCTGCGCGACTGGGAAAATGTACTCAAACAAACTGTACGCAGGAATATCCGCCGGGTCATCGCCACACCGGATGACATCAGCCGCTATCTGGTCGAGTTCTACAATCTGGCGCGTTCTGTCAAGAATGCATCCCAGGGCAAGACCCATGAAAAATCTGGCCAGGCCTCGTTCGAACAGCTTGTTGAACTGGGCAAGAGCAAGCAGCAGTTCGACGCCAACGACCAGCACATCGTCACCATCGTCGACTGGCTTTGGCAATACGCGTTCGAGCAACGCGCTTCCGACATCCACATCGAGCCCAGGCGCAACATGGGTCTGGTGCGCTTCCGTATCGACGGTGTACTGCATCAGGTGTATCAGATCCCGATGTCGGTAATGATCGCGATGACCAGCCGCATCAAACTGCTTGGGCGCATGGATGTCATTGAAAAACGCCGTCCGCAGGATGGTCGCATCAAGACCCGAACCGCGGACGGGCAGGAGATCGAGCTGCGTCTGTCCACGCTGCCAACCGCATTCGGCGAAAAACTGGTGATGCGTATCTTCGACCCGGAAGTACTGGTACGTGATTTTTCCGAACTCGGATTTTCGGAAGAAGATCGGGCACGCTGGGAACAGATGACAGCGAAACCGAATGGCATCATCCTGGTTACCGGCCCGACCGGTTCGGGAAAAACCACCACGCTGTATTCGACACTCAAGCATCTGGCCACGCCCGAGGTCAATGTCTGCACTATCGAAGATCCTATCGAGATGGTCGAACCCGCTTTCAACCAGATGCAGGTTCAACACGGCATCGACCTGAAATTTGTCGACGGCCTGCGGGCACTCATGAGGCAGGACCCGGACATCATCATGGTGGGTGAGATCCGCGACCTGGAGACGGCAGACATGGCGATCCAGGCCGCACTGACCGGGCATCTGGTGCTGTCTACCCTGCATACCAACGACGCGCCTTCCGCCATCACCCGGTTGATCGATCTCGGCGTGGCGCCGTTCATGATCAACGCCACATTACTCGGCGTTATGGCACAACGGCTGGTCCGAACATTATGTCCGGCTTGCAAGCAGCCTTACCCGCTGCGCGATGAGGAGACCAACCAGTGGCAAGAGCTGGTCGCTCCATGGAAGACGGGTAAACCGGCGAATCTGCATCACGAAGTCGGCTGTCTTGAATGCCGCATGACTGGCTATACGGGCCGTATCGGCATCTACGAGATCCTGCTGATGACGCCGGAATTGCGCAAACTCGTCACACCGACCACCGATGTCTCACTCATCCGCGAAGTCGCTTACCGCGAGGGGATGAAACCGTTGCGCATCTCGGGCGCGATGAAAGCTGCTTCCGGGACAACCACGCTGGGTGAAGTACTTAAGGTCGCGCCACCGGCTAACCAGATGTAATTCTCTTCCCGGCGGACCGCGGCAACAACTCAGAAGTAGTGGTTGTAGGTGATGCGGATATCGGTGAATTCCCGTGCGTTATCACTGGTATTTCCCTGCAATTGACGCGCAATATTCAGCCGTACGTTATTCTGGCTATCCACCACATCGCCGGATATCCCGCCGCCCACTCGATATAACCAGGCGTTGCGCTCATTTCCGGACATATATCTCTGAGCGGAAGATTCGATTTCAAAACGCAGAGAGCTCGACAGCGCCCAGATCATCCCGGCGCTCGGCCCGACGGTCAGCGCGTTCCCATCGCCCAGCTTCAACGCGCCCTCCAGCAATGCAAATACCCGCGCATCCTCATTCAGCCGGTAACTGACTCCGGTACCGGCGTCTAACGCAAAAACAATCGGGGTCAAACTGTTGTCCCGCAACACATCGCGCTGCAACCCCGCCCTGAATTTGACCGTCGGTTGACTGAACCATGCAGACCGCACCGAGGGTGCGAACACTTCGAACAGGTCCAGACGTTCGAACTCAATCTTTTTCCTGTTAAAACGCAGATAAAGATCCCCCATCTTGGATCGCGCACCGAGTGCGTATCCGCTTTCCGGATCAAGTTCGTCATGATTGCTGGCACGCAGATTTAGTTGCCCGTATCCCATGCCATTGATCTCGCCGTAACTCAACCCTGCCCGAAGCGAGTCGTGCCCTTCATCGGGAGAGATTTGCGGCCGGGGTGCATCGAGAAACTCACTTTGAACATTGTTTTTACTGCGTACCCCGGATAACTTGAGCTGATACTTGCTGATCTCCCTGGCTGCTTCCTCTGAAGGTTTTCGGTTACGCTGGTATTCCAGCATCGCCAGTGTGATATCCAGCAACTCAGCCTGGTCGACGTCACTTTGGTAGCGCGCCAGAACCTCATCCTGGTGGCTTTCCTCCAGCAGACTCACGGCATCTTCACGAACCTGCTCATCTGCGCGGTAATAATTGAATTGGGCGTTGTTGAATTGCGACGGCCGGTACCGCACTTCCGTCACCAGACCCGGTTGAGCGCGAAGGAGTTTGACGACATCCAGCGGAATCAGCCAAGGCTTGGCTTGCTCCAGCAATTCCAGACTCGGACGCCCAGCTTCGAAGGACGCCAGTAGCATCAGCGCACAATTGTCATCGAAGAAATAATAATCGGAGTAAGTAAAACTCTGCTCCCAGATGAAAGCGAGCATATGGTCGATCTCCTCGCTGCTCAGGCTGGTTTCATATTCCCACATGTCCCGGCTATCAAGATCGGAATATTCGCGCAACTTATTGTAAAAAGGCACGTGATAAAACTCTCCCGGATAACTGCCTATCAGGCTCCTTACCAGAAATAGCGGATCATCATTACTCTCCCCTTCGACCGCATAACTTACAGTCGTATCGTTCAACCTGCTCTGCTTTGCACCATCGAAGCGGATGAAAGTATGGCCGTACATCGATGCCGGGCTGTTCAGGAATATCGAGGCAAATATCAGCGTTACGCGCCGGTTTGAATAATCGTCACGCCACTTGCTGAAGCCATTGCATCGGGGTAGTGAGAAATCGAACCCACGCGACTTCATCTCCCTGCTCAAGTACTGATAGCGGGCGATATATCGGCATACATTGGGCTGGGGACTATTGGGAGCCAATCCATCGTCATATGCATTGCGGATCGTCGCTGCCAGTTCCGCTTGCGGGTCGTGCTTTCCGTTTTCCGACAGGAAATACGACGGATCGTCTACACGGCTAGTCCAGCCTCCTAACACGCGTTGGTACTGCAGGATTTTATGCCATTCCGGCTGCTCTGCCAGCCTTGCTTCCTGCGCAAGCTCAAGCATCGTTCCGATATTGGTCAATTGTTCCGGGCCTGCCCCTGCACAGGCAATGACTGCCCTCATAAGCAGCAGTATGCCGGCCAACCATAGAATGAATTCTTTTTTCACGATATCAATAAAAAACCGAGGTGTGAAAGCCTCGGTTTTTTGTGATCAGGAATGACTGGATCAAGACAAATCTATATTCAATGCTTTTTCCATCTGAGCCTCGATGTCAGCAGCTGAAGCCTGGCTGAAAATCTCGGTATGGCTTGCTTTCAGGGCACTGATAGCAGCTTGCTGGTCTGTCACGCCGTACATCTCGATCAAGGCAGCCAGATGCTCACCACGTCCCTGTGCCACTTCCATCGCCAATTGCTGCTTGTTGTCGCCGATGAAGCTGGCGATTTTTCCCAAAATGGAAGAATCTTTTGGACAGTTCAACAAACCGAATGTCATTGAGATTGATGAAAAGGTCAGGCTGTTGGTAGTTGTTCCAGATAAATTGTATGCAAAGCCAGTCTTATCTTGAAAAATCTAACTGCCAATACCGCAACCTATAGCCATTTGAGTACTACCTGCCGCATATGACGTTGATGCGATAGCGGTTAGGGAAAGCGCGAACATTATTTTTTTAAATGACAATTTCATTTAGTTACCCCTTATTTTGTTTAATCATCAAAAAACCAGTTTGCCTTGACGACGGCGATCCCATACTAGCAAACTGGACACGCCGATGGCAACAGAATAACTTGAGATTTCAGCGCTTAAATACAGGTAATTTGGAGCGCATTGACAATATTTCACAATGCTTGCTTTTACCTCAAAAGGACATCGTAGTGAGCCACTCCCTTCAATTATGTATATTTTGTGTGAGACAAGTGTGCAGGATATGAGCGTGAAGACACTACATCTCTTGATTTACGGCCGCGTTCAGGGCGTGCTCTTCCGCGACTCTATGCGTCGCGAAGCTCATGCGCACGGCGTAACCGGCTGGGTACGCAACCGCAGCGAAGGAACTGTCGAGGCTGTCATTCAGGGCGATCCCGTCGCTGTTGATACGATCGTGCGATGGTCTCACTGCGGCCCGACCTATGCTCAGGTTGAGCGTGTCGAAATTAACGCATTTACCGGTACCTACTCGGGATTCGATATCACCGGATAGGCATTCAGGTGTAGCTTGCCTTTATATTATTTTATGCTAATATTGTGACATTCTTCATTACTTAGGGATGCCCAATGTACGCAAACGCTATCAAGGAAATCAACGCACCAGAACTCGCGCTATGGGTAAACGACGCCAGCCACAAACTCCGGGTGATCGATGTGCGCGAGATGCATGAGATCGCCATGGGTACCATAACAAAAGCAGAGGCACTGCCCCTGCATACATTGCCGGAAAAAGTACGCGAACTATCGCCGTCGGAAAAACTGGTAATCATCTGTCGCAGTGGCGCGCGTTCGGCACAAGCCTGCATGTTCCTGCAGCAATACGGATTCAACAACGTTTACAACCTCAGGGGCGGCATGATCGGCTGGGTTCAAAGCGGATACCCGGCACATTTGCCCGCCTGAGACAGGCGATCACTCTGGATTCGTCCCGATAGCCGGGCCACCGGCAGCCATCCATCGACTCGCCTCACCATGACTAAGGAATAATAATGAAATCGAATAAAATTCTCTGGACGATCGCAATCATCCTGCTGGGATCATTCGGCATACAACAATTACAGGCATCGGATGGCGTCGATGTGAAGCAGGCTTTGAGCATGAACCAGCAGGGTGCGCTGCTGCTGGATGTACGCGAACCAGACGAATACAAATCCATACACGCACCGAACGCACTGCTGATCCCGCTGGGGCAACTGGGCGCACGCATGCAGGAGTTATCGGAATACAAGGACAAACCCATCGTGGTGATGTGTCGCTCCGGACGCCGCTCTGCCAACGCGGTTGCGATCTTGCAGAAAGCCGGATTTAGCCAGGTCAGCAATATCAAAGGCGGTATCACCGCATGGGCGAACGACGGGCTGGATGTCGTGAAGATGTAAATCAACCCCGCTTTCACCCGGTTTACCGGAAAGCTCGTCAGAGGATAGCTCTTATCTGGCGGGCAAAAGACATTCGGACGGTCGGGTGAAGCGCGTTACAGCCTGGGCAACATGGCCACCAGATGTAGCACTGCGTTTAATCCCGGCAATATCCCCCTGCCGTTCATCCTGATATTCGGCCTTTCGTCCCCCAATAGCCAACGTTAAGCACAATCACATTGTCGCTCGTCTTGCGTTCGTTGACCGCATCCATCCCGCCCAATAATCTGCACCCACTTGCAAACACACTGAAAAGGTGACGTGCAAAGCAAACGGGAATGAAATCAGATTCATCATCCCCGAATATCTGAAATTATTAGAAGGAAAAGAGACATGCCTAATACCATGCTGAAAATCGTCCCGACTCCAAAACTGAAACTGGAGTCCATCAATCTGGAAACGCTTCCCATCCCCGGCGAAGAGTCCTGGTATGTGAGCGAAACAGATCCTGCAATGCTGGTCATGATCGACTTCCGCTCGCGTCACTCGGTAACGGTATCCGAAACCGCTACGATAGATGCAGCGCTAGATCATATGAAACATGCGGGTGTCAGATGCGCATTTGTCGTAGACGGAGAAAAAAGTGCCGTCGTCGGCATGATCACCTCATATGACATCATGGGTGAAAAACCACAGCAACACGCGCATTTCACCGGAGGCACCCATGAGGATGTGCTGGTCAAGGACATCATGCAAAAAATCAGCGACTGGCGTGTGGCCAGCATCAAACACATCGAGAAATCGACCGTGGGTGACGTGCTTGAAATCTTCAACGATATTGGGGTAACCCACTTGCCGGTGATGGAGACCAATGAAAACAATGAGCCGCGACTGAGAGGGCTGCTTTCTTCCGCCAAGGTGAAACGTTTGCTGGTTGATGTCGCGTAAACAGTCACAAGGCGTGCGGCGGCTCTTGCCTGCCGCCCGCCTGGCTGTAACTGATCGTGACCAATGAAATTAAACCGGCGGTACTCTACCCCTGCTCACAGCACATAATTCAGGATCGCAACATAATGGGATGTGCTTCCCGCGAGCACGAACAGGTGCCATATCCCGTGTCCGTGCTTGATACGGGTATCCATCACATAGAAAACGATACCGATCGTGTAAAACAGCCCGCCTGCCAGTAGCCAGGCAAACCCACCCGGACCCAGCGCCTGCCAAAGTTGGAACATCGCGGCCAGAGCCAACCAGCCCATCACGACATAGATCACCACCGACAGTATTCGCGCTCTGGTCTTGTTCTTCGACAGCAACTCCTGCAGACTGCCCGCCACCGCAAGTCCCCACACCGCCCCGAACAGAGACCAGCCCCACTGGCCGCGCAACGTCACCAAACAAAACGGTGTGTAACTTCCGGCGATGAGCAGATAGATGCTGTGATGATCGAGTTTGCGCAGGACATTCTTGGCTTCCCCTCTCAGGCTGTGATAAAGCGTGGAGAAGCTATACAGGAGCATCAGGGTCATGCCGTATATCGACACGCTTACAATTTTCCACGAATCACCGCCCCGCGCAGCCAGCACAATGAGCACGATACCGCCAACAAGTGCCAGCAGGGCCCCTGCGAGATGAGTGATTGCGTTGAACTTTTCCCCGTAGTACATATTTTTGTCCGTGCCCTGATCATTCCCGCTGCCGCACCATGGCAAGGGGTAACGCCGGTAATTATTCCGGATCAATCCGGGCGTAGCCGATGGACTGCAAAGCGCTGAAGATCTTCCCGGACAATAATGCATGCCCCTCCGCATTCGGATGCAGGGGATCCCCTTTTAGTTTCGGATCCGAGATCACCTCGGCGATCGCATCTTCGACCAAATGCACCCGGTATTTTTCCGCCACTACCCGGTAAAAATCGGGCGCCGAAAGGTTCTGAAAAACAGCCCGGGCTATACTCGGCTCCGGAGTAGCCAAAAGTACGGCTTTTGCACCGCGCTCCTGGATCAGGGCCAGTATTTTCTCCAGATTATCCACAGTTTCCTGTTGGGGGACATGATGCAGCATGTCGTTCCCTCCCAGCGTCACCAACACCAGAACCGGATCATTCTCCCCGAGTAATGCAGGCAGACGTTTAAGCGCATCGCCGCTTTTATCGCCGTTGACGCCGCCATTGATCACGACCCAGCCCGTCCGTTCCGCCAACAGTGCAGGCCATGACTGTACGGCCGTTACGCCAGCCCCGGCGGTCAGACTGTCTCCCAACGCAAGCACGACGCTTCCCGCAGGGAATGCATCTTCTTTGGTCTGCTTGCCGCACGAGACCAGCAGCGATATCGCTGCCACCAGCATGAAGAGGCGAACCATGCCGTTCAAAACCTGACTTTGTCTCTGCAGACGGGATGCGTAAATCATGATGTTCCGCCGCTTACTTCAACATGAAGCTCAGCGTACACTGCTTGATGTCGGCGGCAAGCAAAGCACTGCTGGGAAAATCTTTCGGCAATACCCCGCCTTTCGGGATCAGCACGAGCAGATGTGTAACATCGTGCGGGGTTTTGGCAAAGGTCAGTTGTGCTAGCATTACGTCCTCGAAATCATCATCCTATGCCTCGATTATACGGGCTTCGCCATGCGCCAATATCTAGAATTAATGCAGCACGTGCTGGAGCACGGCACGAATAAATCCGACCGCACCGGTACCGGCACGACCAGCGTATTCGGCTACCAGATGCGCTTCAACCTTGCTGAAGGTTTCCCGCTGGTCACCACAAAAAAGTGCCACCTGAAATCCATTGTCCACGAGCTGCTTTGGTTTTTGCAGGGCGACACCAACATCAAATACCTGAAGGATAACGGCGTCAAAATATGGGATGAGTGGGCGGACGAGAACGGCGATCTCGGACCGGTGTACGGAAAACAATGGAGATCCTGGGCGACCGCAGACGGTCGCACGGTAGACCAGATCAAAATCGCTGTAGACCAGCTGAAAGGCAACCCCGATTCCCGCCGTATTATCGTCTCCGCATGGAATGTCGGCGAACTCGACCAGATGGCGCTGGCACCCTGCCATGCGTTCTTCCAATTCTATGTCGCAGACGGAAAACTTTCCTGCCAGCTCTATCAGCGCAGCGCCGACATCTTTCTCGGTGTTCCTTTCAACATCGCCAGTTATGCACTGCTGACGATGATGATGGCGCAGGTTTGCGGGCTGGGATATGGCGACTTCGTGCACACTTTCGGTGACGCGCATCTGTACTCGAACCATATGGAACAGACTGCGTTGCAACTTTCCCGCGATCCGCGCCCGCTACCGACGATGAGGATCAACCCCGAAGTCAGGGACATCCTCGGTTTCAAGTTCGAGGACTTCACGCTGGAAGGCTACGACCCGCATGATGCGATCAGGGCGCCCGTTGCCGTCTAGTCAGCCCAACCATGAGCGCCGAAAAAGAACCTGCTGACAAGATCAACGTACAGCAACTGGAAAAGCTGTTGCGCGACCTGCGCCATATCCGCGCGGAAGTGGCGAAAACCAAAAAGAAAATGATGAGTGACTGGAAACCCCTTATCAATAAGCGCGGATTCCAGTCATCAGCAGGCAACATGGCAGCCTACATCGGGCTGCGCAGGCGCGACTTGAGCGAAACTCAGCTCCGGCTGGCGGCGATGGGACTGTCTTCGCTGGGGCGCACCGAAGGCCATGTGCTCGCAAATCTCGATGCGGTGATCCATGCGCTGGAAGCCCTGAACGGGAAACCCGCTCCGGTGAAAGAATTCCTCGCAACCGTGCGCACTTTCGGCAAAGATCGCGACCAACTCACCCTCCGCACCAACAAGCTGTTCGGCAACTCTCCCAAACACCGCACGGTTCGCATCATGGTCACCCTGCCCGGCGAAGCGGCGAGGGACTACGCGTTCGTCAAGGAACTGGTCAAGCGCGGCATGGATTGCGCCCGCATCAATTGCGCGCATGACTCACCCGAAGCATGGGAGAAGATGAGCAAGTTTGTGCGCCGGGCCGCCAAGGAGACGGGGCGCAATTGCAAGGTGATGATGGATCTGGCCGGACAGAAGCTGCGTACCGGCGCGGTCGCATCCGACCCCGGCGTCATCCGGCTCAAACCCGTTCGGGACAATCTGGGTAGCGTCATCGAGCCCGCCGCGGTGATCCTTGATGGCAGCGGCCGTCAGGGCTGCAGCTCCAGCAAGGATGATCTCGGGCGCAAATTACCCGCCCGGATCGGAGTGGACGCCAGTTGGCTGCAACGGCTGCGCAAGGAAGACCAGGTCAAATTTACAGACCTGCGCGGCAAGAATGGTGCATTGACCATAGAGGAAAGACTGTCCGAACTGGAAGTGCGCGCTACATGCGATATCTCGGCCTATCTGGAAGAAGGTACCCCGCTCAAGCACCTGCCACACTCCAATCAACACCAACCGGTATTTGAAACTTTCATCGGCAGCATCGCCACAGTGTCTACAACCATTTTGGTAAGCGAGGGCGACAAGCTCTTTCTCACGCGCGCGTCCGCTCCAGGGGAGCCTGCCGGACACCTTCAATCCGGAAAGAGTATTCCGGCACACATTCCGTGCGCCCAGCCCGCCGTGCTGGATCAACTCAAGCCCGACCAGCGTGTGTTGATCGACGACGGTCGCATCAGCGCGAAGGTCGTCTCGATAAACGGGGATGGTGCCATGCTGCGCATTACCCGCGCCAAAGCATCGGGCTCAAAACTGATGGCGGAAAAAGGCCTGAACTTCCCCGACACCGAACTCGCACTGCCCGCGCTCACTGAAAAGGACCTGCGCGATCTCGATTTCATAGTTGCTCACGCCGACATTGTCGGATATTCCTTTGTGCAATCGGCCAAGGACATGGAGCAGCTGATCAGGGTCCTGGCCGAACGCAAGGCTAACAAGTTGGGTCTCGTCGCCAAGATCGAGACCAGAAAAGGTCTGCAGAACCTGCCGGAGATCATCGTGCTGGGCGCGGGCAGCCATCCGTTCGGCGTGATGATCGCGCGCGGCGATCTCGCCATAGAGATCGGATATGAAAAGCTTGCCGAGACACAGGAAGAGATCATGTGGTTGTGCGAATCGGCACATGTACCGGTGATCTGGGCGACACAGGTACTGGAGGGACTGGTCAAGCAGAACCTGCCTTCGCGCGCCGAGGTTACCGATGCCGCAATGGCTGAACGTGCAGAATGCATCATGCTCAACAAAGGGCCATTCGTGCTGGATGCCATTGATGTACTCGATCATGTCGTAGCGCGGATGCAATCGCACCAGCGCAAAAAGAACGTGCTGATGCGCACACTAAACTGGTAACTGAAATGAGCACAAACTCCACATTTGAACCACGAAGACCGCGAAGAACAACAACGGGTTATTCCAATAATGGGATCCATCTTTTGGGTGATCGTCCAATATCATGCAACCCCATGAATCGGGGTTGGCGGGGATATCGACCGTGGTCGATAACTCGCAAAATCCTTTGTGATCTTCGTGGTGAAGTGAGTTTTTCATGATGAACGACAAACCCAAGCTCTCCGTCATCGTCGCGATGGCACAGAACCGCACCATAGGTGTGAACAACACGCTGCCCTGGCGTTGCCCGCAAGACCTGAAGCATTTCAAGGCGCTGACGATGGGGCATCACATGATCATGGGCCGCAAGACTTACGACTCGATCGGGAAGCCACTGCCGGGCCGCACCACGGTCGTCGTCACGCGCGATCGTAATCTGAAGATAGAGGGCTGCGTTATCGCGCATTCACTTGAGGAAGCGATCACCGCCTGCGGCGGGGATGACCGGATATTCATCGTCGGAGGCGCCGACATCTACGGCCAATCTCTGGGGCTGGCGGACATGCTCTATATCACCGAGATTCAACAGAATGTTGAAGGCGACGCATATTTCCCGGCCATCAACACTGGTAACTGGCGGGAAACCTCACGCGAGAAACACGTCCAGACTGAACCGCAGCCTCTGGAGTTTCATTTTGTCACCTACCGCAGGAAGTAGTACCTGAAATATCAACCCATGCTGATGCCTGAATAAAGCCCGGATGCGACATGGAGCTTCCTGCCACACGATTTAATTGCCGCGTTTTTTTGTCGAGAGTGATGCTTTGCTGAGCTTGGATGAAGGCACGGCGATATGATTCCCTTGCGCGAAATCGACACCGAAATCGCGCAACAATGTGACGCAAGCCTCATCGGCCACATTTTTTGCAATCGTCTGTATGTTCAACTGGGCGGCGACTTCGACGATAGACCGAACAGTGACCTGGGTAATGCTGTCCTGGGTAAGGTGCTCTATCAATGAGCTATCGATCTTCAGGAAATGCACCGGAAAGTCCTTGATATATTTGAATGACGCGAAACCACCACCGAAATCATCAATGGCAAATCTGAAACCGCGCTTCGAAAGTTCGGCGAATATCGGGCGCAGCTTGTCCAGATTGCGCAATATATGCGGCTCCGGCAATTCAAAAATGAATTGATTCGGCAACACATGATTTGTATCGATGATTTCCTCAAGAAAAGCCGGTATGTCTTCCTTCGCAAAGAAATGCTCGGAGATGTTCAGTGAAAACACCACCTCCCGATTCTCCATTTCCGCAAGAACCTGGGCTGCCTTCCTGATCACCTGCGCATCGAATTCAGGCATCAGCCCGAACCGCTCCGCCGCCGGCATGAAGGCACCGGGAGTGATTACCGTGTGCTCGATATCAGGCAACCTCAACAACACCTCGTGGATATATTCATGCTGGCCTTTCAGGCCGACGAGGGGCTGGTAATAGAGAACCGTCTGGTTTTTTAGCAGCACATCCTTCAAACGGTCATGCCAGCCGACACCAGAATCACCCGAGCTGCTGTCTATATCGCGCTCGAATATGCTGAACCCGTTTCGACCGCGTGCCTTGGCCTGATGTACTGCCGCATCCGCCTCCTT
>JBGSMU010000207.1:0-4001 GCA_041739955.1 Gallionella sp. | reverse complement strand
ATCTGTTGCGACTTCCGCAGGGAAGGTGCGTCTGATGAACGGGAAATCGTACGGAATGGTCGGCGAAATGACCCTTGCCAGGGTAATTTCCGGCCAACTCGAACATCTGCAACAGAATGTGCGCTCGTCGTTTTCATTTATTGCTACTGTTTCAGACCTTCCTTAACGCAGATTGGTTTACCGATAGCCGAAGGCGTTCGACAATTTCGGAAGCCTGGTCATAAGGTGTCCCGGTCAACAGCACAGCGAATTCATCCCCACCCAGCCGGGCAAAGACATCCGAATCACGGAATATTTTTTTCATATGGGCTGCAAATGCAATCAACACTTTGTCACCCTCCGCATGCCCGAATTTGTCGTTGATGAGCTTGAAATCATTCAGGTCCAGGAATACCAGTGACGCGGGTATCTTCTGGCGGATACATACTCTCAGGCTGTTTTGAGCGAGCGTTATAAATCCTCTTCTGTTGGATATCCTGGTGAGGTCATCCAGTGTAGCCATTTGGACGGCCACCAACTCCCGTTCGGCGAGTTCCGCAAGATCCTTCAGCGCGATAAGGTCTTCATCGCTCAGGATCCGTGGTTCCCGGTCAATGATGCACAAGGTCCCTAATTTGCTGCCGTCCAGATATCTCAATGGACATCCGGCATAAAAGCGGATGTTGGGTTCGTTCAAAACCAGCGGGTTGTCTGCAAAACGTTCGTCCAGGCTGGCGTCCGGAATGATGAATATTTCATTGCCAAGTATAGCGTGACCGCAAAACGAAATATCCCTGGGTGTTTCAGCGACGTTCAGGCCTATGCATGACTTGAACCATTGGCGGTTTTCATCGACCAGACTCACCAGTGCGATCGGAACGTTGAACATTCGTTTTGCCAGCCTGGCCAACCGGTCAAAACGTTCTTCCGCGGATGTGTCCAGAATGTTAAGGGAGCGAAGCGCCTTGAGACGAGAGCCTTCATCTGCAGGTAACTCGGGTGCCTTCATGGTTTACTCCTGAAGATTAGTATTTTAGGTACAGAAATCCAGTTGTCCCGGCAGTCTGAAGCATGTGATCCAGACTGTGTTTTCCGTCGGGTGCGGAATACAAAGGTCGACGATACGCGTATTCCTATCGGGATTACGGGATCAATCGTCCTGCATTTCCTTGCCGGGAAACAGTTCTTCGTTATAGCCGAATTTGGTCAGGTCGCGGATGCGCATCGGGTAGAGTATCCCGTCAAGATGGTCGCATTCGTGCTGAACTACACGGGCATGGAAACCACTGACGGTGTGATCTATCATCGCGCCGTATTCGTCCAGTCCCTGATATCGGATATGCGCATGACGCGGCACCAGCCCGCGCAGACCGGGTACGCTCAGGCAACCTTCCCAGTCTTCTTCCACCGTGTCCCCCAACGGAGTGATGACCGGGTTGATCAGCACGGTTTCGGGGACCGATTCTGCATCAGGATAACGTGAGTTGTATTGCACGCCGAAGATCACGACACGCAAGCCCACGCCGATCTGCGGTGCGGCCAAACCCGCGCCGTTCATTGCCTGCATCGTGTCGCGCATGTCGGCAAGCAGTTCGTGAAGTTGCGCCGTGTCGAAATGGATGACGGGTTTCGCCACCTTCCATAAACGCTGATCTCCCATTTTCAATACCGGCATGACGGCCATGTTCAATCTTCCAGGCAGTTGACGACGCACTCGAGGATGCTGCGTACGCGCACCATCGCTTCGCTGGCGGTGGCATTGACGGTGTCCATCCGGATGCCAGCCGCGCTATCGCCGCGCCCGGCCGCGTAGTTTGCCACGACCGCGATCGTGGCGTAATCAAGTTCCAGCTCCTTGGCCAGTGCCGCCTCGGGCATGCCAGTCATGCCGACCATGTCGGCACCGTCACGCTCGTAGCGGTTTATTTCCGCGATACTGTCCAGGCGCGGTCCCTGTGTGGCCGCATACACGCCGCCATCGCCACAGTTTTGTTTGGCCGTCTGGGCGCTTTGCAAAATGCGCTTGCGCAATGTGGCGCTATAGGGAAGCGTGAAGTCGGCATTACTGTATGGTTTGTCGCGGGTTACGAAGAAAGTCGCATCACGCCCGTGTGTGTAGTCGATGATCTGATCCGGCACGACGATCACTCCGGGTTTCAGATCTGTACGAATACCGCCGACTGTCGCTACCGAGATGACCTGCTTTACACTTTGCTGACGCAAGGCCCACAGGTTCGCACGATAGTTCACCAGATGTGCCGGTATGGTGTGTCCATAGCCATGGCGCGCCAGGAAGATGACCTCATGCTGGTTAAGCTTGCCGAACAGGAAAGCGCCTGAGGGCTCGCCATAAGGTGTGCGCATTACCTGTTGATGCGTGATGGTCAGGTTTGCCAATTGGGTCAATCCGCGACCGCCTATGATTGCCAACATAAAATTATCCTCTCGTTACTTCCCACTTAATTCTTCACCGCATAGATTGCGGGCAGATTCCGCCACGCGCCTTCGATATCCATACCATAGCCGAACACGAAACGATCGGGCAATTCCAGCCCGACAAAATCCGCCCGCACAGGTTTTATTTTGCCATGTATCTTGTCGGCAAATACAGCGCAGTAGAATCTGGTTGCGCCCAGTCCCATCACCCGGTCACGCAAAGCAGACATGGTGTGGCCTTCATCGAGGATATCGTCCAGCACCAGCACCGTACGTCCCCGGACATTTTCCCTCGGCCCGACTTTCCAGTGCATTGCCCCGCCTTGCCGCGCATCGCCATAACGCGATACATGAACATAGTCAAAATCCAGCGGGAAATCGAGCAGGGGGAGCAATTGTCCGGTGAACACCACGGCCCCGCCCATCACGGATAGCACCAGCGGATGCTGGTCGGCAAGCTCCGCATTGATGCTGGTCGCGACCTTGTGTAACGCGGCCTGAACCTGATCTTCAGAGTAGATCAAGTCGGCATTGCGCAGAGTTTCACGGATATGTGGGGGGGTAATACTGCTCATGGCTGACATGATCTGAGTTCGCTTAGTTCAAGCCCTTCAAATAGGCGGAAAACTCTTCGCGCAACTCTTCATGTTTCAGGGCAAGCGCCACCGATGCCTTCAAATAACCGAGTTTGGAGCCGCAATCATAGCGGGTTCCCTTGAATCGATAGGCGAGCATCATTTCTTCCCGCATCAGTGCGGCGATTCCATCGGTCAGTTGAATCTCGCCTCCTGCCCCCGCCTGTACATTTTCCAGGTGATGGAAGATGCGCGGTGTGAGTATGTATCTGCCGACCACCGCCAGGGTGGAAGGCGCATGCTCGGACTGGGGTTTTTCAACGATGGCGTTCACTTCTTCGAGATCGGTTTCAAAAGGTTTGCTGCTGATGATGCCGTACTGGTGGGTTTGCTCTCGCGGTACATTTTGTACGCCCAGCACCGAGCACTGGTGCCGGTTGAATACATCCACCATTTGCTTGATGACGGGTGGTTCGCCATCGATCAGGTCGTCGGCCAGGATCACGGCGAAAGGTTCGTCCTGGATAACCGGCTTGGCGCATAGGACAGCATGTCCCAATCCGAGCGGTTCGGCCTGCCTGATGTAGATGCAGTTCACATGACTGGGGACGACTTCCCGGATCACTTTCAATAATTTTGTCTTGCCGTCAGCCTCAAGGATCGTTTCCAGTTCGTATGCCTTGTCGAAATGATCCTCGATGGCGCGTTTGTGGCGACCGGTGATGAATACCATATCCGTGATCCCCGCAGCGACAGCTTCCTCGACGGCATATTGAATCAGCGGCTTGTCGACGACGGGAAGCATCTCCTTGGCGGTGGCTTTTGTAGCGG
Source organism: Gallionella sp. (assembly GCA_041739955.1). Taxonomy (GTDB): domain Bacteria; phylum Pseudomonadota; class Gammaproteobacteria; order Burkholderiales; family Gallionellaceae; genus Gallionella. The sequence goes on along the minus strand of JBGSMU010000207.1, from coordinate 180 downwards.
GAAGGAACCGGCTACCCAGGCCTGCAACCGGGAATACTGCCTTAGGGAATCTCTGATTAAGTCCTGAACGATTTGGTTTCATGATGTCAGAAGCGAAGATCGAACAAACGGAGCCGAACGATGAAACAAACGACACTCTCTACAAGCAGCTTTGACCGTTACAGCAAAACGACGCGACGC
>JBGSMU010000194.1:0-6042 GCA_041739955.1 Gallionella sp. | reverse complement strand
TGTATCAAGTTCGCTGCGCTCTTGCTCGGTAAGTGTTACCCGGTATCTCGGTGACATGGTGACCTCCTTTGATTAAGGGTTTCACCAGTATGCCACAGGGCTCTACGATGCGAAATAAATAATGTTACATGGCACTAGTGTCGCGGTACCTCCGTTGAAAGTCCAGCTCACCGGCACTTCCACCCATCCCCCGCATTGCCCAACAATAAGGTTGGAAGCAAATATCCCCGACCAACTTCCATCCGGACTCATCCCGTCCGGACTCTCAACAATGAGCCGTTCGGTAGTGCCGTCAAAATTGATCCGAGCGATTTGCGGGGTGTGATATTTGATCGGCACTGAGCCGCTTTTCACCAGGCCCATTTCCTGCGCGGCGGGCGCGGCCGCACCGCTGACGATCCGCCCTGCGGTACCGCCTATGGTAGGCGCCAGCGCCTGCAACAGGGATTCCAGACCGGGCATGCTGACTTTTGCCTCTACAGTTGCTGTACCGGTGGTCAGCAAAGAACCGGGATTGTCATGCACAGACTGGGACTCTGTCGCGGTATTGAAATTAAATTTCGCCTGGCTGTTTGCAAGCGCACCTTCACGACTGGATTCGATCGCCAGATCATCGAACCCGGCAATTGGTTTCCAGGTTACCGTCGCGGCAGGGTTGTTAAAGTCGGGGAGCGGGATAGCCAGCAGCTCGGCACAACTTTTCACGGCCTGTGGCCAATCGGGCAAGGTCGGACCGCCGTTGCTGAGTGACACGGTAAAAGTGCCCGCAGTCGGCGAACCGGGGTTCTTGTGCAAATTGCCCGGTGTGCCTGTAACCTTGACTTCCCAGTGCGTTAGCAACGATTTGACATCGGAAGCGGCATGGACCACGGTCATGCCGTTCCTGACCGCCGTCACAGCGGGGATGTGCCTGACCATCGCTTTGGCCGCATCCACGGCCAGGCCGGTTGCAACGCCGCCAACGACTGCAGCAACAGAAACAATACTGCGCCATAAACTGCTGCTCTCGGGACTGATGGAGTTGATCGCTCTGGTCACCGTTGTCGGCAGGTCATTCAGGAATTCATTGATCGATCCGCACGGGTCGGACGCGCTGAATGCAGCCACGATTGCAGCTACTGCGGGCGCCGCCGCAGCCGGGCCGTTCTCCAACTCCATCTCGGCAAGCATGGGGACAGCGACTTCCTGCAGGAATGACATGACGACAATCGTGGGGTAAATGTAATCGGCATGTTTAGCGGTATCGATATCCCCCATCAACCCGCGCGCCACTTTGGCACCATTCGTGTCTGCGGTCTTGACATATGCCGCCAGCAGCATCGAAACCGTGATGGAATGAACACCATCGGGAAGCGGGATAGGCGGAGTCATCCTGTCTACGCTCGCTCCTGAAAATCCATCCTTATTGAACACTTCCTGTGCCATGCCCCTGGCCTGGAATTCCAGCACCGAAAGCCCCCCGGAGGTGGTAACGGCTGCTGCCACGATTCCGTCGTTATTGGCCACTGTCACGCCAGACTGCTGTAGCGCACTGACCGCCGCGCTGATACTTGCATCTGAAAACGACCCGGTCATCGCCCCCGCCAGTATGGCCGGATCAATGGTTGTCTGCGATGAGGAAGAACTTCCCGACCCGCCACCGCAACTCGCCAGCGAGAGCAACATCGTCGCCAGCAACAACTTGAACAGATTAAGTGGTGACAGAAATTTATACCCCGACCGATATTGCTTCCCCATGATCATCTCCCTGAAAGATCCACCTGCGCTCAAATTTTCTGCAGCGAAATTCCACGAAACAAATTAGCTTTGAAGGAATTCTCGCGGCTTGTAACTGTTATTTTTAACCCGAGTAAGAATAGTGTCTTTGGCTTTCAGGGGACAGTCAAGTGGAATTTTCAGGGTGAAATAACTAAGGGGGAAAGGGGCGAAAAGACAAAGTTGGGGCTTTGTTAACCAAAAGATGCGTTAACCGGAAACCGAGGTTGTTATCAAATATGCACGGAGCACGCATGCATATCCAAGACAGGAAATTGTCAGATCAACTACTTATCGTAAAAACTACTCGCCCTTGAACCAGCGCTTGGGCAGCGACATCAGGCCCGCGAGGATTTTCTTGCCGACTGTCGATTCGCGCACCTTTCCGGATTCCTGCACACGATGCTGTTGCAGCAATTGAGGCGATTCCCGGTACTTCATGTATTGGGTGAGCGCAGAACTCAGGTGGTTCTTCAGGAACTTCACTTTCACCGGCTTGTTCAGGAAGCGGAATATCTGCGCCTGGTTGATGAGCTCGATCACCAGGTCGGAATCCGATGCGGCAGTCTGGACGATAGTCAATATCTGCGGATTTTCCTGCTTGAGCAGTTTGATCATCGCCGCCATATCATCGTTGCCCGCGCTGACATCCGCCAGTACCACAGCGACCTCTTGTTGCTGCATCACAGAAATGGCCGCATCCAGGTCGGGCGCGTAATACACCGGACACATGCCGTCCATCACGCCTTTGGTGACACGATAGATCTCCTCGTCCGGATCGATCACCAGCACGCCCGCATCGATCCTGTCCGGCAGGGCAGTTGCAGCGGTTGCCGCATCGGAGAGTTCCGTCGCGATCGACACCGCTTCCGAGACAGTCTGCAACAACTCCTGGTTGTTCCACGGCTTACTGATGAAACGGTAGACCTCGCCGTCATTGATCGAGCCTACGATGGAGGCCAGATCGGAATAACCGGTGAGCAGGATACGGACAGTGGATGGCGATATCTCGCGTGCCTGGCGCAACACCTCGACACCCAGCATGATGGGCATACGCTGGTCGCTGATGATGACGTGGATCTTGTGGCGCCGGATGTAATCGAGCGCCTCGCGGCCGTCCGTGGTGGTATAGACATGGTAACGCGAGCGGAACAGGGACTTGAGCGCATTCAGGATACGCTCGTCATCATCCACCGCCACGATGTTCACCTGCGGGGTGGCATGTTCGTCGGCAAGCTGGCTGTCCTTCGTGATCCTCAGGGTCTTTTCGTATTCTTCCGCCTTCTGCTTGGAAAGATCCAGCGTGATATCCGGATCGATATCCGCATCCGCGAGCGTGGCTTTTTTCGGGATCGCCTGCGCGTTGATCATGCGTGCCGCATTGAACAAACCCGGCGGAGGGGTCAGGATAGGTTGTCGTGCTTGCGCTTGCGAGGCGCCGTTGCCGATCAGGGCCGAAACGGTGCTGACAAACGCATCGGAAAACTCCCGGGCTGTCTGGTAGCGTTTTGCATTGTCCTTCTCGAGCGCCTTCATGATCACTTCGTCAACCTGTGGCGTAAGCTCGTGATTGATGCTAGACGGCGGCACGGGACGCTCGTAGATAACCTGTTGCATGACGGCGGCACTATTGCCGGTAAACGGTTTTTTCCCGGTCAGCAACTCATAGGCGATGACGCCTACCGAATAAAGATCCGAGCGCTCGTCTATCGACATCCCGATGAATTGTTCCGGCGACATGTAATGCAGCGACCCCAGCACATCGCCGAGCTGGGTAAGCTCGGACGATTCGGTATGGGCGATGCCGAAATCGCACAACTTGATACGGCCATCGCTGTTGATCATGATGTTCGAGGGTTTCAGATCACGGTGCACGACGCCTTCGCCGTGGACATAGCCCAGGCCGTCCAGCAGCGGCCTGATGATCTCGACGATCTCGGGCAAACTATAACTCGCGCCGTTATTGAGGTGTTCCTGCAGCGATTTCCCGTTCACCAGCTCCATCACGATGTAAGCCAGTTCCTCGTCTTCGCCGTAGTCGTAGATCTGGACGATGCGCGGATGTATCAGCCGGCCTACCGCCCTTGCCTCGTGGCGGAAGCGACTGATCATGTGCTGCAGGTCCGAAGGCGCCAGGGAAGCCTTGACGATCGCCTTGATCGCTACCCAGCGCGAGATATGGGGATCGAAAGCCTTGTAGACCGTCCCCATCGCGCCCTTGCCCAGTTCGCCATGAACTTCATATTTACCGATTTTTTCAGGGTGTGTCATTAAGTTACTCAGGCTGAAAGTTTGTTATCTGAAGGCGATGTGATTGGTAACCACACCGTGAATTTTGTTCCATTGCCAGGCTCGGATTCGGCATGGATCTGGCCGCCGTGATCCCTGACGATCTGGTATGAGATCGACAAACCCAGACCGGTTCCTTTGCCGATTTCCTTCGTGGTGTAAAACGGATCGAATATCTTGGGCAACACATCGGGCGGGATACCGGAACCGTTGTCCACCACCTCGACAGTGACGCCGCCCCGCTCCGCGCGCGAGACCAATGTGATCTCTCCATTCTCGGGCGGCAGCGCCTGCGCTGCATTGGTGATCAGGTTGAGGAACACCTGATTGATCTGCGATGGTGCGCAGGAAATATCCGGCAGCGCGCCGAACTGTTTGTTCACCTTGATGGTTTTCAACATATGCCGCGCAAGACCGAGGGTGCTGTTCAGACCGTCGTTCAAATTGAATTTGCTGACCTTGCTGCGGTCCAGGCGACTGAAGTCTTTCAGGTTGGCGACGATCTCGGCCACCTGCTCGGTACCATATACGCCGTCCCTGACCAGTCCGGCCAGTTCGGTCAACAGCTCATGCTCCCTGATCTCGCCAAGCTGAGAGGAGAGCAACGAGAACTGCCGGTTCAACTCGTCCGGGTTGACGTTCGGGTCGTTGAGCAAGGCCAGCAGGCGCTCGGAATTGTTCACCGCATCGGTGAGCTGCGGCAGGCGGTCATTGACCGCATTCAGGCTGTTGTTCACATAGGCCAGCGGCGTATTGATCTCATGCGCGACGCCCGCCACCATCTGCCCGAGCGACGACATCTTTTCCGACTGGATCAACTGCGCCTCGGATTCCTTGAGGTGTTTCAACGCATCCGACAGTTCGCGGGTGCGGTCGGCAACGCGATGCTCCAGCATCTCATTCGCAGCCACGATCCGGATACCCAGGTAGCCTATGCCGATCAGCAGCGCGGCCGCATAAGCGATCATGTAGACGCGAAAGCGTTCCTTCTCGCCCAGCGTGGCTTCCAGCTCCCGGTTGAACGACAGCACGACCCCGTCCAGGCGCGAACCCGATGTCAGTCGCAGGATTTCCCCGGTCAGTTCCTTCTCGACAGATTTCGAGGCGAGCAATACCTGTACTGCGTCATACATCGCGGTGGCGCTTTCATGCGTCACTTCATCCCGGGCGATCGAAAAGTCCAGCATCTCGACAGCGACCGCGTCGAGGGCATTGCGCTGAGCATCCTGTTCCAGCCAGTAATATTCGGACGCAAGCGCGGCAGTTTGCCTGAGCGTCTGGGAGAATTCCTTCTGCTTGGCTTCCCTCTGCAGGGCCGCCTGTTGCCGGGCTATCCTGCGCGCGTCTTTCCTGAACGGTGAAGTCTCGATCAACTGGGGAACCGTCTCTTTTACCTCGGAGACTTCGGCTATCCGCTTGATGATGTTCAGCGCTTCTTTGGTGCGCGTGTTCGCTACCTTGAATTTGCCTACCAGTGCACCCTTTTCGCTGATGGCCTGTGCGATCGCGTTCATGTTCTCGCTCAACACCGGGCTTCCGGCCTGAGGCACGACATTGGAAAGTGCCTTGAGCGCATTATTCGCCATGAAAGAACGGTCGGGCGCGGAAATCTCGCTGGCGTTCATATCAGCGCGCATGTTCTGCAAATCAAGATCCCAGCTCCCCTCGATCTGTTGCAATTCACGCAACAGCGCGATGATCTCATTGCGCTCCGCCAGATCGACAGCTTCCGTTTTGTTGTACAGGAATACGAGTGCCGCAATCAGGGCAAAAGTCGCGATCGTGAACAAAAGGTGACGTAGAGAAATCATCGGCTTGGTGTATCCATTAAGGAAGGTCTGAATAAGTAGCAGAAAATGAGAACGACACCCACACATTTTGCTTTGGATATTCGAAATAACCATAAACGGCCCTGGCAAGGGCCATTTCGTCGGCCATACCGGTCGATTTCCCGTTCATCAGACGCACCTTCCCTGCGGAAGTCGCAACAGATGCCGT
>JBGSMU010000192.1:0-2398 GCA_041739955.1 Gallionella sp. | reverse complement strand
TCCAAGGGATTTATGGAAAATTTGTAAGGTATCCCGGTTGTCGAACGACCAATACTCGCTACACATTCCATTCTGGCGGGGTATCTATCACCAATACACAGGAGAACAGCAATGCAAACAGTTAAAGTAGCCATCGTGATTCTTGCCGATACGGAAACTCACGAGTCTCTCGGACGCGTGGTAAACGCGCTGGAGGCGGTCAAGGAATTCAAGGATGCAGGCGATGACGTGCAACTCATTTTCGACGGAGCAGGTGTCAAGTGGGCGGTGGATTTAGTCAAACCCGATCATAAATTGCACGGCTTGTATGAAGCGATCAAGGATCGCGTCTCCGGCGTATGCGATTTTTGCGCCGGGGCGTTCGGTGTGCATGACGCAGTCAAGGCATGTGGCACTCCGTTCTTGAGCGAGTACGATAAACACCCCAGCTTCAGAAAGCTGATTACGACTGGTTATCAGGTGATTACGTTCTAATAGGCTTTCACTAACGAGTCAACGGGAGGCGCAAATATGATGAACATGATGAACAACGGAGCTGGCGGTTGGATGATGGGCGGCATGTGGCTGTTATCGGTTTTGTTCTGGATATTGATCATCGTCGGCGTGGTGCTGATCGTTCGGTGGCTGACCGAGCGTTATGGACAAGGGAAAACCTCCCCAGATGAATCGCCTCTCGACATCTTGAAAAAACGTTACGCAAAAGGCGATATCGACAGAGAAACTTTCGAGAAAATGAAACAGGACATTGAGGCCAGAGACCGTGAAAGATAATCGTAATCTTTTAATCGGAATATCCCTGTTGATTATCGGCATCATCGGGCTCAGCATATTACCCGGTATGCGCATGGCCACGGGTGGCATGATGGGTGGCGGGATGATGATGGATCGCGCAGGCATGAAGGAAATGATGAGAGGCATGATGGGCGATCTATTGCCGCCAGGCATCAATCCTGAGAAACTTCCTGACCCGCAGTCAATCGGCGCGCAACTGCTTGCGCAGTATTGCACCCAGTGCCATGAGTTGCCAGGCCCCGGCATGCATACGGCGGACGAGTGGCCGTCAGTGGTTGACCGCATGAACCGGCGCATGCGGATGATGGGCGGCATGATGCACGACATCAAGGCGCCGACCGACAACGAACTCCTGACTCTTGTGGCCTATCTGCAACGCCACGCTCAGAAGCCGATGGACAAAACGAAGTACACAGATTTGAATACACCCGCCGGCAAGTTCTTCGAAGTTATGTGTTCGCAATGTCATGTCTTGCCCGATCCCAAGCAACACACAGCCGATGAATGGCCTGGCGTGGTCGGGCGCATGACGCAGAACATGAAGACGATGGGTAAGCCGATCCCTGACCGGGAAATGCTCGAAACCGTCGTCGAGTTCTTGCAAACCCATGCGAAATAAGCGCACGGTGCAAATGTGATGGGATAAAGGGATTTTCGGTTATGAACGCATTCATGTTGCAGCATGAACTCGCCATTCGCTTGGCCTGTTTCTTCGGTATGTTCGGCACCATGGCGCTATGGGAGATTGCCGCACCGCAGCGTCGGCTCACCGTGCCCAATCTTTTGCGCTGGGCAAACAACTTCGCGCTGGTGGTGCTCAACAGCGTTTTGTTGCGCGCGCTGTTCCCGGCTGCGGCGGTGGGGGTGGCAGCATTTGCCACCCGGCAGGGCTGGGGGCTGTTCAATTATTTCGCCGTCCCGTTGTGGATATCCACACTGGTCTCGGTCGTGTTGCTGGATTTTGTCATCTATCTCCAGCACGTAATGTTCCACGCCGTGCCGCTGCTGTGGCACCTGCTTCGCGTGCATCATGCCGATCTCGATATCGACGTAACGACGGGCGCACGTTTTCACCCCATCGAGATCGTGCTGTCCATGCTCATCAAGGCTGCAGTGATCCTGGTGCTGGGGCCGCCCGTGGTGGCGGTGGTGATCTTCGAGGTGTTGCTCAACGCCACCTCCATGTTCAACCACGGCAATGTGCGTATGCCTCTGGTACTGGATAAGGTGCTGCGCTTGCTCTTGGTGACGCCTGACATGCATCGCGTACACCATTCCATCGAGGAGGATGAGACCAATAGCAACTTCGCTTTTAATCTGTCCGTGTGGGATCGGCTCTTCGGTACCTACCGCAATCAACCGCGCGCAGGGCACAAGGGCATGACTATCGGCATCAGCACTTTTCGCGAGGCCAATCACTGCGTGTGGCTGCCGGGCATCCTTGGATTCAACCGGTGGATGCAACACACTAGTGCCATGTAACATTATTTATTTCGCATCGTAGAGCCCTGTGGCATACTGGTGAAACCCTTAATCAAAGGAGGTCACCATGTCACCGAGATACCGGGTAACACTTACCGAGCAAGAGCGCAGCGAACTTGATACA
>JBGSMU010000106.1:0-5135 GCA_041739955.1 Gallionella sp. | reverse complement strand
GAGCATGAAGGCCGAAGTGGTTGCATGGGAGCAAGACCGAAACAACAGCTTGAAAAAGATTAACTGGCAATTTACAACTTCGGATGCGCGGACCAAGCTGACGCGTCTTTATCCGAAATTATAATTGTTACATGGTACTATCACCGCATCCTCAAGGTGGCACGCACCATCGCCGACCTGGAAGGCAGCAAGGATATTTCAAGTGCGCATATCGCCGAGGCGGTGCAATACCGCAGGATGGATAAACAGTGATGGGAAGCACTTAAGGGTTCAAGTTCAAATACAGGGATGGCACATTTGAGAACCCGTGGCTATATCAAGACAGTTCCGCAACGCGGTTGATCTGTAATCCCCGCCGTATTCCGGCAAGGTCACATCAGCGCCACGCTCTTCACTTGTGCGCACACTTGCAACCCTATACTCAGGCCGAGATGGTCGCGCGAGCGGCGTGTGATACGCGACAACAGTACATGCGAGTCGCCGACCGTCATGCGCACGATCACCTTGTCGGGCCCTTCGTCGCGAATCTCGGCTATGCGCGCATTCAGGATATTGTTGATGCTGGTGCCCTGCGGTGCCTGCGTAGCGATGCTCACGTCGCGCGCCAATACACGGGCGCGCACCGATGAGCCTAAAGGTTGCTCCACCCTGCCCACCCACAGGTGGCCACCCGCAAAATCGATCCGCGTCAGGTGATAGCTATCGTCCTGTTGCGCCACTTCCGCTTCGATCACCGCCCCGGCATCGTCGAAATGCGCGATGGGCAAGTCGAGCCGTGCCAGGATTTCATGCAATGCGCCGCTGGCGATGACGCGGCCCTGTTCCAGCAACACCAGATGATCGGCCAGCCGCGCCACCTCATCCAGCGAGTGGCTGACATAGAGCACAGGTATCATCAGTTCGCGATGCAGGCGTTCGAGATACGGCAGGATTTCCTGCTTGCTGGTGGTGTCCAGCGCGGAGAGCGGCTCATCCATCAGCAGCAGGCGCGGGCTGGTGAGTAACGCGCGGCCGATGGCGACGCGCTGGCGTTCGCCGCCGGAAAGTTTCGCCGGATCACCGCGTGCGATCAGTCGCTCCAGCCCCAGCCATTCCACCACCTGCTCCAGCGGCACTTTGCGTTCGGCGGGAGGGATACGCTTCAGACCGTATTCCAGATTGGCTCTCACCGGCAGATGCGGGAACAGGCTCGCTTCCTGGAACACATAACCAAGCGGCCGTTGGTGTGTAGGAACAAACGTCTTTCCGTCCTGCCACGTTTCGCCGTTCACATGCAAAGTTCCCGCAGCGCGCTCCAGCCCGGCGATACAGCGCAGCAGCGTGTTCTTGCCCGAACCGGACGGGCCGAACAACGCGGTCACCCCCGCGGCGGGCGCGCTGAAAGTAGCATCCAGCGCGAAACTTTCCAGTTGTAGTTTGAAATGGGCTTTGATCTCGCTCATTTCAACGCCTCACCATCCCGTTCGTCCAATGCAGGAGATTTTTGAGTCCAGTGGATAGTCGCGCTATCACTCATCGCACCACCTTCGACAACTTACCGCCCGCGAAATACAGGCCGAGCAGCACGATGAAAGAGAACAGCACCATGCCACCCGCGAGCCAGTGTGCCGCGCTGTACTCCATCGCCTCGACATGGTTGTAGATCGCGACCGACAGCACCCGCGTCTCGCCGGGGATGTTGCCACCCAGCATCAGTACGACGCCGAATTCGCCGACAGTGTGGGCGAAAACAAGGATAGTCGCGGTGAGAAATCCCGGACGCGCCAACGGCAGTGCCACGCTGACAAACCGATCCCACACACCCGCGCGCAAGGTCGCCGCGACTTCCAGCGGGCGCTTGCCCATTGCCTCGAATGCGTTCTGTATCGGCTGCACCGCAAAAGGCAGCGAGAACAGTACCGAGCCTACCACCAGCCCGGCGAAGGTGAACGGCAGGGTGCCGAGATGCAATGACTTGGTCAGCGCACCCACCGGCCCCTGCGGCCCCAACAGTACCAGCAGGTAAAAGCCCAGCACCGTGGGCGGCAACACCAGCGGCAAAGCCACCAGCGCCGACACGATGCCGCGGTACCACTTGCCGCTGTGCGCCAGCCACCATGCCAGTGGCGTGGCAACCAGCAACAGCAGCAGCGTGACGACACTCGCCAGCTTGAGCGTCAGCCACACTGCCTGCAGTTCGCTGGGTTCTAGTGCAGGCATAGTGTATTCATAGGCTGGTTATTTTTGTATCAAGGCAACTCATACCCAAAACTGCGTATCACTGCCGCCGCTCTTTTACTCTTCAAAAAGTCGAGGAACGCCTGCGCCGCCGCCTTGTCTTTTGCGCCGGTTAGCAACACCGCACTTTGCCGGATGGGCTTGTGCAAATCTTCCGGTACGACCCACCATGAGCCCTGGGTCACCTTGCCGTCGCGCATCACCTGGGACAGTGCGATGAAAGCCAGTTCGGCATTTTCTGTCGCCGCGAACTGCCAGGTCTGCGTGATGTTCTCGCCTATCACCAGTTTGTCCCGCATCGAATTCCACATCGCCAATTTTTCCAATACTTCTTTCGCCGCCCTGCCGTAAGGCGCAAGTTTTGGTTCTGCGATGGCCAGATTGCTGTACCCCCCCTTGCGTAATATTTTGCCCTCGTCATCCACAAAACCGGGCCGCGCACTCCACAACACCAGCTTGCCCGTGGCATAGGCAAAACGCGAACCGACAACCGCCAGCCCTTCATTCGTCAAACGTTTCGGTATCTCATCATCCGCCGAGAGGAAGACATCGAACGGCGCACCGGCAACGATCTGCGCATAAAGTTTGCCGCTGGAACCGAGGCTGACGCTCACTGTATGACCTGTCTCGTGCTGAAATAAAGCAACTATGCGATCCATTGGTGCCGCAAAATTCGATGCCACCGCAGCGCTCACTTCACCGGCAGACACAGCCGTACTCATCAGGCCCGACAACACCAAAATGGCAGCAGCACCTCTTAATCTGGAAATATGCATCTTAAGCATCCTTGTGTAATAGACGCCATGATAACAAGCAAGATGATGGCTCAGACGGATTATCTGGAACGTCAGGCATATTGGCTGATCAACTACGGGCAGATGCGCTGCAAACCTGTAAAAGCTGGGGTTATATGCCGGTTGAAATTGAATGCGGAACTGGCCATAGAATAACTCTCGCACAACACTCGGCAGCAGGGTCACACATTACGGCGATCACCGGAAACAGGAATCCGGTTTCGATGTTAATGTCCATCTGTGCGCTTTTTATCCTTCCGTCTGGAAACTTCTGCGTTACTCAACTTCGAGTGATCAGGAAGAACTTCTTCATGCGCCGATGAGACCACGATGCAATCGCGTCCTGTCTCCTTGGCCTGGTACATCGCCGCATCCACAGCACCGATCAAACTATCCATCGTCTTGCCATTCTCCGGGAAGCCAGCCACGCCGAAGGAAGCGGTCATCTGTATAACGGCTGCTCCCAGCGTTATCCGTTTCGCCGCAAGTTCCGTACGCAATTGCTCGGCACGGTGATACACGTCAGCAGGCGGCATATCCGGAAGAAACATCACAAATTCCTCGCCGCCGAAGCGGCAAACGATATCGCTGCCGCGCGAGTGTTTTTTCAACAGCTCGGCAAACACCCGCAATACTTCGTCGCCAGCCAGATGGCCGTGTGTGTCGTTGACGAGCTTGAAATGATCGAGGTCGCACATCACGATTCCGACCGGCTGGTTGTTGCGCGCCGCGCGGGCCAATTCGCGTTTTATCGTTTCATCGAGATAGCGGCGATTGAAGAGTCCCGTCAGCGGGTCGCGCACTGCCTGATCGCGCAGTTGTTCCTGCAATTGTTGTAATTCCGCCTCTGCGAGTTTGCGCTCGGTGATGTCGCGCACGATGTTCAGCTCATAGGGCTTGTCAAGTTCGACCAATTTCACGCTGACTTCCACCGGCAAGGTCGAGCCATCCTTGCGCCGGTGCATAGTTTCGAATCGCGCAGACCCCGTTTTCCGGATCTGCTCCCTAATCTTGTTCAGGAGGTCCGCGTTGAGAGCCGGGTCGATATCGGTCATCTTCATGGACAGCAATTCTTCACGGCTATAGCCCAACTCGCGGCATTCTGCTTCGTTTATGTCCAGAATACGCAGAGTGGCAGGATCGATCACTTCGATAGCATCGCTGGAATTGTCGAGCAAGGTGCGAAACAGCTGAAGTTCTATTTCGTCCTGCTTGTGCTCTGTGATATCAAAGATCACGCCGTCGATATAAAGCGGCGCGCCGTCTGTCCCGTAAACCGGCATGCCGTGTTCTGCCATCCAGCGTATACCACCGTCCTTGTGCTTCAACCGGTACTCCACCGAGAAGTCGCATTTCCCTGCAATCGCGCGCTTGACCTCTGTCATCACGCCGGGGCGGTCTTCGTCCAGGATCAACTGATCGATCGAGCATACCGTACCGGATGTCAGTTCATCCGCTGCGTAGCCTGTCATTTGAGCGGGCATATCGTTATAAAACTGCATACGCCTTTTCTCGCGGAGATGTACCCGGTAGACCATTCCGGGCAGGTTCTGCGACAAGGTACGATACGCGACTTCGCTTTCACGCAGCTCGGTTTCCATTTGCGTTCGCTCGGTGATATCGCTACCGACACCGACCAGGCGCTTGCCCATCGCGGTGTCAGCACTCGTAGCATTGAACACATAGTCTCTGATGCCCATCTTTGTGATGAGGCGCGCCTCGATGGTTGCAGCTCCCAGCTCAAAAGCTTCCTGGATCTTTTGAGCGCATGCAGGACGATCCGCCTCGTAAATGACAGCCAGAGCATTAGTTACCGCCAACTGTGTGTCGGAGTAGCCGAGTACGACTCTAACCTTGTCGTTCCAGCGGATAAACTGCCCGGTCGGGTCAAGCACAAAGAATATTTCCGGCTGGCTTGCGATCAGTGTGTTGGAAAAATTTATTTCGTCCTTGGCCATCTTTTGGGCCTGTTTGCGTTCGGTGATATCGCTACCAACCCCGATCAGGTGCTTGCCCATCGCGGTGTCCGCACTCGTGGCATTGAACACATAGTCCCGGTCGCCCATCTTTGTGATGAGGCGTGCAACGTTGGTTGCCGTGCCCTGTTCAAAAGTTTCCCGGGTT
>JBGSMU010000105.1:0-5022 GCA_041739955.1 Gallionella sp. | reverse complement strand
GCGTCTGATGAACGGGAAATCGTCCGGAATGGTCGGCGAAATGACCCTTGCCAGGGTAATTTCCGGCCAACTCGAACATCTGCAACAGAATGTGCGCTCGTCGTTTTCATTTATTGCTACTTATTCAGACCTTCCTTAAAGTTGTATACGAGCCATTCTGGTCACGGTATCGGTTTTCAAAGAAGTACGTCCGCTTTCCTTGACCAAGGCTCGATAATTCTGCAATGGTTTTATCCTTATCCCCGGGGTGGATGAAATCTAGGATATTGGCCCCGATGAATTTATCCATCTCATAGCCCAAAATATCATTCCATGCCGAGTTCGCTTTCACTATTTCGCCATCTAGTTTGCAGACTATGTGCAGCGCCATCGGCTGTTCAAAGAATTCTTCCGCCACTTCTTGATACTGCTTGCGTTCGGTGATGTCGGTGGCGATTCCTTCAATGATGATCTCATCGCCCTCTTGCCGTTTGTCTATGGAGCGGTCCCTCAGCCAATGCCACTTTCCCTGAGCGTCTTTAATCCGGTATTCGATATCAAATGAATTGCCGGAGAGAAAGTTCTGGACGCTGAGCTTAACTTCATCCTCGTCTGATGGATGGATCAATTCCTGCCAGTGAAAGGGATGCTCCAGAAGATAGGCGACGGAATAGCCAAGAATCGTTTCCACGTGCGGCGAATAAAATAATCCTCCACGTTTGCTGGAAAAAGAATAGATGATATCGGGGACACCTTCCAACAACTTCCGATATTTATTTTCGCTCTCGCGCCGACCCTTCTCATCCTGCTTGCGCTGGGTGATGTCTCTGGAAATCGCAATAATGTACTGCTTGTCGCCCTCGACGAGCCTCACGTTGATTTCCACGGGGAACTTTGATCCGTCCTTGCGCTTATGAATACTTTCGAGCAGAACATTCCCGGATTGTTTTAATTGATCGAGGAAATTAGCTGTAATCGTTTCTAAATCAGGATCAATGTCGAAAACGCTCATCGTCAGAAGTTCTGCGCGAGTGTAGCCAAGTACATTACATGTTGTTTCGTTCGCGTCTATTAAACGCAAGGTAACGGGATCAATTACTTCAATGCCATCATAGGAATGGTCGAGAAGGGCTCGAAACAATCGTAGCTGCTCAACTCCCTCCAATTGTGACTTTTCTATCTTCTTTCTATCGGTAATGTCAGTGATAAATCCATGCCACAACACCGAACCGTCAATCTCTTTGCTTGGAAGCGCATTCCCTAACAACCATCGTACGGTGCCATCTTCAAACTTCACCCGGTATTCATGATTCCAGGGAGTCAACTCTGCGGCTGATTTCTGAATCGACTCTACGACACCGTCAAAATCATCGGGGTGAAGAATGGCAAACACTTTGCTCGCATCTTCCCTAACTTCTTCCGGCGTGACGCGATATATCTCACGGATGGCTGAACTGCTATAAGGGAAGCAAGAGGAGCCGTCGGGACGAAGTCGATATTGATAGACTACGCCGGGCACGCGGTCGGCGATTGCCGAAAGCAGCGACAGCGCCTTTTTCTGTGCATCCTCACTATGTTTGCGTTCGGTGATGTCACGGGCAATTCCAAACAGGCCAATGATTTCGCCTTCCTTGTTTCTTATCGGATATTTTCGGTTATCGACCCAACCCTTGTTCCCGTCTGCATCCTGTATCTCCTGTATCTCGTGAGCCACGTTGACGCCGGCGAACACTTGTTTCTCCAGTCGATAGTAAATGTCAGCGTACTCTTCGGGAAACACATCATAGTCGGTCAGGCCAAGCAGATCGGTCCAGTGTTCGGAAGGCGAAGTAATAGCTACCAAAGTTTGGCTGGCACCGGTAAAAACATGGTTGCGATCCTTGAAGTAAATGTAATCGTCAGTGTTTTCCATCATGGAATTGAAATTCACCATCATGGCTTGGTCAACCCGACCTTGCCAAAGACTTTTGGCATCCTGTAAACGTAATTCAAGGATGGGCTTGCCGCCGGGGGTGTCTGGCTCTTTGGTGTATTGGCACTTTATACATCGGATGCGGCCATTGGCCTGTCTTAGCCGGATGTTGCAGGTCCCGGAAGTCTTATTGATTTCAGTTGAAAACAAGTCGGAGGCAATGTCCTGATCGTGTACATGAATCAGATTTTTGAGTGACACTTTGCCTGCAAGAAAGTCATCAGGCTTGAACCCAAGTAATTCCTCAACCGTATCACTGACGGATAAAACCATCATGGGATCAGTCAGGGGTAAACGAATAAGGGCTTCTAACATATGATTCGATCAGTATCTTTCGCCACAATGCAAACAGAATCCAAAATTGAATTCCACTGCCAGCATAATGGTATCAACCAGAGGTTTTGATGTCACCCCAAAATGGCATTGCACCACGATTTTCAACTGCTAACAACCATAAAAAACCCGCCGAAGCGGGCATGGTTGATAAGTCTTCGGAAATACGGTCATTCGCCAACTTCTGCTACTGGCCGATAGTCATGGCTCGCCACTTTACATCCAGAGTCGATGAAGCCATGATGACAGCGTCCTTTTCCTCTCATGACTTCGATTGGGTTCTGGTGTCATGTCATCACTCATGTCAAATCTATTGATACTTGCGTTGCTGGCTCTCGGTGTGAGGGCAGTGATGCTCTACAACCTGCTGGTGCGCGACAGGAATCGGGTGTTGGCAGGCTGGAGCGATATCTCGGTGCAACTCAAGCGTCGTCACGACCTGATCCCCAAACTGGTGGAAGTGGTGAAGCGATATGCGGGATATGAGCGGGCGACACTGGAGATGGTGGTGTCACTGCGCGCCCAGAGCGAACAGGCTTCTCACGACCAACCTGGCGCGTCCTCTCAGAAGAGCGATCTGGAATCCCGCCTAGGCGGCGAGGTGCGCCGCCTGATCGCACTGGCGGAGCAATATCCCGACCTCAAGGCGAACGGGAATTTTCTGGAGCTGCAGCGCGAGATCAGCAGCATCGAGGATCACATCCAGTATGCGCGACGCTATTACAACGGCGCGGTGCGCAACCTCAACACGCGCATCGATTCCTTTCCCGACCTGCTGATCGCGCGCCTGTTCGGGTATCCCTATGCGGAATATTTTCAACTCGACGATGTGGCGGAGGGGCAACCGGGTGAGTTGCGTATAGAGGATTAAAATGATGCTGGCGAAAATCCTGCTGATCTTTTTAACCTGCTGGGTCGGCGCGGCCCATGCGGATGAACGCATCCTGTCGTTCGTCAGCGAGATCGTGGTGCAGACCGATGGTTCTATGATCGTGGAAGAGACTATCGACGTTCGCGCCGAAGGGAACGAGATCAAACGCGGTATCTATCGCGATTTTCCCACGGATTACAAGGACCACTTCGGCAACCGTTACCGCGTCGACTTCGAGGTGCTGCTGGTGTTGCGCGATGACCAACCCGAGGATCATCGCAGCGAAAGCCACGGCAACGGGATACGGGTCTACATCGGCAACAAGGATCGCTTTCTCAAGACGGGCACCTACCGCTATACCCTGCGCTACCGCACCAACCGCCAGCTAGGTTTTTTTGCAGACCATGACGAGCTCTACTGGAATGTCACCGGCAACGGCTGGATCTTCCCGATCGACAAGGCACGTGCCTGGGTAAAGCTGCCGGGTGTGTCGCCCGAAAGTATCACGCAGGAAGCCTATACCGGATACAGCGGCGCGAAGGACAGGAATTACCGTGCCGAGTTGACACCCGATGGTCTGGCCTATTTCGAGACCACGCGACCATTGCGCCCCGAGGAAGGGCTGACCATCGTGACGATGTGGCCCAAGGGCTATATCAACGCACCGACGGTAGAGCAGCAGGCGTCGTATTTCTTCAGGGATAACCTTGCCGCGCTGCTGGGACTGCTCGGGCTGGTCATCATCTTCGCCTATTACCTGTGGATATGGTCGCGGGTGGGGCGCGACCCCGAGGCCGGGGTGATCATCCCGCGCTATGAGCCGCCTGAGAACGTCTCGCCCGCCGCGATGCGTTATATCTATCGCATGGGTTACGACAACAAGGTGTTTGCCACCGGGGTCGTCAATCTCGCGGTGAAGGGGTTGGTGGAGATCACCGAAAAGGATGATGTCTATTCCCTCTCTCGCAACCAGAAGCCGAGCAAGGAGGCATCCCCCGGCGAGCGCGCGATCCTCGACTGCATGACGTACAAGAGCAAGCTGGAATTGAAGCAGTCCAATCAACACATCATCCATCAGGGGATGCAGAGCCAGAAACAGGCGCTGAGGCGCGACTACGAAAAGATCTATTTCCTGACCAACACGAGCTGGATCATACCCGGCATCCTGATGACAATTGCGACACTGTTGGCTGCGGCGTTTTCTTTGCCTACCGTGGACGCGCGCGCGATCGGCCTGTTCATGCTGGTGTGGCTGACGTTCTGGTCGTTCGGTGTGATCATGCTGGTGATGATGGCCTGGAAGAGCTGGCGGATGGTTAGCGCGGGCGGCAGTATCACGAAGGCACTTTTCATCACGCTGTTTTCCATGCCCTTCATCGGCGGCGAAGTTGTCGGCCTGTTTGCTTTGTATTCAGAGGCGGGGTTGGTCATGCCGGTTGTCATGCTCGCCGCGGTCGCACTCAACTATGCGTTCTATCACTGGCTCAAGGCACCGACGATGCGCGGGCGCAAGTTCCTCGACGAGGCGGAAGGGTTGCGCATGTATCTCGAGGTGGCAGAAAAGGATGAGTTGAATCTCAAGCATCCGCCTGAGAAGACACCCGAGCTTTTCGAACGCCTGCTGCCCTATGCGATGGCACTCGATGTCGAACAACGCTGGGCGGAAAAATTCTCGGCGGTGTTCAGCCGCATCGGCCCGGAAGGTCAGCAATATCACCCGGCCTGGTATCACGGCCATCACTGGGATGCGGCCAACATGGGTGCATTCGCCGGCACGGTGGGCGGCGCGCTGAGCAGCGCGATCGCCTCGTCATCGACCGCACCGGGTTCGTCGAGCGGCGGCGGGGGCGGAGGTTCGTCCGGTGGC
>JBGSMU010000062.1:0-47012 GCA_041739955.1 Gallionella sp. | reverse complement strand
GCCGCGCGTCGCGTCGTTTTGCTGTAACGGTCAAAGCTGCTTGTAGAGAGTGTCGTTTGTTTCATCGTTCGGCTCCGTTTGTTCGATCTTCGCTTCTGACATCATGAAACCAAATCGTTCAGGACTTAATCAGAGATTCCTTAACAGATTGATGGGTATCGCTGCGCTCAACCCATCCTACGACTGATGCGCAAAGCGCCGCACCAGTTCCCGCTCTCCGTCACTTGCCTGCGGCGAACTCAACTGCACGCAATTCGGGCGCGAGTTTATCCAGTACGCCATTGACGAATTTGTGGCCGTCGATGCCACCGAAGGTTTTGGCCAGCTCTACCGACTCATTGATGACAACCTTGTACGGCACTTCGATGTTGTGTGATAGTTCGAACGTACCGAGCAACAGCACTGCGAACTCGACCGGACTGAGCTCCTCAAGTGGACGATCCAGATGCGGCAGGATCAACGCCTCCACTTCGGCGTGCTGGCTCAACGCCCCGCGCAACAACCTGGAAAAAAGTTCCTTGTCAAAACGCCCGATGTTCTTTTCAGCCTGTATCTGCTTCTCGATTTTGGCCCCGTCACCCGCGGTAATGCGCCATTGGTAGATGCCCTGCATGGCCAACTCGCGCGCCCGATGGCGCGGGCTTTTGTTCGGAGCCCTTCTGGTCTCTCCGGTAACTGGCTTTTTCTCGCTCATGCCAGATCACGCAACAGGTTCGCCATCTCGATCGCCACCAGTGCGGCCTCGCTGCCTTTGACATTTATCCGCTCTATCGCCTGCTCATCGGTATCGGTGGTGAGGATCGCATTCGCGATCGGCACACCGCAGGATAATTGCACTTCGTTCACGCAGCGTGCCGATTCATTGGACACCACCTCAAAGTGATAGGTATCTCCACGTATCACTGCACCCAAGGCGATCAGCGCGTCGAACTTTTCGCTCTCGGCCATATGCAGCAACACCAGTGATATCTCCAGCGCGCCCGGCACGGTTGCCAGCGTGATGTCGTCTTCGGCCACGCCGTGTTGTACCAGTGCGGCACGGCAAGCAGCCAGCAAACCTTCGCAAACTTCGCTATTGAAACGGCTTTGCACGATGCCGATGCGCATGCCTTTTCCATTCAGGTTTTTATCGATCTCTTTCATTGTTTTTCCTTGTTTTGGCAATATCGTACAACTTCCAGGCCGAAGCCCGCCATGCTCGGCAACTTGCGGGGCGTGGCGATCAGGCACATCTTGCCCACATTGAGGTCCCGCAGTATCTGCGCCCCGATACCGTAATTGCGCGGATCCCATTGCGATTGGTGGGTATCGGGCATGGCCGCCGCGCGAGCCAGCAGATCTTCCGAAGTCTCGTTGTGATGCATCAGCACCAGCACTCCGGCGGGCGACGCTGCGATCCGTGCCAGCGCGTCATGCACACTGGTGATGTTCGGGTAGCTTGCCTGCTCGAGAAAATCCATTACCGACAGCGGTTCATGGACACGCACCAGGGTTTCGTTCTGCGGCTGGATATCACCCTTGACCAGTGCCAGATGTGTACGCCGGGTGGTCTGATCGATATAAGTCACCAACTCCAGCTCACCATATGTCGTCTGAACGGTGCGTCTGGCAACACGCTCGATCAATGTTTCATTCTGGATGCGGTATTCGATCAGGTCGGCGATGGTGCCTATCTTCAGCTTGTGCTGTTTTGCAAACTCGATCAGGTCCGCCAGGCGCGCCATCTCGCCATCATCCTTGAGGATTTCGCAGATCACGGATGCGGGTGTCAACCCGGCCAGCTGCGCAAGGTCACAACCCGCCTCGGTGTGTCCGGCACGAACCAGCACGCCGCCATTCTGCGCGCGCAACGGGAAGATGTGGCCGGGCTGAACGATGTCGGCAGGCTGCGCATTCTTGGCTACCGCCGCCTGAATGGTGCGTGCCCGGTCGGCTGCGGAAATGCCGGTAGTCACGCCGGTCGCGGCCTCGATGGACACGGTGAAATTGGTTGCCAGGGGAAGACCGTTCTCGGTCACCATCAACGGCAGCCTGAGTTGTTTGCAATGCGCTTCGGTCAGTGTCAGGCAGATCAGGCCGCGTCCATGCTTGGCCATGAAATTGACCATCTCCGGGGTAACGAACTCGGCGGCAAAAACGAGATCCCCCTCGTTTTCGCGATCTTCCTCATCGACCAGGACGACCATACGCCCCGCTCGCATTTCCTCGATGATTTCTTTTACAGGTGAAATTCCGGTCATTTAAGTTGCTCTTTCTCGACTTGCGTCATTCGTTCCACATAACGGGCAATCAAATCCACTTCGAGATTGACGCCGCCACCTGCAGTCAAGTTTTTCAGATTCGTCATCAGCAGGGTGTGGGGAATGAGGTTCACGCTGAACTCCGTTCCGTTCACCCGATTGATCGTGAGGCTGACACCATTGATAGTGATCGATCCCTTTACCGCGATGTATTTTGCCAACTCCTGTGGTGCGCGCACAATCAGAGTCCAGCTTTCGCCGATGTCGGTGAACTCGACGACCTTGCCCACACCATCGACATGTCCGCTGACCAGATGCCCGCCCAACCGGTCGGACAGGCGCATCGCTTTTTCCAGATTCACCGCCGCACCGATCGCATCCAGCCCCTCGGTGCAATTCAATGTTTCACGCGACACGTCTACAACGAAGCTGCTGGTGTTGTGCTCGATAGCCGTCAGGCAGACCCCGTTCACCGCGATGCTGTCGCCAGGCTGAACATCACTCAGGTCCAGCATGCTGGTCGCGATCACCAGCTGCAGTCCGCCGTCGCGGTCATTCGCCTCAGAGATACACCCCACATCGGCAATGATCCCACTGAACATGATTACCTCTTTCCCAATTTAGCCGAGATGCGCAGATCGTTACCGACCTGTCGCACATCTTGCCATTTCAATTCGATGCGCTGATCCAGACTGGTCAGCTCACCCAGTTTTGCCATGCCGCGTGCCATGTCTCCCAGCAGCTGCGGTGCGATATACAAGACCAACTCATCCACCAGGCCGGCGCGCAGCATCGCGCCATTAAGGATATTCCCCGCCTCCAGCAGCACCTCGTTACAACCGCGCTGCGCCAGGTCGCGCATCATCTCTGTCAGGTCTACCCGCCCGTCTTCATCCGGCAAAACCATCACCGCTGCCCCCAGTTGTTCCAGGTCGGCGACCTTCAGTCCATCCTGTGCGGCAGTGTAGACCAACACATTCCCGCCCTGCAAAATGCGCGCATTCAAGGGTATGCGCAGACCACTGTCTACTACCACGCGCAACGGCTGTCTGATCGTGTCGATCCCGCGCACGTTCAATTGCGGATCATCCGCCAGCACGGTATTGATTCCGGTCAGCACCGCACATGAACGCGCACGCCAGTGTTGAACATCCTGCCGCGCCGCTTCACAAGTGATCCACTTGCTTGCGCCGTTGTTAAGCGCGGTGCGGCCATCCAGGCTCATGCCGATCTTGCTGCGCAGCCAGGGTGTGCCGCGCTGCATGCGCGCAAAGAATCCGGCGTTCAATTCGCGCGCCGCGGCTTCCATCAGACCGCACTCGACCTCGATACCAGCGGAACGCAATTTTTCGATACCTTGCCCGGCAACCAGGGGATTCGGATCCTGCACCGCCACCACCACGCGTGTAACACCGGACGCGATCAGCGCATCGGCACAGGGAGGCGTTTTACCATGATGGCTGCAAGGCTCCAATGTTACATATGCGATCGCGCCGCGAGACCAGTCGCCGGCTTCGTTTATTGCATAGACTTCCGCATGCGGCTGCCCTGCCAGCTGATGCCAGCCTTCGCCGACAACAACTTCATTTTTTACCAGTACACAACCGACTCGCGGATTAGGGCTGGTTCCGTTCAGACCGCGCTCTGCCAGCCTTAAGGCCTGCGCCATCCATCGACTGTCGCTAGCATTCGCCATTTCAGCTTCTGGTTTTTTTGACGCGATCAGTCACCCGCAGGGCCGGCTTCTTGCGCACGGCTTCGACCGCCTCGGTAAAATCACCCACGTCCTGAAAACTTTTGTACACGGATGCAAAACGGATATACGCCACCTTGTCCAGCTTCAGCAACTCCTTCATCACCAACTCGCCCACCTGTCGCGAGCCCACTTCGCGCTCTCCCAGCGTATGAAGCTTTTGCGTGACGCTGTCTATCGCCGCATCGACCAGTTCGGCAGATACCGGACGCTTGTGCAAGGCACGCTTGAAGCTGGTACGCAACTTCTCCTCGTCGAACTCACTGCGCATCCCGTTCGACTTGACCACTTGCGGCATACGCAGCTCGACGATCTCATATGTCGTAAAACGCTTGTCGCATGTCAGGCAACGGCGACGGCGGCGAACGTGATCTCCCTCCTCACTTTCGCGGGTGTCGACAACCTGGGTGTCTGGACCTTTGCAGAATGGACATTTCATTGGTGAGTGGGCAGTAGTGAGTGGTGAGTTGGAAGTGAGAAACGGGAAGTGGGAAGTGGTTTCCCCACTCCCCACTGAGGCACAAAGTGCCGCTCCACTTTCCGCTTGCCAGTTTTAATTTCCATATACCGGGAACTGCCCAGTCAGTTTCTTGACCTCGCCCACCACACGCGCGATTACCGCCTCGTCGTTCGGCGCATCCAGCACATCGGCGATCAGGTGCGCCAGCTTCTCGGCTTCCAGTTCCTTGAAGCCGCGGGTAGTCATCGCGGGCGAACCGATGCGGATGCCTGATGTGACAAAAGGCTTTTGCGGATCGTTCGGGATCGCATTCTTATTGACCGTGATGTGCGCGCGGCCCAGTGCGGCCTCGGCATCCTTGCCGGTGATATGTTTGGCTTGCAAGTCGACTAAAAACAAATGACTGTCTGTGCGGCCGGACACGATGCGTAGACCGCGCTCCTGCAATACCTTGGCCATCACGCGCGCATTGTCCACCACCTGTTTCTGGTAGATCTTGAACTCTTTGCTTGCGGCTTCCTTGAATGCCACCGCCTTGGCTGCGATCACATGCATCAGCGGCCCGCCCTGTATGCCGGGGAATATCGCTGAATTCAGAATCTTCTCGTATTCCGCCTTGGCCAAAATGATGCCGCCGCGCGGGCCGCGCAGCGTTTTGTGCGTCGTGCTGGTGACGAAGTCCGCCACACCGACCGGACTTGGGTATACCCCCGCCGCAACCAGACCCGCGTAGTGCGCCATATCCACGAACAGGTAAGCTCCCACACTGTCTGCAATCGCGCGGAAACGCTTCCAGTCGATCACCAGCGAATAAGCCGATGCGCCGGCGACGATCATCTTGGGCTTGTGCGCGGTAGCCAATGCCTGTACCTGATCGTAGTCGATCTCCTCCTTTTCGTTCAGGCCGTACTGCACAGCGTGATACAACTTGCCGCTGGCATTTACCGACGCGCCATGGGTAAGGTGACCCCCGTGTGCCAGGGACAGACCCAGGATGGTATCGCCGGGCTTGAGCACCGACATATATACCGCCTGATTCGCCTGCGAACCGGAGTTCGGCTGCACGTTGGCATATTCCGCACCGAACAGCGCCTTGACGCGGTCAATCGCCAGCTGCTCGGCGATATCCACATACTCGCAGCCGCCGTAATAGCGTTTGCCGGGATAACCTTCGGCATACTTGTTGGTCAGTTGGCTGCCTTGAGCTTCCATCACAGCCGGGCTGGTGTAGTTTTCCGAGGCGATCAACTCTATATGATCTTCCTGACGGGCAGTTTCCTGCTGGATAGCGGCCCACAAATCGGGATCAGTGACAGCAAGGGTGTTTTTGCGTGAGAACATGGTGAAGGTTCCTGAAGTATAGAAATCGGAAAGGCGCGCATTTTATCACGGCGCAGCCTTGGTCCGGTATATTGGGGTTTTGTGGGGATTTTGATCAGGGAAGCCAGGCAGCGGTAACACGACTATCAATGAGGCCGCAGGTAACTCAGCTGGCGTTAGCCAGCGGCCATACAAAGAAGTTTGACAATCTGCCCGAATAACTTTCGCTTTACCCAGCCAGCAGTTTCACGCTCACGGCTTGACCGTCAGGGCACCCTGAACATCACCGGCGCATCCCACTGGTCCGCATGCCTGTCTGCCGACATCCCCCTTACCCGGACAAAATACAAACCGCTGTCCGGCTTGGTCACCAGTTTCATGTTTTCATCGGTCTCTTCATCCAGCATCACTGTGGCAAAGGCCGGATCTCTGGATACCTGTATCTGATAGCGTGCATTCCGGCCGTGACCCAACCAGCGCAATTCGATGTTGCCGGAGGTGATGTATGTCTTGATCATCTCCATCACCCTGGGACGTGCCTGAACAAGAAAGGATGCCTTGCCTTCCATACCTTGCAGCCCATGCACATCTACCGCACGCAAGCGCAACCAGTATTTGCCGTTGTCCAGCCCCAGGAAGCCGAGTGCGTTACCGATGCTACGGACCGACTTGACGTTCCTGGAGAAATCTTCATCCCCCGCGATTTCACCGACAAATTCCTGCGCACCCGGCAACTCTGGCATCACCAACTTGACGTATACAGGCTCATAGGCGGACTGAAACTCAGGGAATGTCGGTGACGGTAGCAACTGGAACACTTCTGCCGGATGCACGCCATCTGCCACCGAGCCTTGCCCTCCGGATATCTCCAGTATCTGCGGGGTCTTGTCTGCCTCGAAACTCACCAGGCCTTCCTCAATCTCGGCGAAGCTGGTGCCCTCCACACGGCGCATACGGAAATGAGTGCCTCTCACGCCTATGGTTGCAGTGGCGGACTTTATTTCCAGATCGGCCTGCCCGGCGGGGAATTTCTTCTTGAATGCCTCGATGTGTCCCGTTACCAGTTGCAACAGGCTCTTGAAATTACTCACCTGGTCTTGCTCGAGCTTCTCCAGCTTCTCCAGCTTCAGGCTTGTATCTTCCAGCATATTCATCACGGAACCATCGGGCAAACTCATACGTAATGCGGCACCCGTTTCCGTGGCCAGGCTGGCACCGGCAGCTAACAGGTCACCGACCTTGACCGGATTGCCGTCCACCCTGACGACCCCTGTGATCGCCTCCACCTTCGCTTTGCCGGGCTCATTAACTTTTGGCCTGTCCCTGAGCCAGACTTGACGAAACCGCAACTGCTGCCCGATCTCGATACGATCAGGATCGCCCAGCTTGTTATATCTGGCTACATCACGCCAACGCCCGGCCTCATCGAGCATCTGTATCGCGAGTTTGCTCAATGTATCCCCGGGTTTGGTCATATACAAATAATCGTGAGTTTCGCTGCCTACCTCTTCAGCATGTGTCAGCGGCACAAACAACATGCACAATGACAATGCTGCGATCTTGATCATTCCTATCATTTCCTTAAACCTCCCGTTAGTTCCCTGCCGGCACTGTCTTCCAAAAACACCGATTTTCCGTATCACCAAGTTCGCATCCGCGTCCCCGAGCATGAAGCCTAGCATCCCCCTCAAATCATCTTTCGGCATTCAGTCTCTGCATCAATATTTTCAGCGCTTTGGAGCGGTGACTGTGCTGCGCCTTTTCATCCCGTTCCAATTCCGCACTCATCCTACCCAGCCCGGGCAACCAGAACAGAGGGTCGTAACCGAAACCGCCATCACCGCGCTCTTCATGGGCGATCTCGCCGTGCCATTCGCCCTCGGCGATCAAAGGCTGCGGATCATCCGCATGGTGCATCAGCACGAGCACGCAGTAGTAATGCGCACGGCGATCAGCGACACCGCGCATATCACTTAACAGTTTTTCGTTATTTTTCTGGTCGGATTTCGGGTTATTCCCCGCGTAACGCGCCGAGAGTACCCCGGGTGCACCACCCAACGCTTCGACACAGATGCCGGAATCGTCAGCCAGTGCCGGCAACCCGCTCAACCGGCTTACGTGACGCGCTTTGGCAAGGGCGTTCTCGATGAAAGTGTTGTGCGGCTCTTCGGCTTCTTCGATGTTGAGTTGCACCTGTGTCATCACCTCTATGCCCAACGGTGCCAGCATGTGCTTGAACTCTCGCAGCTTGCCGGGATTGTTGGAGGCGATGACGAGTTTATTCATGGCGCCATTCCCCGCGAAACGAATTAATCCGTTTCAAGAACCGAGCGCTGCATCTTGATCAACTGCGCGATCCCGGTCTTGGCCAGCTCCAGCAACTCGTCCATCTCTTCACGGGTGAAGGCATCGCCTTCAGCTGTGCCCTGCACTTCGACAAATTTGCCGTTCCCCAGCATCACGACATTCATGTCGGTGTCGCAAATGGAGTCTTCGATATAGTCGAGGTCAAGCACGGGTTTACCCTGATATATACCGACAGAGATCGCGGCGACGAAATCGATCAGCGGAGATTCCTTGATCATGCCCTTGCCGAGCATCACGCGGATCGCGTCATACAGCGCGACGAATGCACCCGTGATACTGGCCGTGCGCGTGCCGCCATCCGCCTGTATCACATCGCAGTCGATCTGTATCGTGTTCTCGCCGAGTTTCTTCAGGTCAACCACGGCACGCAGACTGCGCCCGATCAGGCGCTGGATCTCCTGGGTGCGGCCGGATTGCTTTCCTCTGGCGGCTTCGCGTCCCATGCGTTCGCCGGTGGAACGCGGCAACATGCCGTATTCGGCAGTGATCCAGCCTTCGCCAGTGCCTTTTTTGTGGGGCGGGACTTTGGTATCCACGCTGGCTGTGCAGATGACTTTGGTATCACCGCATTCGATCAGCACCGATCCTTCGGCGTGCTTGGTGTAGTGGCGGGTAATCCTGATCTTGCGTAACTGGCTGGGTGTTCTTTGGCTGGGTCGCATATGAGTACTCTGAAATTGTATGTTGAACGATTTGAACTGGAAAGCTGACTCAGGAAATCTCGAGAATGTGGCAAACAGGCTCTTCAGTCTGGTGGATGTCGCCCTGGTCCCAGCGTACTGCCACGCCGGTGATATTGTCCGATTTTCCCGCTTCGCGTTGCAGCGCAAGCTGAACCAGGTCATCCAGCACCTTCGCAACCGGCTGCTCCAGGAATGACTCGACCAGATCCCTGTCGGTGAATGGTCCCCAAAGGCCGTCACTGCCAAGCAATATGACGTCGCCGGGTTTCAGTTTGGTCGGATGGCCGGACTCGACATAGAACAGGTCCTCCATGCCGCCAAGACAATTGGTGATCTGATTGCGCTGGGAATGGGTGCGCGCCTGTTCGGCGGTAATACGGCCCCTGTCGACCAGTTGCTGCACCATCGAATGATCGCTTGTTTTCAAAAAAACCGCGCCCTCACGCAACAGATAAACACGCGAGTCTCCCGCGTGCCCCCAATACATCTTCCCGCCCTGGATCAGCGCGGCAACGCAGGTTGTTCCCGGAAAACCGCCCATATCCTGATTGTGCGGGATATTCATGATGCGTTCGTGC
Source organism: Gallionella sp. (assembly GCA_041739955.1). Taxonomy (GTDB): domain Bacteria; phylum Pseudomonadota; class Gammaproteobacteria; order Burkholderiales; family Gallionellaceae; genus Gallionella. The sequence continues at coordinate 37,611 of JBGSMU010000062.1, read as the reverse complement.
GCATAACGCATGGTGTTCTGGATGAATGCATCGGGGTTACCGATGCGCGGCTGGGCATGGTGCCCGAAAGTCTCGACAAAAGTTTCAATGGCGATTGCCGCAGCCTTTTCGCCATGCAGATGGCCACCCATGCCGTCTGCCAGCACCAGCAGCAAGGCTTCATTGCTGTAGGCGTATGCAACACGATCCTGGTTGTACCTGCGATTGCCGATGTGGCTGGCCTGGTGTATTGAGAAGTTCATACTGGATGGGAAATATTCACAGCCTTAATCGTAATATAATGCACCGCATCAGCACAGTCTTTTTTCGGAAACCCACCCATGATTTTAAGTATGACCGGCTACGCATCGGCCAGCTCAGAGACGGAAAACGGCTCATTGTCACTGGAATTGCGCGCCGTCAATCACCGCTATCTGGACCTCCAGCTGCGCATGCCCGAGGAATTGCGCTGCTTTGAGGGGGCGTTGCGCGAAGCGATCGCCACACAGCTGAATCGCGGCAAGGTGGAGTGTCGCATCAATTATGCCGCGCGTACCGCTGAAAGCAGCGCAACGCTGAATCGCGAGTTGCTGCAACAGCTCTCCGTATGGGACATCGAGGTTCGAAATGTGTTGCCGGATGCGCGCTCCCTGAGTGTTGCTGATGTGCTGCGCTGGAACGGCGTGCTTGAAACACCCGCCGTTTCTTCCGGCGAACTGCGCGCCGCACTGTTCGAGCTGTTGCAGGAAGCCTTGCAGGAATTCTCGGCATCCCGCGCCAGGGAAGGCGAGAAGCTGAAGGACTTTCTGCTGCAGCGCGTAGAAAAAATCGAGTCGCTGCGCAATGCCGTTATCCCGCACATACCTGCCGCAATCATGGCTTATGAGCAAAAACTCGCTGCAAGGCTCCGTGAGGTGATGAATAATGGAGAGGATGAGCGTATCCGCCAGGAGATCGCATTGTTCGCCACCAAGATCGATGTGGATGAAGAGCTGTCCCGTCTTGCCAGCCATCTGGGGGAGATGCGTCGTATCCTCACTCAGGGCGGTGCAGTGGGTAAGCGGCTGGACTTCCTGATGCAGGAGCTCAATCGTGAAGCCAATACACTGGGATCGAAGTCGGTGGATGCCGAAGTTTCACGAAGCGCAATGGAGATGAAAATACTCATTGAACAAATGCGCGAACAGGTACAGAACTTGGAGTGAGTAATGTCAGGAACCCTTTTTGTCATCAGCGCGCCGTCGGGCGCCGGTAAAACCAGCCTGGTGCATGCCTTGCTTGGCGCCCATCCCCAGATCAACCTGTCGATCTCCTACACTACCCGCGATCCGCGTCCGGGCGAACAAGATGGGCGTGATTATCATTTTGTCGACCGCGAAACCTTTCTTGCCATGGCCAAACGCGGTGAGTTTCTTGAAAGCGCCGAGGTTTACGGCAATTTCTATGGCACTTCACAAACATGGATAACACAGAAAAATTCTGCAGGAATGGATGTACTTCTTGAAATCGACTGGCAAGGAGCGGCTCAGGTAAGGCGATTATTTCCGGATTGTGTCAGCATTTTCATACTGCCGCCTTCCATGGATGCACTGGAACAGCGCCTGACAGGTCGCGGCAAGGATAAAACCGAGGTTATCGCCAAGCGGATGGCAGCGGCAAGGGAAGATGTCGCACATGTGGCCGAGTTCGATTATGTTATTATCAACGACAATCTGGACGTGGCGTTGCACGAGCTTAATGCGGTGGTTCTTTCCACCCAGTTGATCTGTGCAAAACAATTGTCACGTCATCAGGTATTGATCAACCAGTTGCAAAACCCGGAGTAATACCATGGCCCGTATCACAGTAGAAGAGTGTCTCACACATATTCCCAACCGTTTTGACCTGACCCTGACCGCCGCTTATCGCGCCCGCCAGCTGGCAAACGGCGCAGCACACCTTGTTGACATCAGCAAGGACAAACCGACTGTCATCGCATTGCGCGAGATCAGCGAGGGGAAAGTGGGCAAGGAAATACTCAACCGCGGTCAGGCCTGAACAACGTGATTTCAAATGTCCGACGCAGAGCTGCTGATCAAGGAACTCTCAGCCTATCTTAAACCGAAGGATATCGACTACGTCCGGCAGGCTATCGAATTCAGCCGTGTCGCTCACGAAGGACAGACTCGCCGTTCCGGCGTCCCATATGTAACCCATCCGATCGCCGTTGCGCGCATCCTGACACCCTTGCATATCGATGTGCAGGCAATCATCGCAGCGTTACTCCACGATGTAGTGGAAGACGCCAAAGTCACCGCAGAGCAGATCGCCGACCAGTTCGGCAAACCGGTTGCCGAACTGGTTGAAGGCCTGAGCAAGCTTGACAGGCTTAAATTCGAGACCCGTGAAGATGCACAGGTGGAAAATTTCCGCAAGATGCTGCTTGCAATGGCGCGGGACGTCCGCGTCATCCTGATCAAACTGGCCGACCGTCTCCATAACATGCGCACTCTGGATGCCATGTCTTCTGAAAAACGCGAGCGGATCGCACGCGAAACCATGGATATATACGCGCCGATTGCCAATCGTCTCGGCCTGAACGAAATTCACCACGAACTTCAGGATCTGAGCTTTAAAAACCTGCATCCGAATCGGTACGCCGTTCTCTTGAAAGCACTACATGTGGCCCGCGGGAATCGGCGCGAAGTGGTCGGCAAGATACTTGAGGCTATACGCCTGAAACTGGCCGAATTCAATATTCAGGCAGACGTAACCGGCAGGGAAAAAGATATCTATAGCATCTACAAAAAGATGCAAAGCAAATCACTGGCCTTTGCGGAGGTGCTGGATATCTACGGTTTCCGTGTGCTGGTCAATGATTTTTCTTCCTGCTATCTGGCAATGGGCGCATTGCACGGTTTATACAAACCTATCCCTGGGAAATTCAAGGATTACATCGCAATCCCCAAAGTCAACGGTTATCAATCGATCCATACGACATTGTTCGGGCCTTTTGGCACCCCGATCGAAATCCAGATACGTACTCATGAGATGCACAAGATTGCCGATGCCGGCGTTGCATCCCACTGGCTATACAAGAGCGGTCACGACTCAATCAATGATCTGCATAAAAAGACGCACCACTGGTTACAGGAACTGCTGGAAAGCCTGAGCCAAAGCAGTGACGCTTCGGAATTCCTTGAACATCTCAAGGTTGACCTGTTCCCTGACGAGGTATATGTGTTCACGCCCAAGGGCAGGATACTTTCATTGCCTCGCGGAGCCACCGGGGTGGACTTTGCATACAGCGTACATACCGATGTCGGCAACAGATGCATTGCTGTCAAAGTTAACCATGAGCTGGTGCCATTGCGCACCGAACTCAGGAATGGCGACCGCGTGGAAGTGATCACCGCGCCTAACGCACACCCCAATCCGGCCTGGCTGGGCTACGTCGCCACCAGCAAAGCGCGTAGTCACATCCGCCACTTTCTCAAGACAATACAGTCGGGTGAATCGGCACGGCTGGGCGAGCGGCTGTTCAATCAGGCACTCAATACTCTGGGTCTCAAATCACAGGATTTCGGTGAAGGACAATGGAACAAGTTCCTGAGAGAGACCGGCATGAAAACTCGTGAAGAGCTTTTTACCGATATCGGGCTGGGTCGCCGGCTCAACATGGTGGTAGCCCGGCAGCTTGCCAACATCAGCGAAACGGCAATCAGTGAAACAGTAGCCAACGGTGTTTTCACCATAAATGGCACCGAAGGCATGGCGGTTCAGTATGCCCAGTGCTGCCGGCCTATCCCCGGCGATCCCATTATCGGTGTAATCAAAAGCGGCCAGGGACTGTTGGTGCATACGCACGATTGCCCGACTTTGCGCAAAGGTCTCGGTAGTGGTGAGCAATGGCTGGACGTGGCATGGGACAAGAATATCAACCGGCCTTTCGACGTCAGCATAAAAATGCTGGTTACCAACAAGCGTGGTGTTCTGGCCAAAATAGCAGCGGCGATTGCCGAAGCGGAAGCCAACATAGAGAATATAAATTTCAGTAATGAGGGGTCATACACCTGCCTGCATTTCAAGCTGGAAGTAAGTAACCGCCTGCAACTGGCCAACATCATGCGCGGGCTGCGCAGGATACCGGAAGTGGCCAGAATCATCCGGATAAAAAACCCACAGAATTAAACCGATCCGGCAAGAATCCGTCTATAAATCGTTTCGCTCTGTAATTGAGCGTCCAAACAATTCGATCGTTCAGAATGGGAATAGCGGGCTGGGCTCAATACCTTCAATGCGAAGGATGCCGTCTGAAACTGGTTTGGCGGGCTTACTCCGGGAGGAGGAAGGTAGAAATGTATACACGGCATTTACAGAAAAAATCGTGATTTTTCCAGGGTAGAGATCGTAACCAACACCCAGGCTCAAGTCGCTAGCCAGATTGTATTGGCCGGCAACACCGAAATGCAGGCCAAAATCACTGCTCGATGAAGTATTGGTACAGGTCGTCCATCCACAACCCTGTTTACGGGAAAGGTTTGCCAGGCCCGCCTTGGCCACGACATTAACTGACGGGCCTACCGGGTAAGCAGCCGTACCCGCAACGCCATAAGCAGCAGCTGAAAAGGAATTGCTAGTATTCCGATAAGTACCCAGATTAACGAACTCCCCCTCCACCGCAATGCTGGTTCTATCCAGATATGCCAGCTGGAAATATCCCGGTGATAAAAGGGTGTAACTGCCTTGAATACCAAACCCGCTCCTGCTGCCCGATATGTTGGATTGCCCCATTTTGAATCCCACATGGATCGTGCCCTCGCTGTCCACAACAGTTGCGTTGTCGGCAACGGCAGGTGAAATCATAAAAACGGAAAGCAGGGTTGCAATGGCAAATTTATTCATGGTTATACCGTTCGATGATGCTCAGATTTTTTCTATGCTGCCTGAAGGTTGGTCAGACAATAACTCCGCCACGCAATGGCAGTCAATGAACAGCCCTTATCTTACGACAAACAAACGGGCATGAAAATCTGGCCTTAAACCTTAAATTGGCCAGCAGGACGCACAGCACATGAAATATGCCTTTACCGTTTCTCGCTCCGGGCACTCCTCAGTGCAAAGGCAACAACTCCTCCACGCCATACAATCTAGCCAGGCTCAGCAAGTCCTCGGGCCAGCCTGTCACGCTTAATTCATGCTGACCAAGCTGTGCGGCTCTTTTCCAACCCAGCAGCATGCTGATTGCCGATGAATCGACCGAACGAACCTGGGAAAGATCCACATGCAATGCGCCTCGCTGCAATTGCTTCAAACCAGTCTCAAACAACCCGGAAACCACATTCAGGGTCAGGTTTCCGTCTATCGTCATTTGCTCTGGGTCTGTGGACATCACTGGACCTTTGCCGAATTCAGGAGGGTACCGGATGTACTGTCATTTTTTTCGGACAAGGTCTTGATCAAACCATCAATGCCGTTTTGCTCAATTTGCGACCCGAAGGTGCCCCGGTAACTCATCACCATACTGACCCCCTCGATATATATATCGAATACTTTCCAGCCATCCTTGCCTGCCTTCATTTCATAATTAACGGGAATGGAAGGAGTGCCCGGTTTGGTGATAGTGGTCTGAACGGTCACCTCGCTTGCATCGGCATCCGCCTTTAAGGGCCTGACTTCTATTTCCTGATCCTGGTAGACACTGAACACTTTGGCATATGTTCTAACCAGCATATTGCGAAATTCGGCGGTCAATGACTGCCTTTGCTCCGGCGTTGCGCTACGCCAGTATTTTCCGACTGCAAGTTTGGTCATGCGCTCAAAATCAAAGTGTGGCAACACCTTTTCATCTACAAGAGCCAAGGTTTTTTGGAGGTCACCCGCCTTGATATCCTTGTCCGCCTTTATGACCCCGATCACCTGCTGGACGGTATCTCTGATCAGCACATCGGGCGGCACAATCTCGGCCTGCGCGAGACCGGCCATGCACAATATGCCTGCCAATAAACCCAGCAAATTTTTCATTGGAACCTCACTGCTTAGTTGGCCGAATCTTCCGCCTTGTTATAGATAAACTTGCCAATCAGGTCTTCCAGCACAACGGCCGATTGGGTTTTCTTGATTAGTCCGCCATCTTTAAGCATCTCTTCATCGCCGCCCGGCATCAGCCCGATATATTGCTCGCCCAACAAACCCGAGGTAAGGATATTGGCAAACGTGTCTTTTGGGAATTGGTAGCGTTTGTCCAGACTCATCTTGACATTTGCCTCATAACGTTCCGTGTCCAGCGTAATTTCGGTCACCCTGCCAACCAGAACTCCCGCACTCTTGATCGATGCTTTGGGCTTCAATCCGCCAATATTCGAAAAATAAGCATGCAATTCGTAGCTCTCCGACACATTGTAAGTGCCCAGGTTCCCCACTTTCATCGCCAGCATCACAAGGGCAGCCACACCGGCCACGACAAATATGCCTACCCACAAATCAACCGTAGTGCGTTCCATCGTTCACTGTCCTCCGAACATCATTGCAGTCAAAATAAAATCCAGCATCAAGATTGCCAGCGATGAGGTAACCACGGTACGTGTGGTTGCGCCTGAAACTCCCTCTGCCGTAGGAGGAGCATCATACCCCTCGAATAATGCGATCACAGTGACCGCCGAACCGAATACAAAACTCTTGATAACGCCGTTCAGTATATCCTCGCGAAAATCAACCGCGGATTGCATCTGCGACCAGAATGACCCTTCGTCCACTCCGATCTGTACCACGCCGACAAAATAGCCGCCGAATATCCCCATTGCGCTGAACAAAGCCGCCAGCAAGGGCATCGAAATCACACCCGCCCAGAAGCGCGGCGCCACAATACGGGCAATCGGATTCACCGCCATCATTTCCATCGCGGAAATCTGCTCGGTGGCTTTCATCAACCCGATCTCGGCCGTCATTGCCGACCCTGCACGACTGGCAAACAATAACGCTGCCAGTACGGGGCCCAGCTCGCGCACCAGACTTAGCGCCACCAGCGAACCCAGCGCAGATTCCGAGCCATAGCGCTTGAGTGTTTCATAACCCTGCAAGCCAAGCACCATACCGACGAACATCCCGGCGACCAGGATAATAATGAGTGACATGACCCCCGATGAAAACAGTTCCTTGATGATCAGATGGAACCGTCGAAAACCGCTTCCCGAATACAGGATGGTCAGAAAAAAGAATCTTGTAGCCATGCCGATGCGCCATACCGCATTAATGACCTTGCGTCCTATACCTTCGAGAGCTTTTTTTACTTGCATTGTTGTCAGGCCTGCAAATTCAAATCCTGCCGGTATTCGCCGCCGGGATAATGGAAGGGCACAGGCCCATCCATCTCGCCATGCACGAACTGGTGCACAAATTCCTTGTCCGAAGCCAGAATCTCGTCGGGCGATCCTTCAGCCACGATCACACCATTTGCCATGAAATACACGTAGTCGACAATCTTCAGCGATTCCTGCACATCATGCGTCACGATAATGGAAGTCGCACCCAATGCATCATTAAGTCGACGGATCAGATCGCCCACAACGGTCAATGATATCGGATCCAGTCCGGCAAAAGGCTCATCATACATAATCAGCATAGGGTCAAGCGCGACTGTACGCGCCAGTGCTACACGCCGCGCCATCCCGCCAGACAGTTCCGAAGGCATAAGATCATGCGTGCCGCGCAATCCCACTGCATGCAACTTCATCAACACCAGATCATGTATCAACTCTTCGGGGAGTTCTGTGTGCTCGCGCATCTGGAATGCCACATTGTCATATACCGACATATCGGTAAACAAGGCTCCAAACTGGAACAGCATACCCATCTTTCGGCGCATACGATATAACGCATCCTGATCAAGCTCGTGTACCACCTGCCCATCCATCTTGACGTAACCCTTGGTCGGCTTGAGCACACCGCCGATAAGTCGCAGCAATGTTGTTTTACCGCAGCCGCTTAACCCCATGACCGTAACCAATTTCCCTTTCGGGAAATTCATGTTGATCCCTTTTAATACCGGGCGTTTATCGTAGGTGAAATTAAGATCGCGAATTTCGACCAGCGCTGAAGAAGACAAGATTTCTATCCAAGGACATGTGACGACGCATTCTAAACCACTGCAGCAGTAAAGCCCAACTAATTGACCCGCAATACGCATATCCATTTATCCCTATTGAGATTACGCACGCTTGCCGTTATGCTCTACTTTCAGCAGACAATCCCCAATACAAAAAATTGAACACGATTTTGAAATCTCCCAGCCTGCTCATTGTTGACGACGACCCGCTGATTCGGGAAGGATTGGCGATCGCTTTTGGCGCTCATTTCAAAACCATGCAAGCCGAAACGCGCAACGAAGCGATTTCACTGCTGAGAAGTTTATCCGAGCCTCCCGATTTAGCCCTTATTGACCTTGGGTTGCCACCTTTTCCGCACCGTCCCGACGAAGGTTTTCACCTGATAGCGGAGTTGCTATCCCACTCCCCCCAGATAAAGATATTCGTTCTTTCCGGACAAAACGATCAAAATAACGCGCGCCATGCGCGAGCCCTGGGAGCAATCGATTTCATCGCCAAGCCTTGCGCACCCGAAGAAATCAAGAAAAGACTCGATAGCGCCCTGATCGTTAACGACAAAGACTCGGGCCAACAAACTCTCGGCATCGTCGGCAATAGCACTGCAATACTGACACTCCACAGCCAGATTGCGATGTATGCCCCCACTCCATTTCCGATTCTTATCGAGGGCGAGTCTGGCAGCGGAAAGGAATTGGTAGCAAATGCGATACAAAAATTGTCCCGCAACTCACAATCGCCATTCAAGGTACTCAACTGCGCCGCCATTGCACCCACACTGATCGAGCCGACCTTGTTTGGCTACAGCAAAGGCGCTTTCACAGGCGCGGCTAGCGCCCAGTCAGGATTTTTCGAGGAAGCTTCTGACGGCACCCTGTTTCTCGATGAGATCGGCGAATTACCGTTGGAACTGCAAACCAAATTATTGCGTGTTCTGGAAAACGGGGAATATCAAAGGGTCGGCGAAACCGTGACAAAAAAGAGCAATGCGCGAATCATTGCTGCGACCAACAGAAACCTGCGCGGCATGATCAGTGCGGGAGCATTTCGGAATGATCTTTATCACCGCCTGAATGTGTTTTCGATTCATGTCCCGCCCTTAAGGGATCTGGGCAAGGATAAGCTGGTTCTACTCGATCATTTTCGCTCCTACTACGCCCTTCAGATCAATCAACCGCCCTTTGAATTTCATCCGGATGCCTTGCTACGCTGGGAACAATACAACTTCCCTGGCAATACCAGGGAGTTGCGAAATATTGTCATCAGGTTGATCACCAAATATTCCGGCCAAGTCGTTAGCGCACTCAAATTACAGGAAGAGTTAGACCCTTTGGAGCATCCCTTGCCTGCGCAGGATTCCTCTGCAGAGTTAATCAAGCAACAGCTGCAGCAGGGCGATTTCAATCTGGATAAACACCTGCATGATCAGGAAGGGAGTTACATCTCTGCCGCCCTGGAACTCACTTCAGGCAACATCAGCGATGCCGCAAGAATGTTGGGCATTAACCGGACAACCCTGCACAGCCGTATCGGCTCGCACGAGAAGCCAAGCACATAGGATAGGCATGTATTTAGAACACTTTGGACTCAATGAACCTCCATTCAGGATTACCCCGGTCACAGTCTTCTTCTTTTCCGGAGCCAACCGCGGCGAAATTCTTGACGCCCTGATCTACTCCATCAGCGAAGTCGAAGGGATCATCAAAGTCAGCGGCGAGGTCGGCAGCGGCAAAACCATGTTGTGCCGCATGTTGCTCGAAAGACTCCCGGCGCACATCGAAGCCATATATCTTGCCAATCCGAGCTTGTCCAGGGAGGAAATGTTGTATGCGATCGCCGACGGTCTCGGGCTCAACATCAAGGATGAGCGCGTCGGCATCATTATGCAGAGCATCCAGAACAAGCTGGTAGAAAAGGCCCGTGAAGGTAAGCGCATTGTTGTATTGGTGGACGAGGCGCATGCCATGCCATTGGATACTCTTGAAGAGTTACGCCTGCTATACAACCTGCAGGTGGGCAATGCAAAACTGCTGCAAATCGTACTGTTCGGACAGCCGGAATTAAACGCCAAGCTCGAACAACCGAACATGCGTCAATTGAAGGACCGAATCGCGCACCATTTCCATATGCAGCCGCTGTCGCGGAGCACTCTGGAGAACTATCTCATGTTCAGGATGCGTGCAGCCGGCTATCACGGCCCGGATATTTTTTCTGCCGATGCAATCAAGAACATCGCAGATGCATCAAATGGCTTGATGCGACGGGTCAACATCCTTGCCGACAAATCCCTGTTGGCCGCATTTGTTGAGGACACACACAGTATCGAATCGCGCCATGTCAAAGCAGCCATGCGCGATAGCGAGCTCGGCTCACCTGCCCCGAAAAACAGAAGCCGGGTATTCTGGACGGCGACTGTTGTCGTCTTGATCATTGCAAGCCTAACCGCGTGGCTACTATTGAACGGTAACCTGGAAGCGCCGAAAAAGTCGGTAGCGCCGACAAATTCTGCCATCCCCTTGCCACCCGTCACGCCTGAACCAATCAGCACGCCGCCTGCCGAAGCAGAAAGTCATAATATTCAAGCTCCTGTTCCACAACCCGCTTCCGAACCTGCTACCGGCACGATAACCCCAATCAATCCAGATCAACCACCGGAACCAGTGCCTGCACCCACCCAAAAAACGGAGCCAGAGACGCTAACACCCGTGCCCGCACAAACGCCTGGGAATGCTGAATTGCCTCAAAGCGACACCACCACTCGGGCCGCCCCTGAAGCTACGGCCACCATCAAAACCCCAACACCAACCCAAACGATACTTTTCGATCAGCGCATGGAAGCTGGCAGACAGTTGGTTGCAGAAAAAAGAGCCGTCGCCAGCCTTCAACTTTTCTATAACGAAGTTATCCGGCAAGAACGCATCGAAGGTTTTCTGAAACGCGCTGATGCTCTCGGCGTTCTTTCCGACATATATCTGCTACCGGCGAAATTCGGCAGCAAGCAAGGTGTTCGTGTACTTTTTGGCGCCTACCCTTCCATCGAGGCAGCTCGCGAAGCAACCAAGACCCTTCCCAAAAAATATAAAAATGCGTTTGCCGCTTCGATATACATTTACTAAAGCAGGGTAGCAGCAACATGCTCACTTTTAATTGATGACTCTATTGAGCAATATCAGCAAAGCTGCTAGTCTAAGCGCCAAATATAGGGGAGGGGACATATGCGCCTTGGCAACGTAGTATTACTCTGCGCAATCGGCACGATACTGATTGGCTGCGGTACAGATCCGATTAAAGTATCCGACAAGCACATTCAGCGTTCAGCAGAAGAATCAGTATCCAAGACCGACATACCGCAACCCGTCATGGGCGGCGTTGTCTTGCCACCTCCCAAACCAGCCTCCAAGGTAGAAACATACAGCGTAGTTGTTTCGAATGTGCCTGCGCAGGAAATCCTGTTTGCACTGGCGCGTGATGCAAAAATCAACCTCGATATTCATCCCGGCATTGGCGGCACAGTCACTATCAATGCTATCAACCAGACCCTGCCGCAAATCCTCACCCGAATCGCCAAACAAGTGGATATGCGCTATGAACTGGAAAATGGCACCCTCACCATCATGCCTGACTCGCCTTTTTTGCATAATTACAAGATTGATTATGTAAACATGGAGCGTGATTCTGAAAGTACCATGTTAAATACGACCCAAGTTGGCCCCAACGACGCCAACAACAGTTCTAAAATCACCATCAAAAATGGTTCAAAAAATCATTTCTGGAAAACTCTGGTCAAGAATATCGAAGACATCCTGCACGAAACAGACAAGATATTCCTGAAAAATCAGGATAGCCCGACCAAGGCAAGCAATGTGCAAACAGCACCCTCAAACAAATCCGGCTCCAGTTTGATGGAGAAAATAGCAGACTCGGCCTCCGACCTGATTGATCAGCGAAGTGAAGCGCCTCAATACACCTATCGTGAAGCAGCCTCGGTCATAGCCAACCCGGAAAACGGCATCATTACTGTTCGAGCGACCGGAAAACAACACGAAAAAATCCAGGAGTTTATCGACCAGGTCATGGGCAACGCGGGTCGCCAAGTGCTGATTGAAGCAACTATCGTGGAAGTCCGCTTAAGTGATAATTACCAACAGGGAATCGACTGGTCAGCGTTACGTTTGGGAGGCATAGGCTTCCAGATGAGCCAAGGCTCGGTCCCCAGCACAATAACGCCCAACGTAGGCAGACTCGTTCTCGACTACGCCAACCCCACCTCCAAATTTGGCAATGTTGCCTCTTCGATTTCTTTGCTGGAAACATTCGGGAATGTAAAAGTTCTATCCAGTCCCAAGTTAAGCGTCATGAATAACCAGACCGCAATGTTGCGTGTGGTGGACAATCTCGCTTACTTCAGTGTTGAGGTTACACCCGGCGTCGCGGCCACTTCGACCACTGGTGCCACTTCTCCAACCTTTACGACAACACTTCTTACATCACCAGTTGGCTTTACCATGAGCGTTACTCCGCAAATCAACGAGAGCGACTCAGTGCTGCTCAATGTACGCCCTTCTATCACACGCCTGATCAGGTACGTTGATGACCCGAACCCGGTTTTAGCCAACCCTTGCGGTTTTGGTGTAGCAAACTGCAATATTCCCGCCTTGACCAGTAAAGTTCCTGAAACATCTACACGCGAGATGGAGTCGATGCTGAAGATCGAAAACAATCAAATTGCCGTACTGGGTGGGCTGATGGAGGATCGTATCGATAAAACCACACAACAAGTGCCTTTCCTGGCGAGCATCCCCCTGCTGGGCGAGTTCTTTAAGCAACGCGATGACACAACTGCGAAAACCGAACTGGTGATATTTCTTCGCCCGGTTGTAATCAAGAATGCGGATCTTGATGGTGACTTCAAGAGTTTCCGCAACAGTTTGCCGGATGAGAACTTTTTCAAAGAATCAGCTAACGGTAAGCTTTAAGGAGTTCCAGCATGAGCCTGCTATTAGATGCACGAAAAAAGTCTCAGCAAACTTCATCCGCACAAGATACCGATATTCTTTCTTCAGCGTCGGGACTAAGTCTGGAGGATTTGCCGGATAGAACATCGCGCGATACCCATCATCCTGTAGATCACGCAAGGAGCGCTGGTCAAAACCTTTTCGATGCCAAGGTCCACTCGCCCCTGGGCACCCGCGCAAGTATCAACCGTAACCTGCTCATCGCCCTTGGCGCGACCTTTGTGCTTCTTGCCGGCGGCGGAAGTTATGTATGGTATGAGATTTCCGGTGACAGCCAGCCCTTGCTTAAGTATACCCCCCCAAGTCACATGATCGCCCAGCCCGCACCGGCTGTCACGACGCCTCCGCAAACCGATTTGGTCGCGGGCATCGCTCCGGAAAAAGTTGACGCTCCTTTGCCCGCTCCGATACCCGCTCCAAAATTGGCGCAGTCAGCAGAACAACCCGTCAAAAAGGCTTCTATACGTCCCCGCAAGCAAACACCGGTCCGGATCAAGCAAAACCAGACGGTATCTATCGATGCTGTGCTCAATGATGCTTATCAAGCCTATCTCGCCGGAAGATTCGACCAGGCACAACCGCTGTATCAGAAGGCACTCAAGCTTGATGCTCGCAACACGGATGCCTTGCTCGGACTGGCCGCCATAGCACAACAAGACGGGGCGGATAATATCGCGGCCCACTATTACGCCATGGTGCTTGAACTTGACCCCCGTGATCCGGTAGCGAATGCCGGTATGTCCGCCCTGACAACTGAGGGCAACACTGAAAGCCGATTAAAGCACCTTCTTCGTGAGCAACAGGATTCTTCGGCACTGCATTTTGCGCTTGGCAATCAGTACGCGGGACAAGCACGCTGGGCTGATGCACAGCAATCCTACTTCAATGCTTACAAACTCGACCCGGGCAACGTGCAACTGGCTTTCAATCTGGGTGTCAGCCTGGACAGACTGGGCCAAAGAAAGGTTGCGGCACAATTTTATCAACGTGCCCTGGAACTTGATCCTCAAAAGCGTGGTGGATTCGACCATGCACAAATTTCGCTACGCATAGAAGAACTGACAAACTAAACTCAAGATGCCAAAAGTTCCATTGCCGGACAATTTGTTTACCGGCCTACAGCCTCACCGTCAACTGGGTCAGATACTGGTCAGCAAAGGCGTGATCAGTGATGATCAGTTGCGTATCGCCTTGCAGGAACAAGGGAAGACTCACGAGCCATTGGGACGGTTGCTGGTTCGCCTGGGTTTTCTTTCCGAAGCCACCATTCGGGACGTTCTCTCCGAAAACCTCGGGCAGGAAAGTGTCGATCTTGCTTCAGTGATCATCGATTCAACCGCTCTGGTGCTGATACCCAAGGACGTAGCACGTCGTTATCAATTGCTCCCCTTGTCGGTTGATAAAGCAAGCAACACCCTGACACTGGCAATCGCCGATCCCGACAACATCATCGCGCTCGATCAGGTTCGCGCCCTGCTCAAAGATGAGTACCGCCTGACCACTCAGTTGGCCAGCGAATCCGACATCCTGCGCGCTATAGACCAGTATTACGGATTCGAACTTTCCATCGACGGGATTCTTCACGAAATCGAGCCGGGCGAGATGGAATACCAGACTCTCCAGTCCGGTGTGAATGAATTCAGCCAGCCTGTGGTACGCCTGATAGATGCCCTGCTTACCGAGGCTGTGCAGCGCGGCGCTTCAGATATCCACTTCGAACCCGAGAGCAGTTTTTTGCGCATCCGCTACCGTATTGACGGGGTACTGCGCCAAGTGCGAAGCCTGCATAAAAGTTTCTGGCCCGCAATGGTAGTGCGCATGAAGGTAATGAGCGGCATGAATATCGCCGAGACACGCGCACCCCAGGATGGTCGCATCTCATTGCGCTTATCCGGGCGTCCCATCGATTTCCGTGTGGCGTCTCACCCCACTACGCATGGCGAGAATATGGTACTGCGTATTCTGGATCGCCAGAAAGGCATCGTGCAACTCGACCAGCTTGGCTTGGACGAGGCTGCGCTAAACATGCTCAAAATGATCATCGCCAAACCGGAAGGGATCGTGCTGGTAACCGGGCCGACCGGTAGCGGTAAAACCACCACGCTTTATTCGGTGTTGAACCACGTCAATACAGAGTCGGTCAATATCATGACACTGGAAGACCCGGTCGAATATCCGCTTGCATTGGTACGCCAAACTTCGGTTAACGAATCGGCAAAGATGGATTTTGCCAACGGCATACGTTCTATGATGCGCCAGGATCCCGACATCATACTGGTGGGTGAAATTCGCGACCACCCGACCGCTGAAATGGCATTCCGTGCTGCCATGACCGGGCATCAGGTATATTCGACGCTTCATACAAACTCGGCCATAGGCGCAATCCCCCGTCTGCTCGACATTGGCATACTGCCTGACATCATGGCCGGCAACATCATCGGTATCGTGGCGCAACGACTGGTACGCGTACTGTGCAATGATTGCAAATATCCATATTCACCTGACGAGCATGAGCGCAAACTGTTGGGCCTCGCTGCAAAACAGGATGTCACATTGTACCGGGCTGCCGGTTGCGAAACTTGCAATCACCAGGGCTACAAAGGGCGTATGACCATCGTGGAATTACTCAAGATGGATTACGATCTGGATGATCTGGTTTCACATCGCGCCAGCGCTCGGCAGATTCGGGAGGCGGCTCTTGCCAAGGGATTCCGGCCATTGGCGGTAGATGGGATCCGACGCATCCTGCAGGGCATCACCTCTCTTGCCGAGGTAAGCCGAATGGTAGATTTAACAGACAGGCTTGGTTGATATGGCGCTGTATTCCTATCGTGCAATGGACGACCACGGCAAGACCCACAAGGGTATGCAGGATGCCACCAATCAAGTAGATCTGGAGTTGCGCTTGAAACGTGGTGGCCTGGACCTGATTGATGCCAAGGTTGACAGCGGCAGAGGCGGTTTGGGACGCAGCAATATCAAGCGAACCGAATTGATCACCTTTTTCTTCAACCTCGAACAGCTTACCCGTGCTGGCGTGCCCTTGCTGGAAAGCCTAGGCGACTTGCGCGACACCATGAACGACCAGCGTTTTCGAGAGGTTATCGCCAGCCTTGTCGAATCCATCGAGGGCGGCAAGAAACTTTCGCAAGCAATGGCCCAACACTCGGATGCCTTCGACAAGATATTTGTAAGCCTGACTCATGCCGGCGAAGAAAGCGGGCGGCTACCCGAAGTTTTTCTGCACATCACCGAATCGCTGAAGTGGCAGGATGAAATGTCTTCTCACACCAAGACCATCATGCTTTATCCCGCCTTCGTCGGCACCATCGTGATCGCCATTACGTTCTTTTTGATGATCTATCTTGTCCCGCAACTGGTTAGCTTCATAAAAGGCATGGGGCAGGAAATCCCCATCCAGACACGCGCATTGCTTGCCACATCCTCATTCTTCGTCGATTACTGGTATGTATTGATCACATTGCCGGTCATCCTCCCCATCATAATCAAACTGGTCATCACATCCAGCCCGGAAATGCGTTTGCGATTTGACCAGCTCAAGCTGGATCTATGGGTAACAGGCCCCATTCTGCGTAAGATAATTCTCGCCCGGTTTGCCAACACGTTTGCCATGATGTACGGTTCCGGAATCACGATTCTCGAATGTATCGCTAACTCCCGCGATGTCGTCAATAATCTGGCCGTAGCCAAAAGTCTGGATGATGTTACGCATCAGATTGAATCCGGCAAGAATCTGACCCAAAGTTTCCAGAACACCGGGATGTTCCCGCCCCTGGTGATTCGGATGCTCAAAGTCGGTGAAGCCACCGGTTCTCTGGATAAAGCGTTATTGAATGTCAGTTATTTTTATGATCGTGACGTGAAAGACTCCATAAAAAAAGTTCAGGTGATGATAGAACCGACCATGACAATCGTTCTGGGTGCCTTGCTGGGCTGGGTCATGTTATCTGTTCTCTCGCCAATCTATGACATCATAGGTAAAGTTCAATTCTGATGAAACGATCACTACTACTTTTTTTGAGCGCAAACCGCCTGCATGCACAGATCATGTCTGGCGGCAAGATAGTATCGCAACGCGACTTTACCGATAACCAACGTGAACGCGACAACTTTACAGACTTCCTCAAGACAAACAAATACCCGACTTACCTGCTGACAGACCTGATCGAGGAAGATTTCAGGCATGAGATCGTCCCGCATCTGATTGGCAATAGTCACAAGGCATTGTTAAAACGCAAATTTGACCAGTTCTACAGGGGAACTCCGTTTCACCAGGCAACCTTGCTGCAGCGTCAAAAATCAGGTCGTCGCGATGACGACATGCTGTTTTCGGCACTTACAAATCCTACACTTATCATGCCGTGGCTGAATATCCTGCTCGTTCAGGAAATCCCTCTTGCGGGGATTTATTCTGTTCCACAGATCAGCGCACCTCTGGTCAAGAATCATCCGTCCAAACATTTGTTACTTATCTCCTGGGAAAAATTCTCGGGATTGCGCCAGACCTACTTCAGTGACCATCGTCTGCAAATTTCCAGACTGACGCCGGTTCACGAAGACCAGACTTTTAACGAGGCCGTATTAAAGGAGCTCGCGCGCACTTATCAATATCTGAAAAGTCTTAGCTTGCTTCCCGCCGGGCAGACACTTGATGTGCGCATTCTGTGCCATGCCGATGACCGTGACGAGCTGAAAAATCAGCTATTTGGCAACGAGGATATGCATTACGACTTTGCCGACATCGAAGAAGTCGGCAGGCAACTGAAAATCGATTATCGATTCACCGATTCCGACGCAAGCCAGATATTCCTGCATCAATTGGCGGCAAGTCGCCCCAAGACTCACTACGCCAATGCGGAGCATACACACTACTATTCGCTCCGAACGTTTAACATCGCCCTGAAGTGGAGCGCGATCTTACTGTTTATTGCCTCCCTGCTATTGTCGATAGTGCCGGTTTGGCAAGGCAGTGGAAATGAAGCAGGGATTGAATCCCTCAAGCTGCAAGCGCAACGCACCCTTAAAGAAGCCGATATGATCCGGCAAACACTGCCTGCTTCGACGGTTGCTCCAACAGACATGAAAGCCGGCGTAAATATCATACGCAAACTAGAACTTTACCGTTTGTCACCCCAAGACCTTTTATCACCTGTCAGTCTTGTGCTCGACCATTTTCCGCAGGCACGGCTGGACGAAATCAACCTGCAAACGAGCGTTACAGAACCAGTTGCCAGCAATACGCAATCTGACGTTCCAGCACACGTCATTACACTCAAGGGCAACCTGACAGGATTCGCGGGAAACTATCGTTCCGCGCTCAAGTATCTTGACCGTCTCCAATTGGAACTGAGCAAGCATACTTACCAGGTAGAAATTCTGGCAAAACCACTTGATGTCAGTCCAAGCGGCAGTCTTGCCGATCAGCGAGGCGATCAGGAAAATATATTCGGCTTTTCTTTGAAACTGGTTTGGAGGCCATCAATATGAAGTTCTCCAATACCGACTTCCGACTCATCCGCTGGAACGTTACAGTTCTTGCGATTTCCGTGGTATTGAGTATCTTCATTTTCTATCTCAGCGATCAGTTTGCAGAGCATGCGCAAAATGAATCCCGCTTGGCTCAGAAACAAATAAATGATGCTCGTAATAGCTTGAGTACAGCTCTTCAGGACAAAGAAACCCTTGCGGCATATTTCTCCGACTACACTATCCTTGAAGAAGACAAAATTATCGGCGACGATCACAGACTGGACTGGATGGAAGGCCTGGACAAGCTTCGCCAACAAAATATTGTGATTGATTTCAACTACAGCATTTCCCCGCAAATCTCCTATATTCCCCAACCCGCGATAGACAGTGGAAGTTATGAGATCCACTATAGTGAAATGCGATTGCAGTTTGATCTTCTGCATGAAGGACAACTTTTGAGGTTTTTAAATGAATTACAGAAGCAGGTCAAAGGGCATTTTCAACTCGAAAATTGCGCAATGCACCGTGCAGACACAAATGTTGATAACAGTGAAGAAGACGTAAACCATACCCTTGAATCAAGAGTGAACCTCAAAGGGGAATGCAAAGGTGGATGGATCACCCTTAAGAACAGGAATTCACAGCCATGAGTTCAACTCACAGACTCCTCCTTCTAACAATCGCATTGATTTCGCTGCCCTTGCAGGCTGAAGAGTTGGGCCGCCTTTTTTTCCCACCCGAACAACGTGCACATCTTGATTACGATTACCTGCAAGGACAACATCCCGAAACCATTCATAACGGGGTGGTCTTAAATGGCATCGTGCAAAAACACGGTGGCAAGCGAACTGTTTGGATCAACGGTGTCGCGGAAGATGTTGGTCCTAGCGACGAACTCTCCCCGGCAAGCGAGCGCGTTACTGTTCCGGGGAAATCCAAATCCGTCAAAATGAAAGTCGGGCAGAAAGTGCTGTCCACCCCTGCTGACCCGGATTAGCAGATACACCCGATGGAAAGAAAGTTCGGCCATATAAAGCAACGCGGTGCCGCATTGATGGTGATGCTGGTGATCATGGTGCTTGGCGTTTCTACTTTTTTGGTAGGCTCACTTAGCTCCACGGCACTCCTGACCAAACAGCATGAATCAACGGCGGTTTCCCTGGCTCTGGCAAAGTCCGCGCTTATTGGTTTCGCCATCACTTATGGCGATACTCATTCTTTACAAGTTCACGGCTACCTGCCTTGCCCGGATCCCAATGGTACTGTCGGTGCTAATGGCGAGGGATCTTCAGAAACCTGCGGCAACCAGAATGTCAGCAGTATCGGCAGGCTACCATGGAAGACACTGCAGTTACCCGCATTGCGCGACGGAAACGGGGAATGCCTGTGGTATGCGGTTGCCGGGACATACAAAAACAACCCCATGACCAACAATCTGATGAATTCGGATAATCCGGGCCTGTTCGAAATACTCGATGCCAGCGGGACGACCATCGCACAAAATGTAGTGGCAGTCATATTCTCTCCCGGGGCGGTACTTGGCAGTCAGAACCGTACACCGGACAACAAAGCGCCGGTCTGTGGAGGAAACTATACCGCCACCAACTACCTCGACTCGGACGGCGTTCTCAATAACGGAACTGTTTCTGCAAGTGCCAACGCTATCACACAATTCCGGATGGCATCATCTGCACAGGTCAATGACCAGATGATCTATATCACTAAAGACGACATCTTTGATGCTATCTACAATATTGATCCGGCACGGAACCCGCTGCGCCTGATGACAAAGAAAGCTGCGGAATGTATCGCCAATTTTGGTTCGAGAGGCATTTCGAGTATTCGTCGACTTCCTTGGGCCGGAAGACTATTGTCCCCCTCGACTAATTACATAACGGATGCCAAATATGACGATGAGAATGGCAGAATGGCTGGCCGCCTTCCTTTCAGAGTCAATAGCTCCTATAAGACTTTATACCCAACCAGTCCAGTCGGCGACAACTTGATTGACACGCCATGGTATCAATTGGCAAGCAATGGCAACAACTGTCCCAATGTCACAGACTGGTCTAGCTATTACCCTTGGTGGTCGAACTGGAAGGATCATTTGTATTACGCCTTGGCGGATCATTTCAAACCTGGAAGCGCATCTCTCAGCTTTTGCTCAACCTGTTTAAGGGTAAACAGCAGCGGCCAATATGCAGCAGTCGTGATGTTTGCGGGACGCCCTCTGGCCGGTCAGTCCCGCGCTTCAACCAGTGACCATCTTGACCTCAGAAACTACTTGGAGGGACTCAACTTTGCAAATGTGAACCGCTATGATAATGTGAATAATCAAAATCTTGGTGGCAACAGCAACTACCAAAGCGGAGCGGAAAGTGGTAGTTTCAACGATGTACTTTACTGCATCAAACCTGATTTCACTGTGACGGCATGTTAATGAAAAACACACAATTCGGTTTCACTCTGCTGGAGATGGCGATTGTCCTGATGATCATCGGGATATTGCTTGGTGCATTGGTGCCAACATTGTCTGCCCAAATGGAATCCCAGCACATCAATGAGACCCGAAAACAGATGGACGAGATCCAGCAATCGCTGATTGGATACGCGATAGTAAACGGACGTCTTCCATGCCCTGCACAATCCGATCTGGTAACCGGCACGGACAGTAATGCCGGTATCGAGGCGGTTACCGGAACTACCTGCGCATGCAAAACAAGTTCGGGAAGTGGCAAGACCATAGCCGACATGAGTGCATCCAAGGTTGCCTGTACCGACACAACTGTTGCCGGCGTGTTACCTTGGGCAACACTGGGAATCAATGAAGGCGACGCATGGGATCATCGCTTTACCTACAGGGTCGCAATTCGCTTTGCAGACCAGATTGCTGCCGCCAATTATGGATGCACCCCAACCACTAATCCTATCTATTCCAGTTTTGCATTGTGCTCCCCCGGCATTCCCGATGTACTTACTGCCGCAGTGGGAGGAAACAACGTAGCCACCGATGTCCCCTTGGTTGTTGTCTCACATGGGAAAAACGGATATGGAGCTTATTTAAGTAGCGGTAGCGTACTAGCCACCTCGTCGAACGCAGATGAAGCTGAAAATAGCGATAACGACGACAAGTTCGTGAGCCACGATCTTTCAGAAAGCGGCTTTGATGACCTTGTTGTCTGGCTTTCACCTAACATCCTGCTTAACCGCATGGTGGTGGCAGGTAAATTGCCCTGACTACAAGATATTAAATATGAACTACAAAAAAGCCTTGCTGAGATGCAAGGCTTTTTGTTTTTATGGTGGTGTGAATTTTACACCGAAAAACTTTCTGTTATGGCCAATGAGTGCGTGTGCGGGTGATTAATAGCGCGTGATAGTTTAAGTGGGCTTCGGTTCAATTGCTCTATCTGGAATTGAACCGATGACCGACTCATGTTCTCAGTCAGGCAGATTAAAATGCGGCTAGTGCGAGTGTGCTTTGAGATACTGATCGCAACGGTCGGCAGCAACAAACTCGATGATTGCACGCACATCGTCCGAACAACCTTTGAAAATAATTCGTGCCAACACATCCGGCCCATGGCGCAAGACAAGCACACCGACTAACTCATCTACAAAAGATTGAGTGGCTGTAATGCCTGAAAAGTCCAGAACGACTTCCGCACCTTGCTGCGCCAATGCCACTTCCAAATCCTCGCGAAGCGGGGCTGCAGCCAAGCGCGAACCGACCAAGTGGCCGTGTGCATGTTGATTCAAAAGTATTTGGGTATTCATAATTTTTTGACTAACCTCATATAGATGTAGCAGGCCAGCCTTGACAAGATAACTGCATTTCATTGAAAGCGCAACTTGACTGTAGGTTTTGCATCTATTGGCGGCAGTAGATCGCGATAGTGAACTTCGGGCAATTTTTTTCGTTTGCACTCCAATGCAATTGCGACACCTTGCCAACATGCGCCGCCAGCCAAATGGCTAGATGAAGCAGCACTGTGAATTGCATCGCCACTCGCAATATATAAACGCCCCCCGGCAGTTTCTGCAATTCTGCGGGTAGTGGTAAGACCTACCCCCTGATTGACCGAATCCGAGCGCAATCCTAAATCACGATTACAACTTACGCGTGGTTGCAATGCAGCAAGAATGGCGGCTAAATGAGTCTCCTGATGTAATGCCGCATGACCTCGCAAGGTGGCCAAAAAGCCGCAACCGTTATCAACCACGCCCACGCGAATCAAACCATTCGATGGATAGTATTGACTGGACAACCACACACAGGCATTTATGTATCACGCACGCCGAGCATGGGTTAGCGCGTTTTCCAAAAGTTCATTCAGAGCGTACTGAATAGGTTCGGCCAAGCGATCTGACTCTGTGTAACCAGACATTTCATCTGGCAACTCATCGCGATTCGCCACGGGCATTTTCCCGACTAATGCAGTAGTAAGGCGGTGAGCTGCGTTACCAATATCAGCCTGTCGTTCAAGTCGAGTTACCTCCATCAATGCATCAGCGCGATCATGCCGCTGTCCTTGCGTCGGAGCACAGTCAACCAACTCAACACCTTGAAAGACATCCATGCGCTGCAAATAGCAGCTCAATTGTCCGTTGAGATGATGCACACGAACGACACCATTCTGTTCGCGAACTTTATGAAATGTGGCTGCCAGCAGAGTCATTCCGAACGGATCAGCAAAAATCAACTGACTAGCATCAACGTCAACTACGCCATCTGTAGAACAAATCTGCCAACAAGCAGTTATAGCTTCTTTGGCAGAGCGAGCAGAGAAATAAGTGGGCAGATAAACTGGCATGAGGCTAGGTTATCTAGCGTTATCGATTTGCATTTGCATCATTAATTGCGTTCATTAGAGCGGCGTGCTCCCACTTCACTGCCTTACAATTATTCTGCTGAAATGCTGGCGGTGTCTTTGCAGGTTGGCTATCACCTTTATAGACTCCAATCACACCCTTGCCGCGCTTTAGACTTTCCTCGATTTCCCAATTCGCCCAACTACTCGACGCAGTATTGTCTGTGAGGTAAACGACGGTAACTGAACAACGGTCTATGCGATCCCTGATTTGTCGTTTGATATAGTCTGCATTCTCACTGTCA
Organism: Gallionella sp.; assembly: GCA_041739955.1. Taxonomy (GTDB): domain Bacteria; phylum Pseudomonadota; class Gammaproteobacteria; order Burkholderiales; family Gallionellaceae; genus Gallionella. Next base: position 13,930 of record JBGSMU010000062.1, on the reverse strand, counting down.
TAGGCTTCCTTGACTGAAAAATCGTCGAACTGCAAATCAGTTTTGTCATTTTTTGCTTGTCCGCGAAGCAGATTGACCTCGTCAACATCCTCATAGGCAAAACTGATGAATACGTGTCGGCTCGTATCGGTTGTTGATTCTGTGAGCGTTTGTTTTGCCTTGGCTTCAAGCCTCGCCCAGTCAGCACTTGGAATACCACCACCAGATCCACCGCCCATTTTATCCTCCGTCACCAAGATCAAATTCAAGACATGAAATGCACTTTCCGCAAGGCTCACTGCCCCCCATATGGCAAGAGTACGTTCCCGTTATCCATTTCTTCTGAGCCAGCAAGACGACGTCAGCTTTACTGAATTCAGCAAGCGGCGTCACAACCTTGATTCGACGGCCTAGCGCCGCTTCGATTGCGCGTTCTGCCTGTTTAATAAATTCTGGCTGCTGATCTGGGAACAAGCTAAACCGTTCAGCAAGTAACCCGACCGATACCGAGGACGCGCCCACCTGATAGGCATAGGCGCTACCCATCAACAAGAACATCAGATTGCGACCTGGCGTAAAGGCTTCCGCTTTCACATCCATCTCAACAGATGTCAGACCAGAATGAATCACCTTGCCAAATCCAGATAAATCCATTCGGGTCGGGGCAGGCAAGCCCAACTGCGAATGCACACGCTGGCAGGTATCCCACTCCTTCTGGCTGGCACGTTGTCCGTAATCAATGAACAGCGGATGCACGGTCAAACCTTCTTCTCTGGCCATCACGCCGACCAAAGTCGAATCTAGCCCGCCGGATACCAAATTAACCAGACTCACCAAATCGCCTCCCGTTTCGCGACGCGCATCGTTACCCACATTGCTAGGTCAACACAACCGACAGAGTGGCCAAATTCCTCTGCGACCTTTTGAAATTCAACTTCGATACGCTCATAGCTCTCTAGCCGCGACAATGCGCTAGGTTTTGGGTCAAGGCCACGAGCAACGCGAAGGTAATCCAGGATGTGTGTATCTAACACAGCCAGCTCGGCACAATAGCCCACTCGACGTAGAAAAAGGCTTGCTTGCTTTGGGCCAAACCCCCACACCTGCTGAACCAAAAGCTCTCTGGCCTCTCGTGCCGAACTGGCTGAAAACAAGGTATCCCGCAGAGACTGTCCCTGAATACGCATCGTTTTTACTGTGGTAGAAAGCAGAGATGCCAAGCGATTTTTAAAGCGGGGACGAGCATGCCGTATTTTGCCGTCCCGCTCAAAATCGAGCGGCTCGCCCAAGACCGCCACAAGGCGTTGTTCATAATCCTTTGATGTCGTAGCCTTAAGCAACCCACGATCCTTGATTCGCTGCGCTGCTGCCTCTGCAACCTCAAACACCATTTGGCTACTGAACATGCAGACGCAAGCCTCGTGTAGCAATTCTTCCTCTGTGTGCAATTGCCAGTCCAACACCTTTTGAGCACTGCTTTTAACATCGGCACACAACACACGAATCGTCCGATCAACAGCGGTCATATTCATTCGGCTACCTCCCATTTAAATGCTACTGCGCATTGGCGAAATATACGCGGCGAGAAGTTTAAGCGGCAGAAATTTATCACGTTATCGTCATAAACAGCTTGGCGTAAGCGTTGCATCCAGTCCGCGTAAAATGTCAAATTGTGCGCCAAGGTGCGGGAATGAAATGAGATGTCTTCATCGCCCCATGCGGTTTGCTTGCGAAAAAAATCTGATTGTGAAAGGTGAAACAACTGGCCAGTATCATGGTCGACTGCTGTCTGACACCATTCCAGTCCATCGAAACTATCTGCCCCTGCCCATGAGTAGAGCGCAATCGAGGTTGGATTACCCGTCCCTAAAAGATGCAAACCGACGTAGCGCCCAGTGCCATCAAGTTTCTCTCGTAGAGATATCACCGACCGGGTACGCTCGAACACACCATCACCAAGCCGTCGTTCAGCTACTGCAATCATCGGCACCTGTGTTTCTTGCGCGATACGTGCGCACAAATTTGGTAGGGTCTCAGCTGTTCCATGCACGATTGGCACGATTACTCGTTTCCCGGCTGCGCTCTGATCACGCTGCCAACGTTCGACGACCAGTTTTACATGAGTATCTTCATCCGCCGGTGGATTCTGCTCATCGAAACCGAAAGCGAAAGAGCAGGAGAATCGTTTCAGTACATCATGAAAATCTGCCTGTCTCCAATCCGACTGCTCATCTTTCCAATAGCTTTCGTAGTTACCGGAATCCATCAGCACCGTCACACCCGCTGCTTGGGCTGCAATTAAACATTGCGCCAGTCCATCACCATCGCCTGAACGACTTAAATCAAACGCTGACACCAGAAACTGCTTATTTAAATCACGTAGAGAATGCAGTGCTGCAAGATATTGCGCTGGCGATAGTGCTGTCTTGATGGTTGAAATGGATGGAAAGAATATTGGCGTTGGCAAACGGACCGTGCCGATGTCAATTTCCTTAGGTCTGGCTATTGCCATTACTTCCCCTCTTGCTTCTGTATAGAAACAGCACGCCTAGTTTCATTGAACCAGTTTGCATGCTCAGTTGAAACATGTTCCTCAACCCGTTCGGCAAGGGCGACAAGGCGTTCTTGATCAACTTGCCCCTTGTACGGACCCGCAGCGGAAAGGAAGAGATATTTCTCATGTTTCAGTCGCTCTGCGGTGGCGCGATAAGTAAACCATAACGTCGAATATTGATTCAAATGCTGCATACCCTCCAGTATCGCAATCGTCACCCCGGCAATCGAAACAACCCATTTTGCACATACTGGATCAAGTTGACTGAATACTGGAATCAGCACGGCAAGACTGATCTGAACAAACTTAAGTCGCTTGTACCAGTTCTGGCAATGGACGCTTTTGTTGTCATACCAACCAATTTGATCCTCAAGACGAACCCAAGCTGGATGGGATACTGCCCATTCGGGAACGGCAAACGTAGGTTTGCTCTTTTCTTTTCTGCTGAACCAACACATAAATCCCTCCCCGGTTATTAGAGCAAACTAGCCCATATTTTTTGTTTTAGCAAACACCTGAGACAGTAACGCGTCGAAAGTTGCTTGAGCCATCGTGGTAGCCGTGGATTGTTGAGATTGGATGGAGCGAATTTGCTCACACTTCTCGCTAAACTTAACTTGCACATCCAAGCTAGGATAAATGAAACGCATGCGCTTCAGAGCTTCCGTTTCAATGTTCTGAACAGTCGCACCAACACGAACCAAACCAAGAATTTCCTTCGCGCGAATTTGGAGTTGAGACAAAAGGAAATGCGGCGCAATTTCCTTGCGCGGCACAAAAGCTTTTATGTCCTGATTGATGGCAACCACTCTCGACGTAATTGCACAAGGGATTGTGTGCTTGAGTACCCCGCTTCGGGTAACGATTAAAACCGAATCCACCGGGATCAAGTTTGTTGCACTGCTTTTCACCGCATCTACAGAAATGTGGTCTTCCGCATCTTTAATAACTTCAACACCACTCATATCCTTTGGTGAAACCCACGGAATTTCTCCAATCCAGAAAGCTGGATTTTGCTTGGATGGAGTCCCTCCACCTTTAACATCGCACAGGTCGCCAAGAGGTGCGGCAGGCCATCCCTTCTGATTCGTCGCCGGATCACCAAACATTTCGAGGAATAATGCAGGGATCAACTCGGCTGCTTTTTTATCTGCATCGCGCCGCAACCGCACGATGCCCTCTGCACGGGCGAGGATGTCCACAATGCGTTGTTGTTCGTGGATTGGTGGAACTGCAATCGTCTCCCTATAAGCGTCTTCCCTCGTAAGACCGGGCACTCCAGTTGCGGTTTTCAAGCGAGAGAGGTCGAGTTGTCGAAGCTGGTAATACAGGAACTTGATGTCGAAATCGAAACCCTGACGCTGGCAGGCATAGTAGGTAGTATCAATCGGAAAGCAGGGGCCATCAACGAACTGCACAGCCCCGGCACTACCTTTACGGCCGACAATCACTGTTGGACCATCGACCACCGCCGCATCGTGCCAGCCTGTTATTCCATTTGAACCATAGACAGGGATGCTGCCCCCTTCCACACGGCTACCCTTTGGCAAGCTCTTGCCATAGGCCAACTCAATGGCTGTGCCCAGAGGAGCGGTCGGCCACTGGCTCATGCAGCCTGCTCCACCAGCACCGTGCGCAATGCTTCCACTTCCTCGGCAATCTCGGTTTCAATCGCCGCCAGTTCATCCAGTAGCTCACGCGGATCGCGATGTATTGCCGCTGTCTGGCTCATTGGGCGAAAACGTCCCGCAGAAAGATTGAAGTCATTACTGCGCAAAGTTGCTGCGTCAGCAAACCACCATTGTTGCGTCCACTCAGCTGCGGCATCCCGCGCTGACCATTCCGCCCAGCGTTCTTTACGGGTGAGGTAGGCATCAGCCAGCATCGGTAGATCATCCGCCTCAATGGACGTATCGTGATTGGCATCCAGCTTATAGCCGTCGTTATCGGCATGCAGGAACATCACCTTGTCGGTCGTGCCACCTTTGCGGAAAAATAGAACGGATGTCTTCACGCCGGAATACGGCTGGAACACGCCACCCGGCAATGACATCACCGCCTCGACGGTGTTGTTCTCGATCAACTGACGACGCAATTCCTTGTGCGCACCTGTTGAACCGAACAGCACCCCTTCGGGAATGATGACGCCGCAACGACCACCGGGTCGCAAACAATCCATCATGTATTTCAAGAACAAGATTTCGGTGGAAGTGCTGGTGCCTACCTTCACTTCGTCCACGATGCGGTCTTTATCCACGCGGCCTGAGAACGGCGGATTCGCCAGCACAACGTGATAGCCCTCAAGCGGCAAACCCAATTCAGCTTTGCGTTCGTTGTCTTGTGTAGTGGTCAAGCCATTGCGCAGTTGGATACGCACATTGGGCAGACCGCGCAGGGTGAGGTTCATGGTGGCGAGGCGCACCATCTTGGGGTCAACGTCATTGCCGTAGAAGGTGCTGTTTTGCAGCACGGAAACTTGGGCGGCTGATAGCTTGTCGCCAATGCCACGCTTTTGCAGCTTGCCTTCGACTTCGGTTTCGCTGATTCCGCTCGGTGATGAATTGGTTAAGCGAATATGATTGAATGCCGCCGCTAAAAATCCTGCCGTACCTGCTGCCGGGTCATAAATCGTTTCGCCAATCTTGGGATCAAGCATGTCCACGATGGCGCGAATGACGTGACGCGGCGTGCGGAACTGGCCGAGTTCACCCGCCTGTTTAATCTGGCGTAACACATGCTCGAACAAGTCGCCTTTGGTGTCGGCATCCGATTGATCGAGGTGCAATCCATCCACCAGATTAACCACTTGGCTCAATACGGTCGGTTCATCAATAGTGAGACGCGCACCATTCATAAAGTTGAAAGCGGAACGCTCTGCCACTTCCGCAAAGAACGGGAATACTTCATCGCGTACAAAGCGCACCAGTGCTTCGCCGCTCAAGCCCTTGGCCCACACTGACCACTTGAAACGAGATTTGTCGATGGTCGTGGCATTGGCCTCTGGCGCATTGAGCGGGTTGCGCAATGTCCATTCCCCAGCGAACAAAGATTCGTATTTCTGCTTCATCACCTTGGCCTTCATGGTGTTCTCGGCATCAATACCTTCGATGAGGTAGAAGAAAAACAGGAAGGAAAGTTGTTCGGCATTGCTCATCGGATCAGGGTAGCCGCCACCGTAAAGGTAGTTGCGTATCTGCTCGATGGACTGGCGCATTTCAGGAGTTAAAGGCATTGCAGGTACTTTCTGTGGTGATGCAAGTTACTGCATGTTGACGTGATGATCCGACGCATCGGATTGACGTGAATCTGTATCTGACTGGAATACGTTGGCATTGAGGCTTTCCATCACTTCATCCAGTTGCGCCTTGCCGCCGAAGACACGTAACGCATTCTGATAGCCGCCCTGCGAACTGAAGATCGGTAGCGCGAAATGGTCGCTGGTGAATTCGTCCCATGTCTCGGCGTTAGCACGTATTTGACTGCCGACGACACGCAGGAGATTTTCTTGTGCCGGATTGAAGTCGATACGTGAGATTAACCACGCCTCGAATTTAGCGCCGATTTCGTTGGCTTTTTGTTCCGATGCTTCAGGAAATACAAAATTGCCATCCTCATCAATCGTTACCCATTCGCGGGTAGCCGGATCAATATGGTCATCGATGTCTAGCGACAACAGGCGGCGCGGTTCGTAAGGTTTTTTCGGCGGGGTTTTCACGCCAATAAATCCGCCTTGCGCATAACCATCATCATCGCCGTGATAGTCCGCCACACCCACAAAGTCGAACATAGTAAACAGTGGTTTATTCTGCGCTTTGCGTGTGCCGCGACCGCGCATCTGCTGATACAAAATGACGGATTTGGTGAAACGGGCGAACACCAGATTATTGACTTCCGGGCAATCGAAACCGGTATCGAGCATGTTCACCGATACCAATATCTGCGGGAATTTCTCTTTCTTGAAACGCTTGATCTTGCTCATCGCGTCCACGGTGTCATCTGGCCCCATGCCGGAAACCACGTAGTCGGCATAGCGCACATCGGGTGAGGACTTCTGATCGGCAAAGGCTTCATCAAACATCTGCGCCAGTGTTTCGGCATGACGCTTGGTCACAGCAAACACGATGGTCTTGCCGAGTAGCGGTTTGCGCTGGATGCCTTTGTGATCGATGTAGCCGTTATCCATCACCTGACGGAATTCACGCACCAAGGCACGGTTACGCTCGGGGATGGTGAATCGGCGTTCCAGTGCGTTCGGGTCAATCATTACCGAGTTGGAATCTTTGAACAGTGCTTCAAATTCCTGCTTGGTTTTGTCATTCATTGCCGACCAGTCGAGTTCGTCGCGCTTAACTTCGAAGCCACCTTCGGCAGCGGTCTTCACGGTCTTGGCTTTGTATATCTGGTACGGCACGAGGTAGCCATCGCTGATGGCATCTTTCAGCTTGTAGCTGAAGGTGGGCTTATCTACCTCGAAGAATTTGAGAGTGTCCTTCACGAACAACTTGTCGTCTTCATCGCCCGTGGCAGCATCCTCGCCACCGATACAAGGCGTAGCCGTGAGGCCGATTTGAATGCCGTCAAAATGTTTAAGCACGCCGCTCCACTTGCCGTAGATGCTGCGGTGGCATTCGTCCGAGATGATGAGATCAAAATATCCGGCTGAGTATTCGCCGTAGATGTTAATCATGCTTTGCAGCGTGGTGATAGTGATGCGCTTCTCATCTTGAAAGCGTCGACCGGCGCGCAACACATACGACGGGTAATCCGGCAGATGCTCGGCAAAGGCATCCTCAGTCTGCAACGCCAGTGGGATGCGATCCACTAGGAACAAGACGCGAGTAACGGCATTCGCTTCAAACAGTCGCTTGATGAGCGCGGCGGCGGTGCGTGTTTTACCTGTACCGGTCGCCATTTCGACCAGCAGTTTACGTTTGCCTAATTGGATCGCTTCGCACAGAGTCTGGTTACATTCCTGCTGATAGTCGCGTCCAGCGATCTTCACATCAATAGGTACGGACAACGGTTTGCGTGCGACTTGCAGGGTGGCGAAACGACGCTCGATGTCGTCTTGCTTGAAGAAGGTTTTAACGGGGCGCGGGTATGCTTCGCGCTGCCATTCCCAAAACTGAATCTCGTTACCGTTGGCGAGAAAGATGTAGGGAACGTTGAGTTGCTTGGCGTAATTTTTTGCTTGCTCGGCGGCATCACCTGGACTGACTGAAAAACGCTTCGCTTCAACCACTGCCAACGAGCGACCATGCCGATCACACAACACGTAGTCTGCGCGTGTGCCGTCTTCCAACACTACTTCGTAACGAACGCTGAAACCGTCAACCAAGCTCCATCTTTGTGCTGTAAGTTGGCTGTCGATGATGACGCGGGAGAAGGCTTCATTGGCTGATTTCATGGGGCGTCAGGGTAGCACAGTGCGAGATAAGTTTGGATAGACCGAAGTATATAGATAACGAGAATCAGCAGAAAAAGTCTGCTATTTTTTTGCTGGTACCGCGATGCTCAAATTTGAGAATAATTGCGATTAATAACTTGCCTTCTACATCGAACAGAGCGTTCATGTCACCGTCATCAACAACATCGCGGGAGAACAAAATGTTAAACGAACAGATCAAAAAATTAGTCAAAGGGCACATTGCGGTGTTCCGCAACCCAGCGCTGGCCAGCAGCTACGCCGACCACTGCGTCAAACCCCACTGGGTGGTGCTTGGCGACAACGACGGCGAAAGCGGCGAATACTGGGTAGTCACACCGGCTGATGCGCAACGCCTAGAACGCGCCGGTTACGAGATGATTTGATCCACAAAATTTGAGGAGCACAAAAAAATGAACACCAACACCAACACCCTCGACAACATCCTGACCCTGATCGCCAAAAAACACATGGACATCGAAACCCTTGAAACCCGCCACGGCGACAGCTTGGATTTCCACGACATCGCGGTGTGGAGACTCAAGGAAGCCTTACACGCCGCCTTCATAGCTGGCTGCGAAGCGGGTCTGCAAATGCCGAAGGCTAACGAAGCTGAAATCGCCGCACAACATTAATCACCTCATCTAGCGGGAGAATGACATGACCACCAAGCTCAAACTAACGGCCACACAAACCACTGTCCTCGAAGCCGCTGCCGAGCGCATCGACGGCGACATCGAACCGTTGCCAAGTAAACTACGCGGTGGCGCGCGCACCGCTGTCATCGATGGCTTGCTGGCCAAGGGACTCGTTAGCCATGACGACGACAATTATCTGCTGACAGATGTTGGCTATGCGGCCGTTGGCAGAGAGCGTTCAGTGCCGAAGGATGTCGGCAATAACGACACCCATGAGGATGTCAAAAATTTTGACGCCCCTGATGACCGCCGGAAGCTTGAGGGTACGCGGAATGTGCGTACCCTTGATGGCCTCCAAAATCTGGAGGGCACCCGTACTATGGGTACCCCCTCCGCAATCCGCACAGGCACAAAACAAGCAACGCTAATCACCATGCTCCAACGTCCCAATGGTGCCACGGTGAATCAGGTCATGCAGTCGACCGGATGGCTGGCACATACCGTGCGCGGCGCGATCTCAGGCGCAATCAAAAAGAAACTCGGCATGAACGTTGTGTCGGAGAAAAGTGCCAGCGGCGAACGCACCTACCGAATCGTGTGAGGGAGTGAGTTCAACTCACACCCATTGCAAGGAGCGGAACTGAATTCCGTACCCTTGTCATCAGCGATTATTCACCCAAGGATGTCAATTGAACTGACACCCTTTCACCAAGGGTCTGCATACTACGCAGACCGTTTCCCCACCCCATGGACGTAACGTAACGTGACACACCTTCCGCCGAAATTGCAATTCATAACCCGATGATTTTATGAGTCACTGACGCAGCTGACACAGTTAGTGATTTACCCCTACACGTGCGCACGTGAGAAGTTAACCGGGAGATGCGTCAGTCTGCGTCAGTCGTGTTCAACTTGGGAACAGCACCCGACTGCACTTGCAAAAGGATGTCCATAATCTGGACTCCCTTGTCGCCACCATACCGCTATTGAAATCTCGCTCAGGTAAAATGCCTATGCGAATCATGCGAAAGTTGATTTCATTCGCACGGTTCGCATAAGTGTGCGCACGTGGAAAGCCATACGGCATATGGAGTTTCGCAGCATTCGCACGATTCGCAAGCATCAAATCAAAAACAGCAAATGGCCCCTATCCCATCATCCGATGAGCAACACGACAATGCGTCCGGGGACGAGAGTGATGCTATTGATGATCGGCAACCATTCAACGCGCTGACGGGCGATCTCAATGATCTGCGCCTGACTCATGACCATTGCTGGCTGTGGCCGCAACTCACCGCCGAATTTGACCGGCTTGATCACGTTGTAGAAAACGCCCGCACCTTCCTCGAACCGCTAACCGAATCTTCCAACGCCGACTGGGTGCAGCAAGCTGTCCTCGGCATGGCTCGCTCCCATGATGCTGTCTACCAGCACGCCGAGCAGCATGGCAGTTATGTCATCGCCGCCCGCAGTTTGTGGACGACGCGCATTCCGGGTGAGCCGCCTACACTGACCGATGCACAAATTTTCGCGCTGCTTTCCATTCACGAGGCACGCAGATCGGCAGAAACGTATTGCGAAATTGCCGCCGGCATCGAGGAGGATATGGAGCTGACGAGCATCAGCCACGATGATGAGGACAGCATCGGCTGGTTGCGTTCAGAACTCGCAGGATGGGAACGCGTGTTGTGGCGTGACGCAGCCGAACAAACCGGCATCGCCGAGCAATTTCTGCTCATGGCCAGTTTTGCCACCAATACTTCCGCAATCGCCCTCAAAAAAGCGGAATCCCAAATGGCCACACTGCGGCGCAAGGCAAGTGCAGCAGCGGCCATCGCGGCCCCGTATCGCAAAGGTCGCAGCCAAGGGGCGGTGAGCCATCTCACTCGAGCCTTGATGGAGCTCGTCAAAGAAGCAGAAAGCACCGAGTTGTCAGTCATCCTCGACATGATTGAGGAATACTTCGACGGCGAAGTTCAGGGAATACGTTTCACCGACATCGTTAATGATCGTGTGTTTTACATCGATACCTACAAAAACATAGAAAGATCCATCGCCACCGACAGCCTGAAACGTAAGCTGCAACAGCTTCCGGACGTTTAGCGCTATTCATCCAAGCCCTCTCTGTAGGCTGATCTTCATCGACGCAGATATGCGTCTCTCGATGAAAGGCAGTTTAGCCAGATGGGCATCAATCAATCTCGACGTCACGGTGAAATAGAGGAAAACCTCCTCACTGAAACTGAAGCGGCGCAACTTCTCAACATTCAGCCGGCCACACTCGCCACTTGGCGTGTACGTGGCATTCCTCATCTGCCTTTCGTTCGTGTCGGTCGCTGTATTCGTTATCGCCGCCAAGACATCTCACTTTTTATCAATGCCCATATAGCTGCGCAAACCGGTAAGGGGCGGGCATGAAGTCAGCCGACAATCATGAAGTGCAGACTCCCGCATGGGCACTGGCTGACCATAGCGACCCGCTACCGCTGTCACGCGAACTCGACCCACCAACACCCTATCCAGTGGATGCACTCGGCCCCCTTGGTGCGGGTGTCGTGCAGAAGATGCACGAAGTGATTCAAGCGCCGATGGCCCTGATCGGGCAATCCATCCTCGCCGCTATGAATCAGGTTTCACAACCTCACGCCAACGTGATCATCGATGGTCGTGTGTCACCGCTGTCCGATTACTTCCTAACACTGGGTGAATCGGGTGAGCGTAAATCAGCGGCAGATGCTTGGGCATTACAAGGCGTGCGTCAGCACCAGCGCACGCTGATGCAGCAATTCGATATAGACCGTGACAGCTATGAACTGGCAGCACAAGTCTACGATGCCGCTGCCAAACGCATCTTGGCTGACAAGAAGTTAAGCACGACAGCGAAGCAGGCCAAGCTCGATGAAATAGAGAAACCCGTTGCACCGGTGATGCCGCTGTTCATCGTATCCGAACCCAGCACCGAAGCCATCCAGCGCCAACTGATCATCGGTCTGCCATCGATTGGCCTAGTCAATGACGAAGGCGGTCAATTCCTCGGTGGCTATGCCATGAGTGCAGAAAAGCGCCTGGGCACACTCACCACACTGTCACGTCTCTGGGATCGCGGCGAGTTTGACCGGGTGCGTGTGGGTGATGGCTCCGGCAGTTACTACGGTCGCAGATTAAGCTTACATCTCATGGTGCAACCCACCGTAGCTGCCATGCTGCTGGCTGATCCGCTGGCACGCGAACAGGGATTTCTGGCACGTTGCTTGATCAGCTATCCGAAATCAACTGCTGGCAATCGCAAGTACGTCGAAGCCGATCTGAGTAGCAATCTTGAATACCAAGCCTACGCCGAACGGGTGAATGAATTGCTGATACAGGATTGGCCGCTGGTGAATGAACATGAACTCAATCCGCCCAACATCGTATTAACACCGACCGCAAAGCGAGTGTGGATTGCACTCTACAACGACATCGAAGCTTCCTTGGGTGGCAGCGGCCCGCTGGCACCGATTCGCTCACTGGCTTCCAAAGCGCCGGAACACATCACCCGTATGGCGGGCACGTTCGCTGTCTTCGAGGGTGACACAAACATCCACGAACACCACATTGATCGGGCTGCGCTGCTGATGAAGCACTACCTCGCCGAAGCCATGCGCTTATGGGGTGCAGGTCAGGTTTCGGTGGAATTAAAGCTTGCACAGGAAGTGCTCAATTGGTTGCGCGACAAGATGGGGCCGGGTCGTGCCATACCGCTGGCTGACATCTATCGCAATGGTCCCTCGGCAATTCGAAATGCAGGCGCAGCACGACGTGTGATGCAAGTGCTGAAGCTTCACGGCTGGGTTGATGTAGCCGAACACAAAACGGCACGTGAAGCCTATCAACTGGTGGCGGTGTGATGAATTTCTCAATTCCATCTATCCCCGCTGCGAATCGTGCGAATCCCGCGAATGTCCTTGTGGCATCTGGCTTGCCGCTTGCGCACACCGATGCGAATGCTGCGAATCGCATTACTTACGAGTGCAGTCATTTCAATTTATCTGATTCGTTCATCGAGTCAAACGCCACGCCACCCGGCGCTGAGGGTGGCAAACCTATGGAGATCAGCATGACTGACAACCCTAATCTGCATCCAATCTGGGCCAAGCACTTCGACCTCGCACCGAAGGCGAAAGCTCCCGTTCCAACCGTCTCAACGGTAGTCGAAGCATTGACCGGTCCGATCACTGTGCAGGCATCAAATCGCCCCGCACCAGCGCAAGACAAAATGCTCAGTCCTGCGCAAATCGAAGCGATCTTCGACGATAGCGGATGGATTCCCGCTTCGCCGAATCGACCTGCCAGTGGCGCAGTGGTCGAGATCAAGAAGCAACTCAGTCGGCACACCTGGATTTCCACCATGGTGCTGCCCGGTGACGCGCGCTACCCAGCCGAATTCCGGACTGTGCCGCGTGCGGGAGGTCAATCGTGAGAACGCGCTTTGATTACTCACGCAGATTCCGCCCGATGAATGCATGGCGGCAATTGAATGCCAAATCGGCGCGGGCCACACACCGCTGGCAAGCACAACCCTTCGGGCCGCAGTTCGCCCGTTTACGTCGTAACCATTAACCAAACCAACGAAAGGAATCAAACATGAAAATCAATCCATTCCGCAAGAAATCGCTTGGCCGTCATTTCGACAAATTGCAGGCCGAATACAACGAACTCGATCGCAAGCTCGACGCCGCGCTTAACGAACAGAAGGAAGCGGAAGCCGATTTCGCCGAGAAGAATAAAGCGTATCGAGAAATGGAAGAACGCTCCACTTCGTCATTCTGGTCTGCCGGAGAAAAGAGCCTGAACCGCGCGCGCAATTATGCCGAGCATCAAATGCGTCAAGCGCAAAGCAAAGTGCGCGAACTGCAACACCAAATCGCTCCCTTGCACAGTCAGGTTATCGCGCCAGCACAAATGGCCGAAGCCAAGGAAGCATATCTGCGCCTGACACAGCAGGATCAAGCCTTGTCGATCGAGTTTGAAAAATCCAACGCGCTCAAAACCAAGCTTGTGCAAAAGATTGCAAAGCTGGAACAGAGCATTGCAGCGGAAACACAGGCTGCGGCAAACGCCATGGCGGCAGCCGATGGCGAGATCGTTCTACCGGAAGGTTTGAGCAAGCTGGATATGGAGCTACGTGTGACACAGGCAACACTGATCGAGATCGATAAAAAGCTCGACAGCCTTGCGGCAGAAATCGCGCCGTTGTCAAAACAGATCAGCACCGCACGTGACAGCTACATCGGCTATCGAGCAAGGGTGGCGAAGCTGGAGGTGATGGAGCAGTTGCCCTCCTTTGTCGAAATC
>JBGSMU010000056.1:0-18944 GCA_041739955.1 Gallionella sp. | reverse complement strand
CGATCCTTGATTTTCAGCATCTGCGGGCCAAACACATCCCAACGACCGGTTTCCTGCCACAGTTCGGCAGGTTGAATCGCTGGCATCAGCAATTCAACACCGCCACTGCGATCCATCTCTTCGCGCACCACATGCTCCACTTTGCGCAATACACGCAACCCAAGCGGCATCCATGTGTACAAACCGCTAGCCAATTTCTTGATATACCCGGCACGCATCATCAACTTGTGACTGGGCAACTCGGCCTCAGATGGTGCTTCCTTGAGTGTGGAAATGAAGAATTGCGAAACGCGCATGGTAAGAGCAACCTGAATGAATAAATGGAGCATTGATTTTACCGTGAATGCAGCCTGACCGGTATGAAGGCGTATGTCTCGCTTTCCAACCAAGTTGAAATATGAAAGAATCAAGGCATTAATTAATCAAGTAGGTGACAAATGATCGACCGAGACGGCTACCGCCCGAATGTCGGCATTATCATCACGAATGACAGGAATCAGGTGTTCTGGGGCAAGCGGGTACGGCAACATGCCTGGCAATTTCCGCAAGGCGGAATACAGCATGGCGAATCCCCTGAGCAAGCGATGTACCGTGAGTTGCATGAAGAAGTGGGCCTGATGCCCGAGCATGTAAAGATACTCGGGCGCACCCGCGACTGGATGCGATACGAAGTTCCGTCGAGCTGGACACGGCGTGAATCACGTGGCGGATATCGCGGACAAAAACAGATCTGGTTCTTATTGCTTCTGGTCGGCCGTGATTGTGATGTCTGTCTGCGTGCAAGTTCACATCCTGAATTTGATGCGTGGCGATGGAACAATTACTGGCTTGATATCAATGCAGTGATCGAGTTCAAGCGGGAAGTCTACAGGATGGCTCTCAAGGAATTATCGGGCTACCTTCCTTCCATCAATCGCGGGAATGTACATCAACAGCCCGCACAGCGACTTCAAACGGAATCCATCCTGCAGAATCAGCGATAAAAAAGCCCGCAAGAGCGGGCTTTTTTAGTTTTAGGCACCATTTAATATTTGCCGGTACTGCCAAACCCGCCACTACCTCGTTCGCTCAGCTCAAACTCGTTGACGATATTGAACCTCGCCTGCATCACCGGCACGATCACCAGCTGCGCCATCCGCTCCATCGGCATCAGCGTAAAAGGGATCTGGCTGCGATTCCACAACGAAACAAATATCTGCCCCTGATAATCCGAATCGATCAGGCCGACCAGATTCCCCAGCACGATGCCGTGCTTATGTCCCAGGCCCGAGCGCGGCAGGATCATTGCGGCATATCCGGATCGTCCAGATGAATGGAGATTCCGCTCGGAATCAGTTCGGTTTGTTTCGGCTGGATCACCATGTTGTGATTTATACAGGCGCGCAGGTCTATCCCGGCAGAACCTGCTGTCGCATAACCGGGCATGTTTTCATGCAGGCGCGGATCAAGTATCTTCACGTCCACGGATATATGTTTCATTTGAGCGCTCCTTTCTGTCGTTGCGCGATACGCTGCATCAATAATCTCGCCAGTGTCAGTTTGTCGCTACGCGGCAAATTCTGGTTGCCGCTGTCTTCGAATAGTATCAACTCGTTATCGTCACTGCCGATAGCATGCTGTGCTAGGTTGCCAACCAGCAACGGTAAATTCTTGGCGCGGCGTTTCTTCTCGGCATATTCGATCAGGTTCTCGCTCTCGGCGGCAAATCCAACGCAGTAGGGCGGATTGGGTAAACTTGCCACATAGGCGAGTATGTCCGGATTGGGCGCCAGCTCCAGCGTGAGATTGCCCGCACTCTTCTTGATCTTTTGGGCGCTGGGTTTTGCGACTCGGTAATCAGCCACTGCAGCCACTCCGATAAAGATATCGCAATCGGTCAGATTTTGTTTAACCGCATCGAACATCTGCTCGGCGCTTTGCACATCGACAGATTGCGCACCTTTAGGTTTATTCAGTGCGGTCGGGCCGGAGACCAGCACCACTTCGGCACCCATTTCCAGAGCAGCCTGCGCGATCGCATAACCCATCTTGCCCGAACTGCGATTAGTGATCCCGCGTACCGCGTCTATCGCTTCATAGGTCGGCCCGGCAGTGATAACCACCTTCAAACCGTCGAGTTTCTTTTCAACTTTTGTGAGTGATGTGGCGGGTAAACGCAAAAATGCAGAAATCTCATTAGCCAACGCTTCGGCCTCCAGCATCCGCCCCATGCCCTCCTCGCCGCAAGCCTGCATCCCGCTATCCGGGCCCAGCATCAGCGTTCCATCGGCCTGCAGTTGCTGCACGTTTCGTTGCGTCGCGGCATTCGCCCACATCTGCTTGTTCATCGCGGGTGCCACCAACAACGGGCAATCGCGCGCAAGGCACAGCGTGGAAAGCAGGTCATCTGCCAAACCAAGTGCCAGTTTGGCGATGAAATCTGCCGTGGCCGGTGCGATCACTATGGCATCGGCGGCACGACTGGTGGCTATATGCGCCATGCCATTGCTGGCAGCATCCCACTGGTTGACCAGTACGGGCCTACCGGTAAGCGCCTGCATCGTGGAGGGTGTAATGAAATGGCATGCGGCTTCTGTCATCGCCACCTGCACCTCAATACCCTGCTTAACCAGCAGGCGCGCCAGCTCCGCCGCCTTGTATGCGGCTATTCCGCCGGTTATGCCCAACACGATGTGTTTGGTTTGAGTTCTTCCCATAATGCCGCGCATATTAACAAGAAACAGCACATTCGGGCTGGGTAGGAAAAGTACGGAAATTTTTCATGCGCCTAATTAGCAAGCATCATTACCTTAACAACCACTCCAATAATTCCACTAACACCTATCTGTTTTAATAGGTACACAATTGATATTAATTCACTACCATGTTTACAAAATTTCTTTGAGTGACTTTTGTTACCGATCAATAGTCAATCATCAGATTTCTGAAAAGAAAATATCACGTTTTATTATTCAGGAGGCCTTATGGCAATTACTGACTGGCCGGCAGGAGAGCGTCCTCGTGAAAAATTACTGCAGCGCGGTGCAGCTGCGCTTTCCGATGCGGAGTTGCTGGCGATTTTTTTACGCACGGGTGTGACTGGCAAGAGTGCCGTGGATTTGGCGCGTGAACTGCTCAACCGCTTCGGCAATCTCACCCAACTGTCTGCGGCCAGTCAATCCGACTTCTGCGAAACCAAAGGGATGGGGCAGGCAAAGTATGTTCAGCTACAAGCTGCACTGGAGATGTCGCGGCGCGCCCTCAAGGAAGAGATGCAACGCGGCGATGCGCTGAATTCACCGCGAGCGGTACGCGATTATCTGCAGTTGCTGCTCGGGGGGCGGCATCAGGAGGTGTTTTTGGTATTGTTCCTCGACACCCAGCATCGCGTTATTGCATCCGAGGAATTGTTCCACGGCACGCTCAGCCAAACAAGCGTGTATCCGCGCGAGGTGGTCAAGCGCGAGGTGGTCAAGCGCGCGCTGGCTCACAACGCTGCGGCAGTCATCCTCTCCCACAACCATCCTTCCGGGGTAGCCGAGCCCAGCCAGTCTGACCGCTTACTCACCGATGCGCTGAAGCAGGCCTTGTCCCTTGTCGATGTACGAGTGCTGGATCATTTTGTCGTCGCGGCAGGGCAGACTTTATCTTTCGCGGAAAAGGGTCTCATTTAGCCAACTGACAGAATTTCGTCACGAAAACTGCCCGCCAAGCCATATAAATTGTCCTTTGACGAAATTCCGTCAACCGCCCGTCCAATATTTCGACCACTCATCGGTCATGCTTTGACCCGAATATAGGTCATCCCCTAACCTGCACTCACTTGGCAAACTTATCGAAAGGTAAGGACGCAAAGTCACCGGCCTAAAGGGATCTATGGTAGCGGGACTGCGACACGGAATTTCTACCGTGTATGTAACTCCTCCGAACGACCACCATAACTCCCTGCCGATATCGATAACGAGGTAGAGGGGTTACACAAATGTGCTCAACAAAAAAAGCGAGGCTGATACAGATAGCAATGCTATCGCTATTTTTGACTGCATGTGGCGGCGGCGGACCGATTACATCTGCCGCACCAGGTGTAGCACTCGGGACAACCTACACCTCGATGGGAACAGACTTTTACCTGACCCTGCCCGACCATCTTTGCGTCAGCAACCCTGCGCTGTGCAACAACACACCGGTTACCAACAAGTTGATGATTGCTTCACCCACCGCGACTACTGGAGAGGTGACATTCAATGGCGCAATCACATCGTTCTCCGTGCTGCCTGGCGGTCTAATAGAAATCGCGCTTGACCCCGCGGTCGTGCTCACCACGAACGAGACCATCGAAGCCAAGGGCATCCACGTTACTTCGCTCACTCCAATCTCTGTACATGTGGTTTCCGAAAACCCGACTTCAGCCGAAGGTTATCTGGCCCTGCCGACAACGGGGCTCGGCTTGAACTACTATGTGATGTCGACAGCGAGCAGTAATTTCACCGGATCGGAATTCGCAGTTGTCGCCACGCAGAACAACACCATAGTCAGCATCACCCCAGCTGCTGCGGGTGCCACTCAGCCAGCCGGGACACCTTTCACCGTCACACTTAACAGCGGAGATACATACCAGTTTGCCAATACCACCAACGGAGATATGACTGGCACACTTGTGACAGCGGATAAACCCATCGCTGTGTTTGGTGGACATCGTTGCACCGATGTCCCTTCCGGAGTGGGCTATTGCGACTACATCGTAGAACAACTCCCCGATATTTCCATGTGGGGAAACACTTACCACACTGTGCCATTCAGCGGGCGCAGCCGCTACACAGTACGCGTGATCGCCTCCCAGGATGGCACCACCTTCTCTTCGTCACCGGCAGGCATGGCGACAACCCTGAATGCCGGCCAGTTTGCAGATGTCGTACTGACCGGTGTTGGCGAATTCGTATCGAGCAATCCAGTGCTTGTTGCCCAGTTCATGCACGGTTACGCGGATGATGCCGCAGGCAAAGGGGATCCCAGCATGGTTCTGGTCACCCCTACAGCAGTTGCACCCAACGAACATGGTACGACTGATTCCACGTTCAGTGTCCACGGCCTCTCCGGAACATCCGGTGCCTTGATGAATATCGTTGCCGAAACGACTTCGCTGCCCAACTTGATGCTGGATAACGCACCGGTAAACGCAGCTCTGTTCGCGCCCATCAGTGCCACCAGCATTTATTCTTATGCGACCCTCCCGGTCTCGGCTGGTATACACACACTGCATAACACCGTACCTTACAGCGCCCTCGTCTATGACTACGGTATCGCTGGCAATTCGGTTTCGTACGCATATCCCGCAGGTGGCTCAATCGTTCTTCCACCACCTGCACCTGCTCCTGCACCTGCACCTGCTCCTGCACCTGCTCCTGCACCTGCACCTGCACCTGCACCTGCACCTGCACCTGCTCCGACACCTGCTGTATGCCCGGACATCCAGGATCCTCAGGGTGATTCAGAAAACCAACCTCACGCCAAACAGGGCATCGAAGTCGGTCATAACAGTGAGCATCAAAATGACAAGGATGATAGTCGTGAGTGCCACAATGATTGAACACCGTACAGCCCTGACACTTTCGGGATCGGCGCAACTTCTGAAACCGATCATGGTTTTGCTCTGTGGGTTGCTAGCGACTACAGGGATTCTCCCAGCATCGGCAGCCGTGCAACAGCCAGCAAAAACAAACACGAATCCTGTAAACAATGATCAAGCAGTAATGGCCGCTTATGAAAAGCTGTTACAAGATGCAGACCGGTTGATCAAAAACAACAAGCCTGCCGAAGCCTACGCCCTGCTAGAGCCATATGAGTTCGAACATGCAGGCGAGCCGCGCTTCGATTATCTGATAGGCATCGCTGCGCTGGACAACGGTATGCCCGCACGTGCCACTTTCGCACTGGAACGTGCGCTGGCTGTCAATCCTGACTTTACTGCCGCGCGTCTGGAGATGGGGCGTGCCTACTTTCAATTGGAAGACTTCCAGCGTGCAAAAACCGAGTTTGATGCGACACTGAATCTGAAACCATCACCTGAGGTTCGCACTGAAATTCAAACATATCTGGATCAAATCTCATCTCATACAGCATCAAAGAGGACCCTTATTTCAGGTTTCATCGAGTTGGGCGGTGGGCAAGACAGCAACGTCAACAGTTCAACCAGCAACCCACAGTTTCAGGTATTTGATACGCCCAATTGGGTAACTCGCAGCCTGGATCAAGTCAATGTCAAAACATCGGACAATTACTATGCGGTAACTGCGGGCATTCATATAGATCAAGAGTTGAGCACACATTGGGGTGTATATGCAGGTGCTGAATATCGTCAGCGCACCCTTACTGACCATACACAATTTGACACCACTAGCACGGATGCGCGCGCAGGAGTCAGGTATGAGACACAAGCAAACCGGCTACGCTTAAATGCGGTGATCGGAAGTCAGGACTCCGATGGCACACGCAACAGCGACTCTACCGGCATCTATGGAGATTGGCTGCATGTGTTCAGTCCGGAGAATCAATTGAGCGTATTTGCCCAGTCCATGCAATACCGCTATGTTGACCCGCTCTTGAAGCAGAACGACATCGACCAGCAGCTAATCGGAATCGGCTGGTCGCACAAACTGGAAGGTAACAAATCATCACTATTCGGAAGCTTATATTCAGGAAACGAGAAAGATGTCTCGCCCGTCATCACGGCGAACATGGCGGGCTTCGGACTCATCACAATCAATCCGGGCGGCGGACGTAACGACGGCGAGAAGGTTTTCAGCGGAATGCGCGTTGGCGGTCAGATGGCTTTCGGTGAAAAAGCAACCTTGTACGCAAATGCCGGCTTCCAGACCGGCGACTACGGCAAAGTCAATTATCTGTTCCTGCTCAGACGCAATGATCAGTTGTACGATTTGAAGCTGGGCATGGATTGGCATCTGGATGATGCCTGGACAGTCCGTCCGCAACTCGCCTATACCAACAACGAATCAAACATCGGCATCTATAGCTATGACCGTACAGATGTCTCATTGATGCTACGCAGAGATTTCAGGTAAACCATGAGTGGAGGTGTAATCATGAAAAGTAAATCAACCATCAAAATGTATTTTGGCATCCTGTTTGCAGCTTGCCTGTCCCTGTTCGGAGAGGTAGCGTATGCCGACATCGCCGGACATACTCAATTCGTGATCGGCACTGTTCAGATCACAAATTCGGCAGGTCAGACACGCGACCTGATGAAGGGTGATCCCGTACACGAAAGCGATACTCTAACCACTGCCAAGGATGGTTCGGCACAAATCAAGATGCGCGACGGTGGACTTATTGCAGTACGATCAAACTCACAACTAAAATTCGACAGTTTCAAATTTACCGGCAAAGAAGATGGCGACGAAAAAAGTTTCTTCTCGCTGTTCAGGGGTGGTTTCCGGGCGATAACCGGTTTGATCGGACACAAAAACAAAGAGAATTACAGGATTTCCGCTGCCGGGTCGACCATTGGCGTCCGAGGCACCGATCATGAAACATATATTGTCTTGCCCGGCAGTGATATGGCGTCTGTCGCGCCGGTAGGTGTATACAACAAAGTAAATACCGGCGAGACTGTGATCACCACTGACAGGGGCACCATCCACATCCTTCCCAACCAGATGGGCTTTGCCGCCGCAGCAGACCAGATGCCGCAATTGCAACCGATCAATCTCAATCTATTCACTGTCGCACCCACACCGACGCTTCAAAGCCAAGGCGGAGTAACACCAAACAGCGAGCAAGCGAATACGGTTATGGATAGCACGATTCAGGAACAGAACATGACACCCGGCAATGTATCGCCGCTCAAGCCCATAATTGAAGATCGCGGTCCATCGGCCCCGCCCAGAATATTCTGATAAATGTTGGCAACCAGTCCGAATTGGTTCGTGCTAGATACGACGTGCCAGTTCGGCTGCTTTTCCGATGTAGGTGTCTGGAGATAGTTTCAGCAGACGTTGCTTTTCAGCTTCGGGAATATCAAGCGATACAATAAATGCCTGCAATGACGCACGGTTGATGCCGTCCTTGCCCCGAGTCAATTCTTTTAGTTTGTCGTAGGCATTTTCGATGTTGTAGCGGCGCATCACGGTCTGGATCGGTTCTGCCAGTACCTCCCAGCTCTTGTTCAGGTCTTCCGCGACGCGTTGCGGGTTGGCTTCAAGTTTGTTAAGCCCCTTCAACAGCGACTCATACCCCAGCAGGGTGTAACACAGCGCCACGCCCATGTTGCGCAACACGGTTGAATCGGTCAAATCACGTTGCCAGCGGGAGATTGGCAACTTTTCTGACAAATGCTTCAGCAAAGCATTGGCCAATCCAAGGTTGCCTTCCGAATTCTCGAAGTCGATCGGATTCACTTTATGCGGCATGGTAGATGAGCCAACTTCACCCTTGATGACTTTCTGCTTGAAGTAGCCGAGCGAGATGTAGCCCCAGACGTCGCGGTCGAGGTCGATCAATATCGTGTTTATGCGCGCAAACGCATCGTACAGTTCAGCCATGTAATCGTGCGGCTCGATCTGAATGGTGTAAGGATTAAAGTTGATGCCGAGTCCCTCTACGAATTTTTTCGCGAACGCCTCCCAGTCCACATTCGGATAAGCCGACAAATGCGCGTTGTAGTTGCCGACTGCACCGTTGATCTTGCCGAGGATATCAACATCTGCAATACGCTTTTCTGCCCGCTGCAAGCGGTACACCACGTTCGCCATCTCTTTGCCAAGCGTGCTGGGTGTGGCGGTCTGGCCATGGGTTCGGCACAGCATGGGCAAGTCGGCCAGTTGCAACGACAAGTCTTTCATCCGGGCAATCACGCTTTGCAACGCGGGCAACATCACCGCCTCACGCGCGCCTTTTAACATCAGTGCATGCGACAGATTGTTAATGTCTTCAGAGGTGCAGGCAAAGTGAATAAACTCCAGCACTCCGGCAGTTTCAGGATTACTACCCAGCTTCTCCCGCAACCAGTATTCAACCGCTTTCACATCGTGATTGGTGGTCTTCTCGATATTCTTGATTGCCTGTGCATCTGCTTCGCTGAAGTTCGCGTTTAGCGCATCCAGTTGCTGCAGGGTGGCATCCGAAAATGGCGCGACTTCGGGTATATCAGACTGGGCACCAAGTGCCTTGAGCCATTCAACCTCGATCAATACACGGAAACGGATCAGCCCGAATTCACTGAAGTAGTCGCGCAACGCGCCCACCTTGCCGTGGTAACGTCCGTCGAGCGGGGATAAAGCGGTAAGTGCAGTAAGTGTCATGGCCGATTACATTTATATATTCAATATGTGCATTTTACGCGAATTCAATTCACGTCCGTCTATTTACCATTTTCAATGACCCCGCCACCCAGACAGACATCACCTTCGTACACCACCACCGATTGCCCCGGAGTAACAGCCCATTGAGCCTGGTCGAAATCAAAAATGTAACGGTCTTCTTTCAGCAAAGCGATGTTGCACGGGGCATCTGCCTGGCGATAACGGGTCTTGGCGGCATAGTGCCGGGTCAGGTCGGGAATATGATCTGCGATCCAGTGCATTTCCAACGCTTCCAGCTTCCGGTTGAGCAGTAACGGGTGGTCGTGCCCCTGAACCACGACCAGTCGGTTATTCCCCATGTCTTTCCCCGCGACAAACCAGGGATCGCCCGATGAATCCTTGTCGCCACCTATGCCCAGACCCTGACGCTGGCCGATGGTATAAAAAGACAATCCCATATGTTGCCCGACCACCTTGCCTTCCGGAGTTGACATCTCGCCGGGTTGTGTCGGCAGATAACGGTTAAGGAACTCCCTGAAAGGCCGCTCTCCGATAAAGCAGATGCCGGTACTGTCCTTCTTGGCGTAATTGGAAAGGCCATATTGTTCTGCGATGGCACGTACCTCGGATTTGAGCATATTGCCCAACGGGAACATCGCCTTGCTGAGTTGCGCCTGATTCAGGCGATGCAGGAAATAGCTCTGATCCTTGCTTGCGTCCGCTGCCTTGAGTAACTGGAACAACCCGCCCGCCTCGCGTACCCGAGCGTAGTGTCCGGTAGCGATACAGTCTGCGCCCAACTGGATCGCATGATCCAGAAAAGCCTTGAACTTGATTTCCGAATTGCACAGGATATCGGGGTTCGGGGTTCGGCCCGCCTGATATTCGCCAAGGAAATAGCTGAACACGCGATCCTTGTACTCTTTGGCAAAATTCACCGCCTCAATAGGGATGCCAATGGTGTCCGCGACCGAAACGGCATCGATCAGATCCTGGCGGGAAGAACAATATTCGCTGTCGTCATCGTCTTCCCAGTTCTTCATGAACAGGCCGATGACATCGTAGCCCTGTTGCTTGAGCAGCAATGCGGTGACTGAGGAATCGACCCCGCCGGACATGCCGACCACGATACGCTTAGTCATAATGCACCAGCAGATCAAGCGGATAACGCTTACCCGCAAGATAGTCTTCTACGCAACGCAATATCAGCGGGCTTCGATGTCTCGACTGCGTGTCCCGAATTTCATCCGGTGTCATCCATACCGCGCAGACGATACCTTCATCCAGCAAGCGTTCCGGCTCGTGTATGGTAACGATGCCCGTGAAGGCAAAACGCAAGTAGGTAACATTGGCATTGTCGGAATGCCATCGATAGATCCCGACCAGATGCTGCGGTGTGAAATGCCATGCAGATTCTTCCAGCACTTCCCGCGAGACAGCCTGCACCAGAGTCTCGTTTGATTCCCAGTGTCCTGCCGGCTGATTGAACAAGAGCCCCTGTGAAGTTTGCTCTTCCACAAGCAGGAATCTCCCGTCCCGCTCAATGATGGCTGCTACAGTGACATTCGGTTTCCAGATCATAGTCGATCCCAGAAAGATAAAGAGGCAGGTGACCCTGCCTCTTCTTGTTTGGTGCCGGGGGGGGGACTCGAACCCCCACGCCATCGCTGGCACCGGATTTTGAGTCCGGCACGTCTACCAGTTCCATCACCCCGGCTTGCTTAAGGGGGCGCATTATCCATGAAGCAGCTTTCCATATCAACCATTTCCATAATGTCCGCCAGCTATTGGTTAGAAAGCCTTCGGGAATTATAATCGCCCAGCCTTGCTTTGAGGCTTGATTTGTACTGAGTCTGCGTGCATACATGTGCGGTCTGCCGGCCCTGTGAACTATGTAATTTTCAATTACAAACCCAACGTACTATCAGTTAGAATAAACCATGGATAACAAAGTGATATTTGTCAGGACCCCCAAGGGTGAGGATGAGGTTCTAAGCAGGACCAGAGATCTTGCTGGCGATGATAAGCGAACACTGCCGATGGTGGACGGGAAAGCCACGGTAGGAGAGATTCGCAAACGTGTTGCGCCCAGCCTGCGCGACAATCTTGTCGACACTCTGGAATATCTCGAAAAGAACGGTTACATCCATGACAAGGACAAAAAGCCAGTCGCATCAACTCCTCTTAAAGTCCCTCCACATCTGAAAACTGCCACACCACCCAAACAGCAGGAAATAGAAGATGATGGTGGAGAGTTGGACTTCATGAGCGGATTTACCGCCTCTACGCCACAAACTGCAGAAGCAGAAAAAAATCTTGACCGCGCGGAAGCGGAAGCAGAAAAGCTCAAACAGGAAGCCGAAGCAGCAAAACTCAAAGCCGAGGCAGAAGCCAAAAAAATCAAAGAAGAAGCGCAAGCTGCCAAACTGAAGGCCGAAGCAGAAGCCAAGAGAGTCAAGGAACTTGCAGAAGCCGAAGCTGCCGCATTGATCGAATCCAAACAAGCCATTGAAGCAGAAAGATCGAAAGCAAAAAAAGAAGCTGAGGCCATTCTGCTCAAAGCCGCACAAGAAGCCCAGAAGTTAAGGGACGAACTGGAAGCAACAAGACTAAAGGCAGAGCAGGAAGCAAAAATCCAGCTCGCAGCTGCGGCAAAGGTTAGGGAACAAGCAGAAGCTGCCCGTATCCAGGCTGAGCAAGAGGCTGAACGGATGCGCGCCGAACTGGAAGCCATTAGACGAAAAGTCGAAGAAGAAGCTCGACTGAAAGCAGAGGCCGAAGCCAGACATAAGGCCGAAGAAGAGGCTCGACTGAAAGCTGAAGCCGAAGCCAAGCATAAGGCCGAAGAAGAGGCTCGACTGCAAGCTGAAGCCGAAGCCAGACATAAAGCCGAAGAAGAGGCTCGACTGCAAGCTGAAGCCGAAGCCAAGCATAAGGCCGAGGAAGAGGCTAGACTGAAAGCAGAAGCCGAAGCCAGACATAAGGCCGAGGAAGAGGCTAGACTGAAAGCAGAAGTCGAAGCCAGACATAAGGCCGAGGAAGAAGCTCGACTGCAAGCAGAAGCCGAAGCCAGACATAAAGCCGAGGAAGAGGCTAGACTGAAAGCAGAAGTCGAAGCCAGACATAAAGTCGAGGTCGAAGCCAGAATCAAGGCCGAGGAAGAGGCACGCATGAAAGCCGAGGCCGATGCCAAGCGCAAGGCTGAAATAGAAGCCGAGATGCGAGCCGAGCTTGAAGCTTCAAAAATCAAGGCTGAACTCGAAGCAAAAGCTCGCTTGGATGCTGAAGCGAGAGCGCATGCCCGCATGAAAGCCGAAGATGAAGCCAAGATAAAAGCCGAACAGGAAGCAAAGCAGAAAGCTGAGGAAGAGGCTCGTCTGAAAGCCGAAGAAGAAGCGGTCAAGCAGGCCAGACAGGAAGCCTCGAGGAAGCCTCACACTGATCAAGCATCACCCGACATCAAGTCAGACGCGTTTGCGTTCGGCAGTTTTGAGATCGACGAGCCGCAAACCAAGACAAGCACTGACAAAGTTAGCGAATCTTCTGAGATTCCCACATTGGATTCCTTCAAGATAGACGATACACCACCCCCGACTCAGACTCAAAGCAGCAAAGAATCGGCCGATGTCGCCGACAAGGCAAAATCTTCTTCAGCCCAAAAACCTGAAATCGAACCTGCCTCGAATCAGCCGGTACCGCCTCCTCCGGACGAAAAAAAGCCCGATCAAAATGCACTCAAGGAAGCGGAACAGGCACGCCTTGCTGTTGAAAAGCATAAGGCAGAAGAAGCGCAAGCCAAAAAACTCGCTGACGAACAGGCTAAAGCCTGGGCTGAGGCAGAACAACGCGCCGTTGAGTCGGCAAAAGCCAAAGCGGAAACGGCACACCATCAACCCGAGCATCCGGTTTCCGGCAAAGCGACTGCAGCACCCGCCAAAGCAAAAGAGAGCAAACCTTTCCCATGGGGCAAGCTAACCGGATTATTGATCAAGTTGGGCATAGTCCTGTTGGTATTGCTGGTGGGCGCAATGTTTGCAGCACCCTATTTGCTGCCGATGCGTGACTACATGCCAAAAGTAGAGAAATTGATGTCCGAAAGATTAAGCCAGCCGGTTCATATAGGTTATTTGTCCGGCCAGATCCTGCCCTCCCCCAGCATAGAGATCGGTGAAATATATATCGGTGAAGGCAAGCAATTCCAGGCGGCAAAAGCCAAGTTGAATTTCTCATACGCCAGCCTGATGGAAGATATCAGGCCGATAGATAGCATTGAGATCGATAACTTCAAGGTCAGCGGAACAGCAATAAAGGATGTTTCTGCCTGGTTTCAGAAACTGGCCGCAAGCGATCAGTATCCGATCGGCCGAATCAAGTTCAACCAGGGAACGCTTGATGCGGACGTATTTGAATTGACCGGCATAGAAGGCGACCTGAATTTCAATTCAGCCAAAAATTTCACCTCGGCAAATCTGCGCGCCAATTCCGGAAAGTACACGCTGAGCATGGATGCCAAGCCTGATGAAAAACTGCAAGTTGCAATATCGGTACGAGGCAGTGCCTTACCGCTATTGCCTAACTGGGTTTTCGATGAGATAAATGCAAAGGGCGAATTAAGCAAAGATGAATTAGTCATCAGTGAAATTGATGGCAGGATGCTGGGAGGTGTGATCCAGGGAAATTCAAGGATCAGCTGGCACACCGGCTGGCAGGCACAGGGCAAGCTCTCAGCCAAGACACTCTCGCTGAATCAATTCAACAGTTTGCTGGAAGGCAATGCAGACGGGGACGCCAGCTTCAAAATGCGTTCCTCCAATCTCGGCGGGCTGACAGACTCGGCAACGCTACAAGGCGATTTCACAACCGGCAAGGGCACGCTGAACGGTATGGATATTGTCGAGACGGCACGCTTGCATAGCAAGGAACACCTGCCCGGCGGGAGAACGTATTTTGATGAAATGACCGGCTCCGTCTCGTTTGACGCTAACGCCTATCATTTCAGTAAAGTCCGCATCAAGACAGACGTCCTGAATTCAACATCATCACTTGTTATCGAAAACGGCAAGTTGTCGGGAAATATCAACGCAAAAATATCGATAAAGGGAGAAACAGCGCCTGTAGACCTGGAGATCAGCGGAACACTGGACCGTCCGCAGTTACGTACGGCCCGTTAGAACAAGATCTCAGGATTGCGCTAGCGGGCGGAAATCACTGCCGCTAGACAGCCATCACGTCGTCACGCATCCGCAAAGCTTCCTCGATGTCGACGGCCACCACTTTGGACACACCCTTTTCCTGCATCGTCACTCCGACCAACTGCTGAGCCAGCTCCATCGTGATCTTGTTGTGGCTAATGAATACGAACTGTGTGTTCTGGGACATCTTCTTGATCAGCGCGCACAAACGTTCGGTATTGGTATCGTCCAGCGGAGCATCCACTTCATCAAGCAGGCAGAATGGCGCGGGATTCAACTGGAACAATGAGAAAATCAGCGCAATCGCGGTGAGTGCTTTCTCCCCGCCCGATAACAAGTGGATAGAGCTGTTCTTTTTTCCGGGCGGCTGCGCCATGACTTGCACACCGCTGTCGAGTATCTCTTCCCCGGTCAACACCAGCCGCGCCTCTCCGCCGGCAAACAGCACCGGAAACATCTCGGATAGATGCTTGTTGACCTGATTGTAGGTGTCCATCAACAGCTCTCGCGATTCCTTGTCGATACGACGGATCGCGTCCTCAAGTGTTGCCATCGCCTCGTTCAGGTCATTGGCCTGCGCATCCAGATAAGCTTTGCGCTCGGCAGCCGCCTGCAATTCCTCCAGCGCGGCCAGATTCACGGCACCGAGTGATTCGATATCCGCATTCAACCTGTTCAATTCGCTTTGCAGCGCACCCGGCTTATTGTTTCCGGACTCCAGTAGCGGCAGCAACACCTGCTCATCAATTCCCTGCAACTGCTCCGACCATTGTTCGAAATGAAGGCGCGCCTCCTGCTCTTTCAGCGTCAGCTCATTCAGCTTTTCGCGCAAGGGATCAAGCTTGTGTTCACATGAGAGCCGTTCCTGCTCCAGCTTTTGCAGGTTGACAGTGGCGTTCTCCAGGATATTGCGCGCGTCGCCCAGGCCATCCTCGCATGCCTTGCGAACCAGCAGGGCAGCCTGTAATTGTTGCTGCGCAGTCCCGTCATCACTGACCGACAGATCCTGGCGCAATTGGGCAAGATTCTGTTCGAATTGTTCTAGCGCTCCGGTGATCTGCTCGACGTTATGCTGAAGGTCGGCGATCTTTTCCGTGCAGGTTTTTGCAAAGAAACGTGCCTCCTGCAAGGCATGCTGTGAATGCTGTGCGCGACTGCGTTGTTCACGCAGCGCGATATCCTGGGTGTTGGCAAGACGCTGTGCCTCATCCACCTGCGCATAGAACGCAGCGATCTTCTCGCGCAGATCGGCCATCTGCTCGACGATCCCGCCTTGCCGGATTTGCTCCGCTTGCAGCAACTCTGCCGCTTCCTGCATCTCGCGCTCGATCTGCTCCGCGCGTTCGACATTGCGCTCGCGTGCCTGATTGAGTCTGAGGATATTCATCTGCAAGCCGTGCAGATGCTGCTGGAGCTCGTTCCCGGAAGTGCGCAACGGCCCGATCTGTGTCTCGATGGACTGGTAATGCTGCTCCGCTTGCGCTACCTGTTCGCGCGAATACTCCGCGTTCTGATTCTGCTCAACCAGCTCAAGCTCCAGCTTTTCGATCTCTCGCTGCCTCGCCAGCACACCATGCAACTGGGTATCCGGCGCATGGAACAGCACACTGTTCGCGCCGACCAGATGACCCTGGGGCGTTACAAACCAGCCACCTTTCGGCAATTGTGCGCGTTGTGCATAAGCTTCGGCGACATCCGAAACCGCGTAGACGTTGTTCAGCCAATCGCGCATCACCGGCAGGACTTTCGCATCCTGGCATTGAACATAAGCAAGCAACGACTTCAACTGGACAGACCCGGTATCACCCTGCCCATTTTCAGACAGGGAAAATACCGCCAGCTTGGCCGGTGGCGAATCACTCCAGGACGATGCGATATCCAGCGAGGGAATCGCCAGCGCGTTCAGGCGTTCACGTAACACTGCTTCCAGCGCGTCTTCCCAGCCGCTCTCGATGCGTATCGATTGCCACAGACGCGGCAACTTATCCAATTGATGTTGTTGCAACCAGGCGTTGAGGTTGGTATCGCTATCGATCTGCCGCTGCAATTGTTGCAAGGCATGCAGGCGCGCCTCGGTCTGCCCCAGCAATCTCTCCTGCTGCTGCAAAGATTCGTGCTGGTTACGACGCTGGGTATCCGCCTGCGGCAATTGTTCCTGCAACTGCGCCAGTTTCTCGACCTGCTCCGCACGCTCCTGCTCCAGCTCTGTCACCTGTTGTTGCGCACGTTGAAAGGCGCCGTCATCAGCACCCGGCAAGTTGTCTTTTTCCAGCAACAATCTCGACCGACGCGAATCGAACTGCTGGATATTGCGTTGCAGATGCTCGCGCTGTGTGTCGGCCAATTGCAGTTGCTGCTCCAACTTCAGCTGTTCGCGCTGCAATTCGTTATAGCGCTCCTGAGCCGCGCGCGCCGCCTGTTCAGCCTGGGGCAGGTTCTGGCCTTCCGTCTCGGCCAGCTTTTCCGCTTCGATGACCTTGCCTCCAGCGCCTTCCTGCTGGCGCTGCCAATGTTCAAGTAGTGTATGCACACCCTGCCGCTGATGCTTCTGCTGTTCGATCTGCTTTTCCGTATTGGCGAGCTGCTGCGTCATGCGCTGGCGCTGGTCGGCTACATGCTTGATGTGCTGTTCCAGGCGGGCAATCTCGGCATTGGCCGTATACAGCTCGCCCTGTTTGACGTGCAACGAATCTGAAAGCTGGTAATGCTCAGCACGGGTGGTTTCCAGCTGACTCTCGATATCACGCAGACGCGCGGTTTCGGCTTCCAGCTCGATGCGGGTCTTCTCTATGGTTTGAATGTAGCGTACGCGTTGCGCTTCGGCTTCCTGCTTCTTGACCAGCCAGAACAGGTGTTGCGTCGTGTCGCGTTGTTTTTCCAGCGCGCGATATTGCTTGGCCACCTCCGCCTGCTCGGTCAGATGCACCAGCTGTTTTTCCAGCTCCTGCAGGATGTCGTTGACCCTGATCAGATTGTCGCGTGTATCGCCGATACGCAACTCTGTCTCACGCCTGCGATCACGGTATTTGGACACGCCCGCCGCTTCTTCGAGGAAGATGCGCAATTCTTCGGGTTTGGCCTCGATGATGCGCGAGATCATGCCCTGTTCGATGATCGCATAGGCGCGGGCACCCAGGCCGGTACCCAGGAAGATATCGGTGATGTCCTTGCGCCGTACATGCTGATTGTTGATGTGGTAACTGGAATTGCCATCCCGCTGCAGGATGCGCTTGATGGAGATCTCGGTGTAAGTGGACCATTGTCCGGCGGCCTTGCCCAGAGAATTATCGAACACCAGTTCCACACTGGCGCGCGATACCGGCTTGCGCTTGCTGGAACCGTTGAAGATCACGTCCTGCATCGTCTCGCCGCGCAAGGCGGAAGCCTTGGATTCGCCCAGCACCCAGCGTAGCGCGTCGATCACGTTCGATTTTCCGCAGCCGTTCGGCCCAACCACGCCGACGATCTGCCCCGGCAACGCGATATTGGTGGGATCGACGAAGGACTTGAAGCCCGCCAGCTTGATTTGAGAAAGACGCAAGGACACCCCTATAAATCTACTGCGCAACCCGGTTGATACGTCGCATGCTCGTTCACTTCTCGCCTACCCTTAAGGTATGTCTAGTCGTTCACTGCGGCTTATTGCACTCGGGCTGGCTCGCTACGATTTCTAATGTGCGCCCGCTACTCAAGCCGGGCAACCGTTATAATTCCGCCTATTCTAACCGAACCCGGCAGGCATACCAATATGACTACGCAACCCGATAAAAGCCTTGAAACTTTCCCGAATCCCAACCCTGCGCGCGACTACCATATCCACATGGAGATCCCCGAATTCACCTGCCTGTGCCCCAAGACCGGCCAGCCTGATTTCGCCACACTGATCCTGGATTACATCGCCGACCAGCAGTGCGTGGAGCTGAAAAGCCTGAAACTCTATATATGGTCGTTCCGCAACGAGGGTCATTTCCACGAAGATGTCACCAACCGCATCCTCGACGACCTGGTCGCCGCCACCCAGCCGCGCTTCATGCGCCTGACCGCAAAGTTCTTCGTGCGCGGCGGCATCTTTACCAATGTGATCGCCGAACACCGCAAACCCGACTGGCAGCCGGCACCATTTATCGACCTGACAAGGTTTGAAGGACAATCGAATACGCGCGGCTAAGATTTTTTCGCGCTTACACATCACAACAGCTTCTTTCCAGGCGAACCGATCATGCATAAAACCGCACAAGCACTGAACGACAAGGAACTCGACGACCTGGACAAGTATTTGTTATCGGACGATATGCCGGAAAGCGCGATGGATATTTCCGTGCTTATCCGGTTGTCACAGACACCTACCAGATGTAGTGTTTCGTGATTTTACGGAGTAAAGCTCTGCGTAGGTCGGGGCAGTGACATCGCCAGCGATCCCGAGCAGGGATCGGAAGGCGTTGAAGGGGTAGAAGCG
>JBGSMU010000040.1:0-2204 GCA_041739955.1 Gallionella sp. | reverse complement strand
CGCTTCTACCCCTTCAACGCCTTCCGATCCCTGCTCGGGATCGCTAGCGATGTCACTGCCCCGACCTACGCAGAGCTTTACTCCGTAAAATCACGAAACACTACATCTGGTAGGTGTCTGTGACAACCGGATAAGCACGGTTTAAACAAATCGAAGCTGACAGCTGGAACTGATGATTTGTCTCAGGCCAGTTGTGATGTCAAAGGAACGGGTGAATATTTATGTTGCTTGGAATTTCAGGCAGTTTTGATACAATGCCGCAGCTTTTCTGAATTTTAATCAAGGTGGGAGAAAAAGATGTCAATGGAACAACGTGTTAAGAAAATTGTTGCTGAGCAACTTGGTGTGAATGAGTCCGAAGTCAAGACAGACTCTTCTTTTGTGAATGATCTGGGCGCAGATTCTCTTGATACTGTTGAGTTGGTCATGGCTCTTGAAGAAGAGTTCGAATGTGAAATTCCGGATGAAGACGCTGAAAAAATCACCACCGTGCAACAAGCACTCGACTACGTTTTGGCGCATCAGAAGTAATCAGCTTATTATATTCTCGCGCAGTAGTTACCAGCTTTCCCCCTTCCTTTTTGTCTTGAGGAGTCAGTTTGTCTAAACGTAGAGTCGTCATTACCGGGCTGGGGATCATTTCCCCAGTCGGTATAGGGATCCCCGCAGTCTGGCAAAACATTGTCTCGGGGACGTCAGGAATAACCCGAATCTCGCACTTCGACCCCAGCGCACTGGCAGCGCAAATTGCCGGTGAGGTCAAGGATTTCGATGTCACGCAATACCTTCCCGCTAAGGATGCCCGTCGCATGGACAGGTTCATCCATTTTGGTCTGGTGGCCGGCATTGAAGCGTTCAAGGATTCCGGTCTGGAAGTGACCGAGCAGAATGCCGAGCGTATCGGCGTGAACATCGGTTCTGGGATCGGTGGTCTGCCCATGATTGAAGATACGCATAATGATTTCCTGGCTGCTGGTCCGCGCAAGATTTCCCCGTTCTTCATACCCGGCACTATCATCAACATGATTTCCGGCAACCTGTCGGTGATGTACGGCCTGAAAGGCCCGAATCTGGCTATGGTATCCGCATGTACCACAGGCACGCACTGTATCGGTGAATCGGCGCGTATCGTCGAATACGGTGATGCTGATGTGATGATAGCGGGGGGGGCTGAGGCGACAATTTGCTCGTTGGCGGTCGGTGGTTTTTCCTCCGCACGTGCACTCAGTACGCGTAACGACGACCCGGCAACCGCCAGCCGTCCATGGGACAAGGATCGCGACGGCTTTGTGATGGGCGAGGGCGCAGGTGTGCTTGTACTCGAAGAATATGAGCACGCCAAGGCGCGCGGAGCCAAAATTTATGCGGAATTGGCCGGATATGGCATGAGCGGTGACGCTTACCATATCACCTCTCCGAATACCGACGGCCCCAAGCGTAGTATGTTGAACGCGCTGAACAATGCCGGGCTGAATCCGGCCGATGTGCAGTATGTCAATGCGCACGGCACCTCGACTCCGCTGGGCGACAAAAACGAGACCGATGCGATCAAGCTGGCATTTGGCGATCATGCGAAGAAGCTGGTGGTCAACTCTACAAAATCGATGACCGGCCACTTGCTGGGTGGTGCCGGTGGTGTCGAATCGGTATTCTGTGCATTGGCTGTTCATCATCAAGTTTCGCCGCCAACTATCAATATCTTCGAGCAAGATCCCGAGTGCGATCTCGATTATTGTGCGAATACAGCGCGTGACATGAAGATTGATGTTGCAGTGAACAACAACTTCGGCTTTGGCGGGACGAACGGCACACTGGTGTTCCGCAAAGTCTGATTTCTCGTTTGACGATGCTGGTCAATGGCACAAAAAGCAATTTGATCAGCATTCGTGATCGTGGCCTGTTTTACGGTGATGGCGTATTTCGTACTCTAATATCCACCAAAGGCCAAGCTCTCCATTGGTCGTTGCACTACCAAAAACTCAAACATGATTGCGATGCGCTGATTATTCCTTGCCCCCGCATGGATGTACTCTCAGCAGAGTTGAATGAATTGCTCATGAAGTTCCCTGATGCGGTGATCAAGCTGATTGTTACCAGGGGAATAGGGCAACGAGGCTACATCCCCCCGCCACAAGTCCAGGCTACTCACATATGGGACGTTTCCCCGCTACCTGAAACACCATTTGATCGGTCAACAAACGGAG
>JBGSMU010000024.1:0-14146 GCA_041739955.1 Gallionella sp. | reverse complement strand
TCATCGTGATGACCTTCATCGGGTCGATCGGCGGGTTGGGCACGAACTGGATGACGATGGCTTCACCCGATGCATCGATCTTGCTGATGCCGATCGGCTTGGCGAGGATGCGCAGACGGTGGCAGTCGAACAATGCTTCGGTCGGGTCGGGCAACAGGCCGAAGCGGTCTATCAGTTCCTGCTGCATCTCTTCCAGTTCCTCGAGCGAGTTGCAGTTCGCGAGGCGTTTGTAGATGACCAGACGTTGGTGGATATCGCCGCAGTAATCGTTCGGCAACAGCGCGGCTGTGTGCAGGTTGATCTCGGTGGTCACGCCCAGCGGGTGCGCCATATCGGGCTCCTTGCCCTGACGCAGTGAGGAGATGGCGGCGGAGAGCATGTCGTTGTAGAGCGAGAACCCGATCTCCTGCATCTCGCCGCTTTGCGATTCGCCCAGCACTTCGCCCGCGCCGCGTATCTCGAGGTCGTGCATCGCGAGGTAGAAACCGCTGCCCAGCTGTTCCATCGCCTGTATCGCTTCAAGTCGTTTCTTTGCCTGTGCCGAGAGTCCGTCCATGCTGTCCACCAGCAGATAGGCATAGGCCTGGTGGTGGGAGCGCCCGACACGGCCGCGCAACTGGTGCAACTGCGCGAGACCGAAGCGGTCGGCACGGTTCATGATGATGGTGTTGGCGGTGGCTACGTCGATGCCGGTTTCGATGATGGTGGAACACAGCAATACGTTGAAACGCTGGTGCGTGAAGTCGCGCATCACCGCTTCCAGGTCGCGCTCGTTCATCTGTCCGTGCGCGATACGGATGCGCGCCTCGGGCAGCAGGGTCTCGAGTTTCTCGAGCATATTGGCGATGGTGTCCACTTCGTTGTGCAGGAAATACACCTGCCCGCCGCGCTTGAGCTCGCGCAGCACGGCCTCGCGGATCACGCCCTGGCTGTAGCCGCTGACGAAGGTCTTGATCGACAGGCGGCGCTGCGGTGCGGTGGCGATCACCGAGAAATCACGCAAGCCCTCCAGCGACATCGCCAGCGTGCGCGGGATCGGCGTCGCTGTGAGCGTAAGCACGTCCACCTCGGCGCGCAGCGCTTTCAGTCGTTCTTTTTGCTGCACGCCGAAGCGGTGCTCCTCGTCGATGATGACGAGGCCGAGGTTGTTGAACTTCACGTCCTTCTGTATCAGTTTGTGCGTGCCGATGATGATGTCGATCTTTCCTTCCGACATTTCTTTCAACGACTGGGTGGATTCCTTGGCCGAACGGAAGCGCGACAACTCGGCGATCTTTACCGGGAAATCGGCGAACCGGGTGGAGAAGTTCTGGAAGTGCTGTTCGACCAGCAGCGTGGTCGGTGCCAGTACCGCGACCTGCTTGCCGTCCATCACCGCGACAAAAGCAGCACGCAAAGCGACCTCGGTCTTGCCGAAACCGACATCACCGCAGATCAGCCTGTCCATCGGCTTGCCGGATTGCAGGTCGAGGATGGTGGCCTCGATCGCGGCAGCCTGGTCCGGCGTTTCCTCGAAGCCGAAACCGGCGGTGAAGGCTTCGTAGTCGTGATAGTTCAGCTTGAAGGCGTGTCCCTTGCGCAAGGCCCGTTGT
This sequence comes from Gallionella sp., assembly GCA_041739955.1. Classification (GTDB taxonomy): domain Bacteria; phylum Pseudomonadota; class Gammaproteobacteria; order Burkholderiales; family Gallionellaceae; genus Gallionella. The sequence continues at coordinate 12,554 of JBGSMU010000024.1, read as the reverse complement.
GCATAGAGATTCAGTAGTTCGGCCGCGGCATCGCGCACCTGTTTCATCGCGCGCCGCTTGGCCTTGTCCCATGTGCCGCTACCCAGCTTGTGCAACGGTGCCGTATCGGGCGCCCCGCCGCTGTAACGGCTGATCACATGCAGTTGCGAGACCGGCACGTAGAGCTTGTCCTCGCCGGCATATTCCAGCAGCAGGAACTCGTTCTCACCCTCGCCCAGATCGAGATTCACCAGGCCCTGATAGCGTGCGATGCCGTGTTGTTCATGTACCACCGGATCGCCGACCTTGAGTTCGGAGAGGTCGCGCAACATGCCCTCGACATTGCTCTTCTTGGCAGCGCGCGAGATCTTGGAGCGGGATTGGGCCGCATAGAGCTCACTCTCGGTGACGATCGCGATCGATGCCGCTGAATAACCTACTGCGCGTCCAAGCTGCTGCGTTGCGTGCTCGATCGCTCCTCGCCTACCGTCATGGTATGTCTCGTCACTCGCTGCGCGGTGCCTTGCATCCTGGCCTGCTCGCGACGGTTCTTCAGCGGCATCCAGTGCCTCTTCCAGGAGAATGAAACCGTTGCTGACCATCGCCACGGTGAGCACGAACTTTTCACCGGCGGCAAGGAATCCGGCGTAGTTGTCGCACATCGTGGGTGTCAGGTCATAGCCTTCCAGGTATTCCGCCATGATCTCGCGCCGCCCCAGACTGTCGGCGAGCAGCAGCACGCGGCCCGGATAGCTTTGCAGGAAATTTCCGAAGGCGGATGTGGGAACTTCGGCGCGCCGGTTGACGGCGATATCGGGTAACGGGGCAGTGGGGCAGGCCGTGAGGCTGCCGCCGTCCGCATCGTTGGGTAGCACATCGAGCCGGGCAAAATCCTTCACACGAAGATAGAACTGCTCTGCATTCAGAAACAGTTCATGCGGTTCCAGCAACGGGTGCTGCGGGTCGCCGCGCAGCAGGTTGTAGCGAGAGGCCGAGTCCCGGGTGAAGCCGGCAATGGCTGCATCGACATCGTGATGCAGGCACAGCGTGGCATTTTCGGGCAGGTAGTCGAACAGGGTTGCGGTCTGCTCGAAGAATAGCGGCAGATAATATTCGATACCACTCGGTGCGATACCCTTGCTGACATCCTTGTAGATACGTGACTTGGAAGGGTCGCCTTCGAAACGTTCGCGGAAGCGCTGGCGGAAGGTGGTCTGGCCTTTGTCGTCCAGCGGGAACTCCCGGGCGGGCAACAGGCGTATCTCCTGGACGGGATAAAGCGTGCGTTGCGTATCCACGTCGAATGTGGCGATGGACTCGATCTCGTCGTCAAACAAGTCGATGCGGTAGGGCAAGACACTGCCCATCGCGAACAGGTCGATCAGCCCGCCCCGGATGCAATATTCTCCCGGTGTCAGCACCTGCTGGACATGGGTGTAACCGGCCAGTGTCATTTGTTTGCGAAACGCGTCAAGGTCGAGTTGTCCGCCCTTGTTGAGGAAGAAGGTATAGGCCGCCATATAGCTGACCGGCGGCAACGGGTAGAGTGCAGTAGTCACAGGGATCACCGCGATATCGAAAGCCTGTGTGCGGATATGGTGCAACGTCGCCAACCGTTCCGACACCAGATCCTGATGGGGAGAGAAATGGTCGTAGGGTAAGGTCTCCCAATCCGGCAACAGATGGATATTCAACGACGGGGCGAAGAACGGTATTTCCTCGACGAGGCGCTGGGCTTCGAGCGCGTTCGCGGCGATCACCACCAGGGGCGATCGCTTGCGTGCAAGCTGGGCCAATCCGAGCGCATCGGAAGAACCGTGCAGATTCGTATATCTGGGGCGTGTATGGGGAGACTTGAAGAGCACAATGAACTGCCTGATACAAAGACGGACATTATAAGCCAAGCGCACATGCAAACTTTTAATTTACAATCCTGCCCATGTCTGAATTCTACGCACTGGTTCCTGCCGCCGGTTTTGGCGCACGCATGGGTGGCGATCTGCCCAAGCAATATCTTCCTCTTGCCGGGCAGCCGATGATCTGGCACGCGGTGAATACGCTGTGTTCCAATCCCCGGATCGCGACGGTGTTCGTGGTGCTGGCCCCGGACGATACAAAGTTTCAGGAATATGACTGGTCCGACTGCGGGGATAAATTGCAGACGCTGTATTGCGGAGGTGCGACGCGTGCCGAAAGTGTGGCAAACGGCTTGCTGGTCTCGGAGCTGGAGCCCGACGATTGGGTGCTGGTCCATGATGCGGCGCGTCCCTGCCTGACTCAAGCTCACCTGGACAAGATGATTACCGAACTGCGCGACGATCCGGTGGGAGGCATACTGGCTGTCCCGGTTGCAGATACCCTTAAGCGCGCAGGTGCGCTGCAGCGTATCGAATGTACCGAGCCGCGTGAAAAATTGTGGCAGGCCCAGACACCACAGATGTTTCGCGCCGGACTGCTGGCGCAGGCGCTGCATCTATGCAAGTCGGTGACGGACGAGGCTTCCGCGGTCGAGGCTATGGGTTTGCAGCCCAAGCTGGTGGAAGGCGATACCAGTAATTTCAAGGTGACTTATCCTCAGGATATCAATCTGGCTGGGCTACTGCTTCAAAAGGGGAAATGATCATGCGTATCGGCCAGGGTTTTGATGTTCATCAGTTAGTTGAGGGCCGCAAGCTCATCATCGGCGGGGTGGAGATTCCGTATGAAAAAGGCCTGCTCGGCCACTCCGACGCGGATGTGCTTCTGCATGCGATCTGCGACGCGCTACTGGGGGCGGCAGCCTTGGGAGACATCGGCAAACATTTTTCCGACAGCGACGCGAAGTACAAGAACATCGACAGCCGCATCCTGTTGCGCGAAACCCTGCATCTGGTGCGCGCACAGGGATATCGCGTGGCTAACATCGACGCCACCATCATTGCGCAAGCTCCCAAAATGGCACCCCATATCTTCCAGATGGTCGATAACATCGCATCCGACCTGCGCATTGAACATAGCGCGGTCAACGTCAAGGCGACGACCACCGAGAATCTCGGTTATACCGGACGCGGCGAGGGCATCGGCGCACAGGCGGTGGTGTTGCTGCTTGCGAATAATTGAGATTCCGGCAATAACGACACACCACGAAGAACACAGAGGGCACGAAGAATCTTCAGGTGATATGCCATAGGGGCGCACACCGAACAGCATGGGATTTACAGTATGAGCTCATTTTCTTCTTGTTCTTCGTGCGCTTCGCGGTGCAAATAGGGTTTTCAGATTAATGCGTATCCTTGCTTTAGACACCTCCACCGAATACTGCTCGGTCGCGCTATGGCGTGACGGCGAAACCACTTCGCGCTGCGAACTGGTCGGACAGAAACACTCCGAGATGCTGATGCCTATGCTGGAAGCATTATTGCGTGAAGCAGGTTTAAAGTTGGCGCAGCTTGACGGCATCGCTTTCGGCATGGGGCCGGGTTCATTCACCGGCGTGCGCATCGCTTGCGGGGTGACCCAGGGGCTGGCGCTTGGCACCGGGCTGCCGGTGGCGGGCGTGTGTACGCTGGAAGCGCTGGCGCAGGCATCGGGCAGATCACGAGTGGTTGCGGCACTGGACGCGCGCATGGGGGAGATCTATCACGCCGCCTATATCAGGCAGGATGACGTATGGCTGTGCGAAAGTGAGCCGTCCTTGTGCAAACCTGAAGATGCACCACTATTGGTCGGTGACGACTGGTTCGGTACGGGCAGCGGTTTTGCGATGTACGACGAGCAGTTGAAGGCACGTTATACCGGGCAATTGAACGATGTGGATCCTGTCGCCGTACCGCAGGCTGCGGCGATAGCCGTGCTGGGAGCGGCGCGCTTTGCCGTTGGCGGTGGAGTGGATGCGGCGCTGGCGTTGCCGCTCTATCTGCGCAACAAGGTGGCCTTGAAGACATCCGAGCGGGAAAAACCCGGCGAACACGGAAAGAAATGATACGACCTATGGTCATCGCGGATGTCGATGCCGTGCTGGCGATCGAGCGGGAGGTGCAGCCCTATCAGTGGACGCGCGGCAATTTTACCGACGCGCTCAACAGTGCTTATCTGTGCAGTGTAGATTCCGTGGAAATTGTGGAAGGACATCCTGAACAAGGTATTGAAATACTCTCTTATGCGATCCTGATGCCGGTCGTGGATGAAGCGGAATTGCTGACCATCGGCGTGGCAGCAGGTCAGCAGCGCAAAGGTCTGGGACGCAAGATATTGGGCTATATGCTGGATGAGGCCCGTGAAAGGGATATGCGTTGTGTGTTTCTGGAAGTGCGGGCTTCCAACATGGGCGCGATTGCGCTGTACCAGAGAGCCGGATTCATCCGTGTGGGTACAAGGCGCGGCTATTACAAGAACGGCGATAATGTCGAGGATGCGTTGACGATGGCATGTGAATTGAAGGTTGGGTCAAATGGATAGAAATGAAGCGATGATGCGCGAGTTGCATTTGTACCCGCTATGGAAGCGGCGCAACCAGCCTGTGCCGGTCATCGAAGAGCCTGTCGAGACGGTATCGGTTCCCGCAGGGCAGACTCTTCCTTCCGCGATGCCGGGACATGATCCTGTAACATCCGTTCAGGCCAAATCAGTACAGCATAAAACCGAAATATCCGATCCTCCTGCACCATCCGCTGAAACCGCAATATCAGAAGTCGAGAAAGTGAATTGGCCTGAACTCAAACAACAGGTGCGCGATTGCTCCGTCTGCAAGCTGCGTGCAGGTTGCACGCAGACGGTGTTCGGTGTGGGGGATGAAAAAGCCGACTGGTTGTTTGTTGGCGAAGGGCCGGGAGCCGACGAGGATGCGCTGGGCGAGCCGTTCGTCGGCCAGGCAGGCAAGCTGCTGGACAACATGCTGATGGCGATCAAGCTCAAGCGCGGCAATAATGTCTACATCGCCAACGTCGTCAAATGTCGCCCGCCATCTAATCGTACCCCGGAGGCGGATGAGATCGCCAGCTGCATGACGTATCTGCAACGCCAGATCGAATTGATACAACCGAAACTGATAATTGCGCTGGGCAAGGTCGCATCGGATGCGCTATTGGGCAAGGATGCCACGCTGGCCAGCCTGCGGGGCAAGTTACACGACTATAAAGGGATACCCTTGATCGTCACCTATCACCCTGCCTACCTGTTACGCAGTCCGTCGGAGAAAGCCAAGGTATGGCAGGATCTTTGCCTTGCCGTGAAGCAATTCGAGAACCCGGTTAACTCTCCGGAATGATCAGGCTATGCGCTTGAGCACGTAGATATCCGCCGCGATCCAGGTCTCGCCTTCCTTGCGCAGCGGGTAAGCCTGCAAATACTCGACCTTGAAACGGTTCTGTTCTGCAAGACGCTGGATGTATGCGCGGGATTGTGCGTAGCGGCCGCTGTTCAGTAGCTGGTAATCCTTATCACCCTCAAGCGGTTCGACCGAGAATGTCAGCAGGGCGTTGTCAGTCACGCGGGCGGAAATAGCCTCGAAGAGTTTATCAAGGGCACCGAGATAGACCAGCAGGTCGGCGGCGACGATCAGATCGTAAGGAGCTGCTTCGCGGTTCAGACATTCGATCGCATCGCCGACGATCAATTCATCGTAGATATCCTTCTTGCGCGATTCCTCTATCATTCTCGGCGCCAGGTCGCAGCCGGTGATGTGTTTGGCCATATCGCGGAAGACTTTTCCGGACAATCCGGTGCCGCAACCCAGATCCAGGACATTGGCAAAGTTGGCCGAGCCGCCACTGACTTCCAGTACCGCTTTCCGGATCAGGTCCGGTCCGTTATAGCCGAGGTTGCCGACCAGATAGGATTCGAATTTGTCGGCATGGGTGTCGAACAATTCGAGCACGAATTCCTTGGGTGCGGTCTCCGGGTTCTTGCCGGTCAGTGCTGCCAGATGATATTGCGCGGAGCTATGTTTGGGATCCAGCTCCAGCACTCGGTGGTAGCTTTCTATTGCCTCCTCGGGTTTGCCGAGTGCTTCCAGACATTGGCCGAGGTAATAATGCGCGGCGATCTGGCCGGGGTGTAGCTTGGTTGCCTGACGATAATAAGTCACCGCTTCTGCGTGTTTCCCCAGTCGTTTTGCAGCAAAGCCCATGTTGACATAGGCTTCAACCAGATTGGGGTTGTAGGCCAAAGCCTGCTTGTAACTCTGCAACGCAAGGTCGAAATCACCCAGAATGCGATACACGTTACCCAGGTTATTGAGTATGGCCGAAGAGCGCGGGGAGAATTCTGCCGCACGCTTTAGAAACTTCAGTGCGGGCTGGTAATTTCCACTTTCGGCATGCAACGTTCCGAGCAGGTAATTGCCGTCGATGTTTTCGGGGTCTTCCTTCAGTATCTTCTCGTAATAGAAGCGCGCTTTGTCAAAATCTCCCGCCTTGTGTTTGGTCAGCGCCTTTTTCAGGTGTTTCGAAATACTTGCACTATTTTGTATAGCAACCACGCTAAACCTCTATCGATATCAATATGAATTAACTTCCGGGCAGTAAGGCTGGGGCCGGCATGAACAGGGGGTAATAATATCGCAATATTCAGGGGGAACCATTGACTATGTTGCCGGATGTCCCCGGCAACAGACTGCAGCTTACAGCTTACATTTGGCCCATGTCCTGATCGTGTCCGTGTTTCCGGTAAAGCACACCCATGATGCCCGCCATCAACAGGCCGAACACCAGGATGGTGATGTAGATATGCAGCTCGAGTTTTTCCATCACTGCATACAGTCCCAGCATCGCAAAGATGCTCAGGTTTTCGTTGAAGTTCTGTACCGCGATCGAGCGCCCCGCACCCATCAGCAGGTGACCGCGGTGTTGCAGCAGGGCATTCATCGGTACGACAAAGTAGCCCCCCATCGCCCCCAGTACGATCAGCAGTACGATCGCCAGAGTGCTGTTGGTGATCGGGATCATCATCATCACACCGACTCCCATCGCGATCCCTACCGGAAGAACCTTCACGGAATGTTCCAGTTGGACGTATTTCGCGGCCAGGACGGAGCCGATCGCGATGCCGATCGCGAACCATGCCGTGAGTTTGGCTGCCGCGCTGATATCGAAACTCAGGGCGACCGCCGCCCATGTCAGCAGCAGCAGACGCAGTGTTGCACCGGCGCCCCAGAACAGGGTGGTCACTGCCAGCGAAACCTGTCCGAGCGGGTCCTTCCACAGCAGCCTGAAACAGTGCCAGAAGTCTGTTGCCAGGTACACCGGGTTGCGGCTGAACGGCTTGTGCTCGATAGGCACATGCGGGATGTAAAGGTTGAAGATCGCCGCGGCAATGTAGATCGCCACGATCACGGCAATGGCCAGTTCGGCCACTGTGTTTATCAGCGGCAGGGAGAGAGTTTGCACCAGCGGCCCGAACGTATCCTGATTGATGAGCATGCCGCCCACCAGTGCGCCAAGCACGATGGCAGCGACTGTCAGTCCTTCCATCCAGCTGTTGGCTGTCACCAGCAGATTACGGGGAAGATATTCGGTAAGGATGCCGTATTTTGCCGGCGAATAGGCCGCCGCCCCCAACCCCACCAGCCCGTAGGCCATCAGGGGATGCATGCCCCCCAGCATCGCAAGGCAGCCCACCAGCTTGATGATGTTGCTGATGAACATCACGCGTCCCTTGGGGAGCGAGTCGGCGAATGCCCCGACAAAGGGCGCAAGAATGATGTAGGAAACGATGAAGAATTGCTGCAATACCGGTGTATGCCAGGCGGGTGAATCCAGATCCTTAAGGAGTGCGATAGCTGCAAACAGCAAGGCATTGTCCGCGAGCGCCGACAGGAACTGCGCGGCGAGGATGATGTAAAAACCGAGATTCATTAAGCGGAAGGTCTTTTTTGTGAGGGCGTTTTATATCACGAAAGCACTGCCCCTGCTATCATTAGGGCGTTCGAATGTTGTCAATTACCACGAAGCGCACGAAGGGCACGAAGATGGAGTTTGACCGACTTTCCAATCAGGTGATTGGACTTGCGATAGAGGTGCATCGCGAGTTGGGGCCGGGTTTGCTGGAATCGACTTATGAAAAGTGTCTCGCACATGAGTTAACGGACATGGTGTCAAGTTTGCGACCCAGGTGAGCTTGCCGGTCACTTATAAGGGGATCAATATCGATTGCGGTTATCGTGCAGACATCATGGTGGAAGGTGAATTGATCGTTGAGCTGAAGAGCATAGATTCTCTTCAAAGGATACATGAAGCACAGTTGCTGACTTACATGAAACTGGCAAATATCAGGACAGGGTTATTGATCAATTTCAACACCGGTTTATTGAAAAATGGCATTAAACGTTTCGTATTGTAATGTCTGTCCCTTCGTGTTTTTCGTGAACTTCGTGGTAAATATTATTTAACAAACTTATGCCACGCCCGATACAAGCCCGCATCGATCAGGACGCCATGGAGAGTAATCTTCAGGTGGCACGCCGCGCCACTTCCGCCCGCATCATGGCGGCGATCAAAGCCGACGGTTACGGGCACGGATTGTTCAGGGTCGCCGAGGCACTCAACGCCGCAGACGGTTTCGCCGTGCTGGACATCGGCGATGCTGTCCAACTGAGGGAGTCGGGTTATCGTCAGGTCATCCTGCTGCTGGAGGGATTCTTCTCTGCCGAAGACCTGGCCGTTGTCGCCGAGCACGATCTGGCATGCGTGATACACAACCCGCAGCAGATCGCCATACTGGACTCATACCCGGGTCGGGGTTCTCTGGATATCTGGCTCAAGGTCAACACCGGGATGAACCGGCTCGGCTTTGCGCCGCAACAGGTAACGCCGGTCATGGAGCAGTTGCAACGCCATCGCGCCGTGCGCGAGATCACGCTGATGACCCATTTTGCGAATGCCGACGAGGCACGCGGCATCGCCGAGCCGCTTTCTGTGTTCAATCATGTGGCGGGCGCATATCGTTACCCGCGTTCGCTGGCCAATTCCGCCGCATTGCTGCGCTATCCCGAGACACACGGCGACTGGGTGCGTCCCGGTATCATGTTGTACGGCGCCTCGCCATTTCCGGAAGTCAGCGCGGAACAAACCCGGCTGAGACCGGTGATGACGCTGAGCAGCCGGATCATTTCCGTTCGGGAATTGCGTGCCGGTGATGAGGTCGGTTACGGCGCGATGTTCCGCGCAGAACACAGCATGCGTGTCGGCATCGTCGCCTGCGGATATGCCGACGGATATCCGCGACATGCGCCGACCGGTACACCGGTAACGGTGGACGGGCAGCGCACGCGAACGCTGGGTCGTGTTTCGATGGATATGCTATGTGTGGATCTTGGCGGCATACCGGATGCGGGTGTGGGTTCGCGTGCCGTGCTGTGGGGAGACGGGATGCCGATAGAAGAAGTGGCAAGGGCAGCGGGAACAGTCAGTTATGAATTGATGTGCGCGCTGACGCCGCGTGTGCCTGTCGTATGTTGAATGCGGATAAATCAAGGAGCTAACCATGAACGACGAATTACAGCCTGATCAGGGCATTCCCGATACGGATGCAAAGCCCGATGACCTTTTGTCGCTTGATCTGGGTATCGGCGATGCGCTTCAGTTGCAGGACTCATCGGAGACCAATTCACGTCATTTTGCCAAGCTGATCGGATTCCTGAACAAGTCCGGCATCATCGTTACGCATCCGACGAAGAATGGTGAACTGCTGCCGGCAGAGGACGGGAAGGGATTTTCCGTGCGGGGATTCTCGGGCAGGAAAGTCTATGAATTCAAGGCATATGTGCTGGCTTCCGGCACCGTGCCTTATCCCCATTTGCACCTGACTTTTCCGACCGCCATCGAGTGCATGACCATGCGCGGGGCGCTACGCATCAAGCCTAAATCTCTGGCTGGATGGATAGAGCCGTCCAGTGAGAATGCAGGCTCGATCAAGATGCCGATGATCATCGTGGACATGAGCACATCGGGTGCGCGTGTCCATGCAAAAAAACCGTTCGGCAGCATCGGTGACGGCATCAAGGTGATGTTCCGTCTACCTATCGACGGGGAAACCCAGTTATTCGTGATTCCCACCATCATCCGCAAAGCCTATAGCGAAACCCTGCCGGAAGATCAGGGCGGTGCCGAAGTCACCACCTACGGGCTCGAGTTCCTGCATCCGGAAGGCAGCGTGCGTATGGCATTGCAGGGATTCATATACAAGACGATGGCCGAAGGGGATGAGTGAGTTTGTTTTCTGACCACGAAGAACACAGAGATCACGAAGATATATTTTTGAAAGTCACCATGCGATCAAGGCATGGTTGGGCGAAATTCGGTTGGAAAAAATCTTTGTTGTACTTCGTGGCCTTCATGTGCTTCGCGGTGAAATATTTTTTTGAGGAGAGAAGATGTTAGCCATCATTGGCGGTAGCGGCGTATACAACATCGAAGGGCTGGCGAACACTCGCTGGGTCAAGGCGGAGTCGTCGTTCGGTACACCGTCGGACGAGGTACTTGTTGGCGAACTGAACAGCCAGTCCATCGCCTTCCTGCCACGCCACGGCAGGGGTCACAAGATACCGCCGTCGGAGATCAACTTCCGCGCCAACATCGACGCACTGAAACGCATGGGCGTGACCGACATCGTCTCGGTCAGCGCGGTGGGTTCGCTGCACGAGAGCCTGTCGCCCGGCACCTTCGTCATCGTCGACCAGTTCATCGACCGCACCTTTGCACGCGAGAAGAGTTTCTTCGGTAGCGGCCTGGTCGCGCACGTCTCGATGGCGCATCCGGTGTGCCACCGCCTCGGCGATCATCTGCAGGCGGCGGCCAGGCAGATCGACATCCCGGTGGTGCGCGGCGGCACCTACCTGGTGATGGAAGGCCCGCAATTCTCCAGCCTCGCCGAATCCGAACTGTACCGCTCGTGGAAATGCGACGTGATCGGCATGACCAACATGCCCGAAGCCAAGCTCGCGCGCGAAGCCGAGATCTGCTACGCCACCGTCGCGATGGTCACTGACTACGACTGCTGGCACCCCGACCACGACAGCGTCACCGTCGATGCGATTGTGAAAGTGCTGCTGGAGAACGCCGACAAGGCGCGCGCTCTGGTCAAGTCAGTCGCACCCCTGGTGGGAAGTGATGCCCAAGCCTGCGACTGCGGTTGCCGCAGTGCACTGCAATACGCCATCATCACCGCGCCCGAAGCAAGGGACGCGAAGATGGTGGAGAAGCTGTCTGCCGTGGCCGGGCGAATGCTTAAATAACCGGTGAGTGGTGAGTTGGAAGTGGAGAGTGGGAAAAGCTGGAAGTAGTAAGTAGTAAGTAGTGAGTGGAAAGTGGGAAAATCACCGCTTTTCCCCACTTTCTACTTCCAACTCCCCACTTACCAGATACACACTCACCACTCACTACTTACCAAGGAGTTCTTAATGCCAATCAAGTCTCGAATCAGAACCGTCCCCCACTACCCCAAGCAGGGCATCCAGTTTCGCGACATCACCACGCTGCTGAAGGACCCGGTCGATTTTAAACTCACGATAGACGATCTGGTGCGCCGCTACAAGGACGTAAAGATCGACAAGATCGCCGGCATCGAGTCGCGCGGTTTCATCCTGGGTGCGCCGCTGGCCTATGCGCTGGGCAAGGGCTTCATCCCGATCCGCAAGAAAGGCAAGCTGCCCGCCGAAGTCATCGGCCACGACTACGAACTCGAATACGGCACCGACCGCATCGAGATCCACACCGACGCCGTCGCCAAGGGCGAGAAGATACTTCTGGTCGACGACCTGATCGCCACCGGCGGTACTGCCGAAGCCGCTTGCAAGCTGATCGACAAGATGGGCGGCAAGATCGTCGAATGCTGTTTCGTTATCGACCTGCCGGATATAGGCGGGCGGGGGAGGCTGGAAAAGATGGGGCAGAAGGTTTTTGCCCTGTGCGAGTTCGAGGGCGATTGATGGAAACCTGTAAAAATCTACTGCGCGATTCGATGCACCCGCAAGGGGTAGGCCGGTGGGTACCCGGCGGCATTGCCGCCACCCTTCCGCTCGCGGCGTTGCACGGTGCTCGAAATCCTCATGTGCATTTAGCACATTCCGGTTTCTGTGCTCGGTGCGCCTTGCTCTCGAACCGCTCGCTACGATTTTTATCAGGCTCCACGAATTAACATATTGGATACTGTGTCCTTGCCGACGAAAGAGTGATCTTATGAAAATTAAATCGAGCAAAGCTCTGTTGTTGCTATCGTCGCTGACATTATTACTTTTAGGTATGAGTATGAGTTGGGCAGAAGGGGGTAAAGGAAATTTAGCAGATTATGAAATAGATTACTTTGACAATACTTTTTACCCAATTTTAATTAAAGCAAACGTTTGTAAAGTGGCACATGGGGATTGTGTTAATGGCCGTTACGTATTTTGCGAATCGTTTGCAACTCTTGCTTGCAGGGTATATGGCATTACGGATGAAAAAATTATTAAGGAATTATTCTTGTCGATGTTGAATAGTGGGCTAAAGGTTTCATCGTTCACCTTCTATCGAAGCAGATATCACGAAGGTTCCATTTGGGAGCGACCTATTTTGAGTTTTACTGATCGTACTGGTGATTAATAAGTTCAGCGAGCGTAGGAT
>JBGSMU010000166.1:0-5688 GCA_041739955.1 Gallionella sp. | reverse complement strand
GCCCGCTCCTACACTTGCAGTCCTCTTGTTGTACATGCAAAAGCATTTAACCGAACTTCGCCGACACGACACCCTTGTCGTGCAGGATGTTCTCGGCGATGGGGCCGGAGCGACGGGTCTGTCGTTCGCGTTCCAGCTGTTTGTTGACCGCATCCCAATCCAGGTCGACAAAAGTGACCGGGCCGAGTGCTTCCTTCTCCGCTTCGCGGAAGAGTTTGTGCAGCGAGGATTTCGGTATGGCACGACCGCCGAGTCCGGCGATGGCGGTATAACCGCGCAGTCCGCTCCCGGTCACCGCCATGCGCACATTGGTCGCGACGATGCCGCCCATGCCGACCGCCAGACTTTTTTCCAGCACCAGGAAGCGTTTGCTTTTCAACAAAGCCTCGCGCACCTGATCCAGCGGGAAAGGCCGGAAGCTGATGATGCCGAGCACGCCGATCTTGTGACCCGCCTCGCGCATCTCATCCACCACATCCTTGATCGTACCGAGCACTGAACCCATCGCGATGATCACGGTCTCCGCGCCTTCGATACGATAGGGGCGCACCAACCCGCCGCTATCGCGCCCGAACTGTTGCTTGAATTCTTCTGCCAGTTGCGGAATGCGCTCCAGCGCCTGCATCTGTTTTGCATGGGCGAGATAGCGCACTTCCATGAAGGCTTCCGGCCCGACCATCGCACCGATGGAGACCGGCTCTGCCGGATCTAGCACCTGACGAGGCTCGAATTTCGGCAGGTAGACATCGACCTGTTCCTGCGAGGGAATATCAACGCGCTCGAAGGCGTGGGTCAGGATGAAACCGTCCATGCACACCATGATCGGCATCGACAATTCTTCGGCAAGCCGGAATGCCTGGATATGCAGATCTACCGCCTCCTGGTTGGTCTCAGCGAACAGCTGCATCCAGCCGGAATCGCGCTGCGACAGCGAATCGGAGTGGTCATTCCAGATATTGATCGGCGCGCCGATCGCGCGGTTGGCCACCGTCATCACGATGGGCAGGCCGAGGCCGGCAGCGTTATAAACCGCCTCCACCATGAACAGCAGTCCTTGCGAAGCAGTAGCCGTGTAGGAACGCGCACCAGCAGCCGACGAACCGATGGCCACCGACATCGCGGCGAACTCGCTTTCGACATTGATGAATTCGCATGGGGTCAATTCGCCCGATTTCACCATCTCGCCCAGCGCCTCGACGATGTGTGTCTGCGGCGAGATCGGGTAGGCACAGATCACCTCGGGCCGGCATAGTGCGACGGCTTCCGCAACAGCTTTGGAACCTTCTGTTTGCTTAAGCATGAACGCCCTCCTTCATTTTTTCTTTTACCAGGTTGTAGGCCTCGGTCGCGGCAGCGATATTCCCCTCTGCGACCTTGCCGGAAAATTTTTCGTTGATCGCCTTGACGACCGATTCCAGCTGGATGATGTCGGACAGTGCCGCAAAGCCGGCGATCAAAGGTACGTTGGGAATGGGCCGACCCACATACTTGAGGCCAAGTTCGGTTGCCGGCAATGTGCAAAAACGCTCGGCCTTGCGTCCCTTCAGAACATCTCCCAGACCAAGAGCCTCGAAAGTGTGGCTGGTATTGAGCAGCACATATCCGTCCAATCTCAAACCGGCGAACACATCGATCTGGTGCAGCAAGGTGGGATCCTGGATGATCAGCGCATCCGGTTCCATGATCTGCTCGCGCAGGCGTATCTCCTTGTCGTCGATGCGGCAGAACGCCACCACCGGCGCACCGGTACGCTCCGAACCAAAACTGGGGAATGCCTGCGCATGACGTCCTTCTTCGAAGGCCGCGACAGACAACATTTCCGTGGCTGTCACCACACCCTGACCACCTCTACCGTGTATACGTATCTGGAACATATTTCCTCCGTCAAAACCCGTATCTGGTAGCTTACTCTTCCAATACCTGAATGTCTGTAGGGAATGTGCGCTTTGATATGCACGGGCATTACGCCATGCCGGTGACCGGACTATGTCGTCTTATTTTCCGGTGCAAGAATGGTACGAGACAGGCGTTTCAGGATGGATGGAGGGATATGTCTTGTCTTGTGATAATCATGTTTCAGATCAAGTGACAGATACGGCCTTACCTCATGCATCTTGTACAGGAAAGTGCTCCTGATACAACCGTGCATGATCATTTCTCTGCCCAACTGCTGTGCACAGGCCATAGATATCGCAAGTTTCCCGGAAGTAAGGGCGTGCCACATCTGCGGCTGGCTCATTGCGGCAAACAATGCAGATTCAAGGGCAGCCTTGATGACGGGATGCCCAGATGAGGCGGCCATGACTGAATTGGAGATCATGCCCTGTTCATCAAGCACCAGCACAAGGTCAGCCCGGGAAAAAAAACCCTGCGGCGGAACCCGCCTGACCAGACAGTCGGCATTCGACCAGATCCCACCATCCTCGTATAACAACAGTAATCGCAGCAGGTCCGCCTGGGTAGCGGGGAGGAACGCGTCAAACTCATCACGTGTCATGCCGGCGTAATACGCTTTGAGTCTGTCATAAGCCATCTGGCTGTCAAACAAACGGTGGGCGCTGATCCAGCGAGGTTTATTCCAGGTCGACATAGTGGCCGCCACTTCCTCCCCGGGCGTTCCATTCCAATACTGGATGACGCTGTCCTTCAGGTTAGCCAGTGCACCTTCATCCGGGCAAAAAATGTCAGGGGTATGGGCAAGTTGTTGCAGCCAGTAATATGCGATAGCACTGTTATGCGGCGATTCGGCAACTGCACATGCCGTAGCCATGATCCTTTCCTTGCCGGACAAGGTTGATGCCACAGCATGCAAAGCAGAGTTCTCCTCCGGATACAGTCTCATGTCATTGAGCATCAATTGATGCAACCACATTTGAACAGAGCGACCCTTGAGGTGACTCTGGATCGCCTCCAGGTCGAAAAGTGCAAACAGGCAGCTACCCAGCAGATCCCCTGCTTCTACATGACCGGCGTTGATGCAGAGTATTTGTCTCAAATCAGATACTGCCGCCCCAAAATATCCCTGAAGATGTGCTGCTCTTGCACGCAACAACAGTGCATGCACGCCCAATGTATCTTCTCCTGCAGGGAATGTCTCAGTGAGGAAAGATGCAATCTGGTCAAAACGTCCCAGATCAAGTTGCAGCTGCCCCCATGCCGGAAGCTGCCCCAGAGCGGAACGAAGATGATTGCGTAACGATCTGGCACTATCCTTTGCGATCTCGTAGTCTCCGTGCAATCTTAGCTGCTCAACCCGCTCACCGAGTATCGACGGCATGTCGGGCAGCAAGCTTGCGGCTTCTGCCGTAGCGGCAAGCAATTCATCCTGTTTTTTCTGTTTGCGCAAGGCACGAAACAACAAAAGCCATATAGCGCTGTCCTTCGGGTGGCGTAGCAAGATGCGTCTGGCCAAAGTTTCAGCGCGCGGAAACCTCCCGGTCTCTATCATCAGCTTGACTATCAACCTGGCCATTTCAAGATCGTTCGGGTTTGCGTTCAGGCCGCCCGAGAGCAGCACCTCCGCCTCGTCAAAATGTTTCTGCTCAAGCAACACACCCGCAGACTGACGCAATGCTCCCAGATGTCCGGGCTCCTGTGCTGCGACTTGCTTGAACCAATCCAGTGCGACCAGTGGTTCACCTTGCAGCCTGGCGACTCGACCCAGCCCCATCATCGGCGCAATCCATTTCAGGCGAATAGTGTGAGCCTTATCAAAACAGGCATGTGCGGCATTGAACTCATGCAATGATTCGTAAAGCTCACCTGCCAAGTGCTGCAACTCCGCCTTGCCACCGTGCGTCTCCATCAAGGGGGCCAAAAGATCGAGCGCCTTACGGTATTCGTTGCGCTGCTTGAGTTTTCTTGCGGACTGCAATATCGAACCCACATTTTCAACGGAAATACCGCTACTTTTTACCTGCATCCCTGTCACTCCCGTCCGGACCGTAATAACAAACGTGGAACGATCCGCATCAAATGATGATCGTCGCCTTGGTGTTTTCGGGATCCTTCCAGAAAGGGGAATTTTCATATTCCTTGAACAGATCGGGGGGCAACACAGGGGTACGCTCTACATGTTCCACCTTGGGCTTCACCTTGTGCAGACCCGGCACGCCAAGGTTACTGTCGAAAACCTCGGCTTCGTACTCGACGTGATCAAAATCGTGATCGAAGACGGGCTCGCCGAGCGCTTCATACAGCCTGGAAATGGCTGTATTGGGAGAGCTGGTCAGATAGTCGTAGTCGATCAGGATCAGCGATTCGGAACGGTCGCCATAAAAGCCGTCTTTCAGGGACTGATAGGAAAATCCGACAAGCCGGTTTGGAGATGCCAGTGAGTGCATCCTGGAATACACCGTATTGCGGTCGCTGTCATTGCTAAACAATCTGGTCTGCTCATAAGGATCGGTGCGATATTGTCTTTCCAGGCTATCGAGTATCCAGCCCACATGACGCACACAACACACCACTTTGGATCCCGGGAAAAGATCCTGCAGCAACGGTAACCGTCCCGTCCAGGCGCGGTTATTGTCGAAGATGACTTCTTTTTTTTCCAAATGCTGATAATAACTGTAGAACAATCCTCGGATCAGGCGCTTGCGCTGTTGTTGAGTGATCAACGGTCCCAACTCGCTGCCTGCCCGGCACTGGCTGATGATATTGTCCGCAAGCGATGCCAGCGGGCTCATCATGTCCGCATTGAAGCGGGGATTCTGGCGCAATATCGCCGCAAGCAAAGTTGAACCCGCCCGCGGCAGCCCTGAAATAAAATGGAATTTTTGCTGTTCTTGAGCCATACCCATCATCTCCCTGTCAAAAAATTAAACTGTTAGTATTTACAACATCAATTATCGAAAATCATACGGATAATAACACTGCAAAACAAAACCCGCCGAAGCGGGTTTTGTTAGCTTAGCGAACTGACTCAGGCTGCCTTGCAAGCCTGCTGCGTCAAGCGATTCAACAACACCGGTGTGATCTGGCGTTTCAAGTTTACCCTTGCCTTATCCATAGCTGCCGGTGTCTGGTGCGCCGGATACTGGGCATGGAACTCAGCCGCGTTGTCGTAGCTCGCGCGGTTGTTGCCCACTTCCAGATAGCTCTCCACTGCCATGCCTTCGGCATAGACGATGCTGTGTTCGTCCAGTTCGATGTTGTAGTAGATGAAGTCCTGACCGAGGTCGGTCAGTTGCACGATGCTGTCGCCGTTGACCAGCAACTCTGCGGTGACCAGCACGCCATCCACCAGCAGTGCATGGGCAGGTGAGATGAAGAGGTCACGCTGCGGCAGGTTGTCGCCAAGGGCGCCCTGTTTCACCAGCACTGGTGCCACACGGCGCGGGATGGTCATGCTCCAGTCGACATCGCGACGGGCCAGCCACTTGAGCGGACGGTAGCCGTTCTCGGTCAGCAGCAGATCACCTGCCTTGAGCTCTTCGATGGCAACCTCACCCTTATCTGTGGCAAAGCCTGTTCCCGGCAGGAAGCAGGCGACGGAAACGTTGAAGTCGGCTGCGGTCAGGTCGGTCACGCCTTTGATGACGATCGTGGAACCGTTGCTCGCGGTGAGTGTGGTATCAACCGTCTTGATGGACGATGTCAGGAGGTTGTTGACCTCA
The DNA here is from genome assembly GCA_041739955.1 of Gallionella sp. Classification (GTDB taxonomy): domain Bacteria; phylum Pseudomonadota; class Gammaproteobacteria; order Burkholderiales; family Gallionellaceae; genus Gallionella. The sequence goes on along the minus strand of JBGSMU010000166.1, from coordinate 70 downwards.
TATGAGTAGAGCTTGACACCACTGGTGTTCTCCAACTGGATCTTGTCACCATCGCCCCGGTTGAAGTCCC